>NZ_JBFAJK010000065.1:0-24858 GCF_040655175.1 Micromonospora sp. NPDC050495 | reverse complement strand
GCAACCCACCCCAATACGAAAACGTCGGCCTTCAAGACCACAACCAGGTCTTGAAGGCCGACGTCACGCAGAACCCAAATTAACCAACAGCATCCCGCACGGGGACGGGCCCTCGTCGTCGTCGGTGGGCTCAGCGGCCCAGCAGGATGTCCTGCACGTCCTTGAGCGCGGCGTCGACCTCGGCCTCGAAGTAGCCGCCGGGCACCAGCCCGAAGCGCAGCGTGTCCAGGTCCTTCGGGTTCACCGGCATCTGATTGCGGCCCTGCATGCCACCGAGCAGCGCCTCGAAGAACCGGTCCACCTGGTCCGGGTCGTACCCGCTGCCGAAGCGGCGCACCTGGAAGCTGCGCCGGATCTGGTCGACCCGGTAGAGGTCGCTGCCGGGCGGGCCGGCCATCGGCGGCCCCACCATCGGCGGACCGGCCATCGGCGGCGGGCCGGGCGGCATCCCCGGGCCGGGGCCGTAGCCCTGCTCCGGGCCGAAGCCCTGCTGCGGCAGCGGCGGCGGGCCGGCCGGGCCGCGGCCACGCGGGTCGCGGGAATCGCGCGGGTCCCGCTCGGGCATCCGGATCTCGGCGGTCATGTCGGCGCGCCCGTGCCGGCCGGCCTCGAACCCGTCGAACCGCTCCTCCTGGCCGTAGCCGGCCGGGCCCGGCGGCAGGCCGCGCGGCGGCGGCCCGCCGTGCCCCATCGGGCCGGGACCGCCCGGGCCCATCGGGCCGGGACCACCGGGGCCGCGGGGCGCGTCGTAGCCGCCGCGCGGGGCGTCGTAGCCGCCGGCGAAGGCGCCGGTGGGCTCGTCGTAGCGGTTGCCGTACCGGTCGGGCGGGCCGGGCTGCGCGGGCATCTGCCGGGGCGGCATCGGGGGCTGCGGCACCGGCGACAGGCCACGGTCGTCGCGCATCGGCGGGCCCATCCGGTCGGCGAGCCGCGGGTCGCCGCCACGCCCGCCGGGGGCGGCGCCGCGCTCCTCCAGCTCGGCGAGCTGCCGCTCGACCCGGTCGAGGTGCAGATCGACCTGCCACTCGTCGTAGCCGTTGAACCGGACCCGGAAGACGACGTCGTGGACCTCCTGGGAGGCCACGGGCGCGCCGACCGGCTGACCGGCGAGCGTCGCCTCCACCCGGTCCAGGAAGGCGTCGACCTCGTCGACCTTGTATCCCCGGCGGAGCGCCTTACGCCGGAAACGCTGACCCTGACTCGCCACTATGTCTCCTGGTCTCTACCGCTACGCCGTCGCGGTGCGGGGGTCGGTGTCGCTGTCCTCGGCGGCGGCGAGTTGGCCACACGCGCCGTCGATCTCGCGCCCCCGGGTGTCCCGCACCGTGGTCGACACCCCGGCGTCGCGCAACCGCCGGACGAACTCCCGCTCGACCGGCTTCGGGCTGGCGTCCCAGCGGCTGCCCGGAGTCGGGTTGAGCGGGATGAGGTTCACGTGGGCCAACTTGCCGGCCAACAGCCGCCCGAGCAGATCGGCTCTCCACGGCTGGTCGTTCACGTCCTTGATCATCGCGTACTCGATCGACACGCGACGCCCCGTCGTGGCCGCGTAGTCCCACGCCGCATCCAGCACCTCGGACACCTTCCAGCGCTGGTTGACCGGGACGAGTTCGTCGCGCAGCTCATCATCGGGGGCGTGCAGCGACAACGCAAGGGTCACTGAGAGGTCTTCGCTGGCCAGTCGGCGGATGGCCGGCACCAGGCCGACCGTGGAAACGGTGATGTGCCGCTGGGACAGGCCGAGCCCTTCCGGGGCCGGCGCGACCAGCCGGCGGATCGCCGCCACCACCCGCGAGTAGTTGGCCAGCGGCTCGCCCATGCCCATGAACACCACGTGCGACAGGCGCGGCGGCGAGCCGGCGACCGCCCCGGAGGCGGCCACCCCGGCCAGGTAGACCGCCTGGTCGACAATCTCCGCGGTGGAGAGGTTGCGGGTCAGCCCGGCCTGGCCGGTGGCGCAGAACGGGCAGGCCATGCCGCAGCCGGCCTGACTGGAGATGCAGACGGTGACCCGGTCCGGGTAGCCCATCAACACGCTCTCCACCAGCGAGCCGTCGTGCAGCCGCCAGAGTGCCTTGCGGGTCGCGCCGTCGTCGCAGGCCAGCTCGCGGACCGGAGTGAGCAGGGCGGGCAGCATTGCGCCGGCCAGCCGCTGCCGGGACGCGGCCGGCAGGTCCGTCATCCGCTCCGGGTCCCGGACCAGCCGGCCGAAGTAGTGGTTGGAGATCTGCTTCGCGCGGAACGCCGGCTCCCCCAGCTCGGTGACGAGGGCCTGCCGGCCCGGCAGGTCCAGGTCGGCGAGGTGACGGGGCGGCATCGCCGGGCGGCGACCACGGGCGTCGGGGTCCACGGAAATCAGGGGGAGGCTCGTCATGGCGCGTCCAGTCTGACACGCCGGAAGCGGGACGCACCCGTCCGTAGGTCCTGAATCGGCCCCGACCGGCCGGCGGATGCGCTCCCGCCCGCGTGATTCACGCCTCAGCCCGCCATCGGCACGAGGACCGCCAGCAGCAGGTACGCCGTCGGCACCGCGAACAGGATCGAGTCGAGCCGGTCCATCAGCCCGCCGTGCCCGGGCAGCAGGTTGCTCATGTCCTTGACCCCGAGATCCCGCTTGATCATCGACTCGGCCAGGTCGCCGAGGACGGCCGCGCCGGAGATCGCCAGCCCGAACACGGCGCCCCACCAGGGGGCCACGTCGAGCAGCAGCCAGAGCAGCAGGGCGCTGCCCGCCGCGGCCGCGGTGACCGAACCGGCGAAGCCCTCCCAGGACTTCTTCGGGCTGATCTTCGGGGCCATCGGGTGCTTGCCGAAGGCCACGCCGGCCGCGTACCCGCCGGTGTCGGAGAGCACCACGGCAATCAGGGTGACCAGCACCCGCAGGTGCCCGTCGTCCGGCGCGGCGGCCAGCATCGCCGCGAAGCCGCCAAGGAAGGGCACGTAGACCGCGATCAGGGTGGCCGCAGTGAGGTCGCGTTGGTAGTTGCCCGGGCCGTCGCCGAGCCGCCAGATCATCGTGCCGAGCACGGTGACCAGCAGGCCGAGGCTGAGCGCGTCGGGCCCGGCGAACCAGGCCAGGGCGATGGTGAGCACACCGCCGGCGATCAGCGGCACCAGCGGCGGGTGGGCGCCGCCGCGCCGCACCGCGCGGGCCATCTCCCAGATGCCGATCCCCACCGCGGCGGCGACCACCGCCAGGAACGCCGGCAGGTAGAAGAAGAGGGGCAGCACGATCGCCGCGCCGAGGGCCAGCCCGACCCCGATCGCGGCGGGCAGGTTACGCCCGGCCCGGCCGGTCGCCGGCTGGGTGGTCGGCGGCCGGTCGGCCGAGGCCCGGCGCCGGCCCCGGGTCCGGCGGCCCGCCGGCGCCGGCTCGTCCCCGGCCGCCGGCCGCGCGGCGATCGGCTCGTCGCGCACCGGCGCGATCTGGGCCGTCGGGTAGTCCCCACCCGGCCCGTCGGGGCGCCACCGCTCGGGTCCGTCCCGATCCGGCGGGGCGTCGTCGCGGACCGGCCGGTCGTAGGGACGATCCCCGGGATCGTCGTAGCCGGTGCCGCCCGACCCGTCGTAGCCACGCTCCGCGGGCCGGTCGTAGCCACGCTCCCCGGGCCGGTCGTAGCCACGCTCCCCGGGCCGGTCGTAGCCACGCTCCCCGGGCAGGTCGTAGCCACGCTCCCCGGGCCGGTCGTAGGCCGTCGCGTACGGCCCGCCGTCCTGGAGCCGGCCGCGCGGGTCCGGGCCGCCGAGACCCTCGTCGCGGTAGCGGCGGTCGTCGGCCGGGTCGCCGTCGCGGGCCGGGCCGGCGAAGCGCATCGGGTGGTCGGGCCGGTGGCCGGGTTCCGCACCGTAGCCGGGCGGGGCGCCGGGTCCGCCGCCGTAGCCGGGCCCCCCGTCGTGGGGGCGGCCACCGCGCGGCGCGTCGAACCCGTTGTCCGGGCGGGGTCGGGCGTACGGGTCGGCGGCGGGACGGGTCCGCGGCTCGGCGTGGGCCTCCGGCGCGCCGGGCCGGTGCCAGCGGCCCGGCTCAAGATCGGTGTCGGGCCAGGGCAGCGCCGCCGGACGCTCGGGGCGGTCCCAGCCGCCCGGCTCGGCCGTGCCGTAGGGGTCGGGGTGGGACATCACGCACCGGTACGCGATGCGAGTGCCGCCACATGACGCAAGACCAAAACCATCCCCTACAGGCGCGACTGCTCCGGTTGACCGGCCCGACGGCCGGCCGATTCCCGCCGTTCATCCGGTGGTGGCCGGGAATCGTGCCGAGCCTACTGCACCCGGGAAGCCGGCACGGCGGACGATCACCCACCCACGACGGCGGCACCGGCGCCGCCGCCCCGACGGCGGCGGCTCCCGGCGGCCCGGTCGGCCCCCCGTCCGGCCGGAGCCGCCGGGGAGCCGAGGTCGGGCCCGAAGTCGTCGTCGGAGCGGCGGCACCGGTGCCGTCCGCGGTGGGTACGAGCGCTCAGACCTCGAGCAGCTCGTTCTCCTTGTGCTTGACCAACTCGTCGACCGTGGCGACGCAGCGCTGGGTCAGGTCGTCCAGGTCCTTCTCGGCGCGCCGGCCCTCGTCCTCGCCGACCTCGCCGTCCTTGACCAGGCGGTCCAGCTCTTCCTTGCCCTTGCGCCGGATGTTGCGGACGGCGACCTTGGCCTCCTCGCCCTTGTGCCGGGCGACCTTGATCATCTCGCGGCGCCGCTCCTCGGTCATCTGCGGGAGCAGGATGCGCAGCTGGTTGCCCTCGTTGTTCGGGTTGACCCCGAGGTCCGAGTCGCGGATGGCCTTCTCCATGGCACCGAGCTGCGAGTTGTCGTACGGCTTGATGATCACCATGCGCGGCTCGGGAACCCCGATGGAGGCCATCTGGGGCAGCGGGGTCGGGGTGCCGTAGTAGTCGATCACGATCCGGGAGAACATGGCGGCGTTGGCGCGACCGGTACGGATCCCGCCGAACTCCTCCTTGGCGTGCTCGATGGCACGCTCCATCTTCTCCTCGGCCTCGAGGAGGGTGTCGTCGATCACCGGTCTCCTCGCCTCCTTCTGTAGCTCGTGGTGGGCTGTGCTGCTGCTGTGCTGTCGGAGGACCGCTGCCGGCTCGACCGGGCCGTTCAGGCGGTGATCAGCGTGCCGATCTTCTCACCGCTGACGGCACGGACGATCGTGTCGTCGCCCTGCGCGCCGAAGACCAGCATCGGCAGGCCGTTCTCCATGCAGAGACTGAAGGCCGCGGCGTCGGCCACCCGCAGGTTGCGGCGCAGCACCTCGGAGAAGGTGATCGAGTCGAGCTTGCTCGCCGTCGGGTCGATCCGCGGGTCGGCGGTGTAGACCGCGTCCACGCCGTTCTTGCTCATCAGCACCACGTCGGCGTGGATCTCCAGCGCCCGCTGCGCGGCCACCGTGTCGGTGGAGAAGTACGGCATGCCGGCGCCCGCGCCGAAGATGACCACGCGGCCCTTCTCCAGGTGCCGGATCGCCCGCAGCGGGATGTACGGCTCGGCGACCTGGGCCATCGTGATGGCGCTCTGCACCCGGGTCTCGATGCCTTCCTTCTCCAGGAAGTCCTGGAGGGCCAGGCAGTTCATCACCGTGCCGAGCATGCCCATGTAGTCGGCCCGGGCCCGGTCCATGCCCCGCTTCTGCAACTCGGCGCCGCGGAAGAAGTTGCCGCCGCCGACCACCACGGAGACCTGCACGCCGCGGCGCACCACGGTGGCGATCTGCCGGGCGATGCCCTGCACGACGTCCGGGTCGACGCCGATCGCGCCGCCGCCGAAGACCTCACCGGAGAGCTTCAGCACCACCCGGCGGGCCCGCCCGGGCGGTGGGGCGGTCGGATCGTCCGCCGCCAGGCTCCGGTCACTCACAACCTGCGTCATCCGCCGCGCCCCTTCCGTCGCGCACCTCGCGTGCGCCCGTACCGCGTAACTGCCGCTGCCGACCCTATGTGACGAGGAGGCCGCGGTGCCTGTCACGTACACCGGCGGCCTCCTCGTCGACGTTTCCCTGCCGCCGGTCGCGTCCGCGCCCGGCGGGCGGATCAGGCCTGGCCGACCTCGAACCGCACGAAGCGGGTGACCTCGATGCCGGCGTCGGCCAGCAGCTGCTTCACCGTCTTCTTGTTGTCGGCGACCGACGCCTGCTCCAGCAGGACGAAGTCCTTGAAGAAGGCGTTGACCCGGCCCTCGACGATCTTCGGCAGCGCCGCCTCGGGCTTGTTCTCCTCGCGGGCGGTCTGCTCGGCGATGCGCCGCTCCGACTCGACCACGTCGGCCGGGACCTCGTCGCGGGTCAGGTACTTCGGCCGCATGGCGGCGATCTGCATCGCCACGCCGCGGGCGTCCGCGTCGCCGGCCTCGTCGGACTTGCCGGCGTACTGCACCAGCACGCCGACGGCCGGGGGCAGGTCCTGGCTCTTGCGGTGCAGGTAGACGGCGGTGGCGCCGCCCTCCAGCCGGGCGAAGCGGTTGAGCACCAGCTTCTCGCCGATCTTGGCGGACTGCTCCTGGATCAGGTCGGCGACCGGCTTGCCGTCGATGGTGCTGGCGAGCAGCTCCTCGGCGCTGTTCACGCCGCTGCGCTCGCCGTGCTCCACCAGCTGCTGGGCCAGGGCGATGAAGGCGTCGTTCTTGGCCACGAAGTCGGTCTCGCAGTTGAGCTCCAGCAGCGAGGTGCCGGAGTGCGCGATCAGACCGTTGGCGGCCGTGCGGCCGGCCCGCTTGCCGACGTCCTTGGCGCCCTTGACGCGCAGGATCTCGATGGCCTTGTCGAAGTCGCCCTCCGCCTCGGTCAGCGCCTTCTTGGAGTCCATCATGCCGGCGCCGGTGAGGTCGCGGAGCTTCTTGACGTCCGCGGCGGTGAAGTTGGACATGACTCTCTCTTCGGTGTTTGAGACTGCGGTGGGATGGTCTGGCTGCCGGTTACCCGGATCCGGGCCGGTTGTGCCCGGCGTACCCGCCGCGCCCCACCGGCCGGGAAATCGGACGGTGGGGACGCGACGGCGCGATCACTCCGCGGCGGCGGTCGCCGGCTGCTCGGCGGTCGCCGGCTGCTCGGCGGTCGCGGGCTGCTCGGCGGCGGCCGCCGGCTGCTCGTCGGCCTTCTTCGGCTCCTCGAGCAGCTCGCGCTCCCACTCGGCCAGCGGCTCGTCGGTGCCGACCTGGCCCGGCTCCGGCTTCTCGTCGCCGCCCCGGCCCCGGCCGGAGCGGGCGATCAGACCGTCGGCCACGGCGGCCGCGACGACCTTGGTCAGCAGCTCGGCCGAGCGGATCGCGTCGTCGTTGCCCGGGATCGGGAAGTCGACCTCGTCCGGGTCGCAGTTGGTGTCGAGCACGGCGATCACCGGGATGCCCAGCTTGCGGGCCTCGTCGACGGCGATGTGCTCCTTCTTGGTGTCGACGATCCAGACCGCCGCCGGGAGCTTCTGCATGTCGCGCAGGCCACCGAGGGTCTTGGTCAGCTTGATCTTCTCGCGGGAGAGCTGCAGGGTCTCCTTCTTGGTGTAACCGGCGGCGGTGCCGCTCAGGTCACCCAGGGCCTCCAGCTCCTTCATCCGCTGCAGCCGCTTGTACACCGTCTGGAAGTTGGTCAGCATGCCGCCGAGCCAGCGGTGGTTGACGTACGGCTGACCGACCCGGGTCGCCTGCTCGGCGATGGCCTCCTGGGCCTGCTTCTTGGTGCCGACGAAGAGGATGCTGCCGCCCCCGGCCACCGTGGTGCGCACGAAGTCGTACGCCTTCTCGATGTAGTCGAGGGTCTGGCGCAGGTCGATGATGTAGATACCGTTGCGCTCGGTGAAGATGAAGCGCTTCATCTTCGGGTTCCAGCGCCGGGTCTGGTGCCCGAAGTGGACACCGCTCTCCAGCAGCTGGCGCATGGTCACGACGGCCATGGGGTACTCCTAGTTTCCCTGGTTGTCCCGTCCGGCCGGCGGCCGGACGCCTGGCGCCCGGTCGGCGGCCATGACGGACCCGAACGGGATCGGGACCAGGGAGGCCGTCGCCCCACGGAACGGTCCGTGGAGAGGGCACGCGAGGTCGACCGCGCGAGGCGGTCGCCAGTCGACCAGTGTACGCGCTCTCCCGCGGCCCCGGTCCCGGGGTGCGGGAACCGCCCGGGGCGGCCACCCGTCGGACCCGGCCACCGAGGTACGGGAACCGCAGGCGGGTGGCCGGGCGGGCGGCCCGGTCGCCGGGGCCGCGACCGCGCCCCGGTTCCGGACATACCTCCGGGTCGGGGAGGTATGTCCGCGGGGTCAGCGGGCGGCGAGCGCGGCGGCCAGGAAGAGCACCAGCCCGACGGTCAGGTAGGCGGTCGGCGGCCGGAGCCAACCGCGGCTGCCGTCGGCGAGGGCCAGCCCACCGGTGCGCAACCCGTACAGGCCGGCGCCGAAGATCGGCAGGCCGACCACCAGGAACGTGCCCACCACGACGTGCGAGGTGGAGACCGGGTCGCCGACCAGACCGTGCAGCAGCACCCGCAGCGCGGGGGCCTCCAGGACCAGCACGAGCGCCGCCAGCAGCACGGCCAGCACCGGCCGGCGGGTCCGGTAGACCCCGTCGCCCGGCTTCGCCGCGTCCGGCCGGGGAGCCACCGACGGCATCGGGCCGGTCGGCAACTCCAGCGGGTGCGGCACCGGCCCGGGCGCGACCTCGGCACCGGTGACGCCGGGCCGCTCCCCGACGGTCAGCGGCGTGGCCCCGGGGTACGCGGGGCGCTCCGCGCCGGCCGGCACCCCGGCGGGACGCTCGCCGGCCGGCAGCACGGGGGCGCCGGCGTGCGCCGGATGGTCCCCGACGGTGCCCGGCGCCGGGGCCGGCTCCGCCGGACGGGTCGGCTCGACGATCGGGTAGCCGCCGAGCGGGCCGGACCGCAGCGGGTCGGCGCCGAGCGGTCCGGCCTCCCGGCTGGCCCCGCCGAGCGGGTCGGCGGCCTCCCGGGCGGCCCGCCGGCCGGCCCGCTCGCCCGGCAGCTCGGTGGAGGTGTCCGGATCATCCGTCCAGCGCGACCGGCGGTAACCGTCGGCCCCGTCGACCAGCGGATCGGCCCCGCCGTACGGTGCGGCCTCGCCGTACCGGAAGCCCTCACGCTGCTCGGGGACAAGGTAGTCGTCGTCGCGATGCCGCGGCTCGGCCCGCCAGTCCGGCTCGGCGTACCCCCGGTCGCCCCAGCGCGACCCCTGCTCATCCTCGGGAAAGCTCCGTCGTCCGTCCACGACCGGCACGGTATGCGACCGGAACCCGGTCCGCCATTCGGCCCCGAGCGGCATCGCCGCTGGTCGATGCCGTTCGACCCGGCTCCCGGGGCGACCCGCCGAGCCGGGCCGGCGGATCGCCCCGGGCGGGGTGACGACGTCCGCGTCGGTCGTTGTGGCGCACCCGGCGCGTCGGGACCGGCGCTACCGCCCCTACCTGTCCGTGGGCCAGATCGGGCCCTGGTCGGTCCAGGTGACGCCCTTGTTGCGGCAGAGGCAGAACGGGTGGCCGACGGGGTCGGTGTAGACGCGCCAGCCGTAGCCGTTGGGGCCGACGGAGTCCTGCCGCAGGGTCGCGCCGAGGGCCAGCATGCGGCTCTGCTCGGCCTCGATGTCGTCGACTTCGAAGTCGAGATGGAACTGCTTGGGGTGCTCGCCGTCGGGCCACCGCGGGGCCCGGTAGTCCGCCACCCGGATGAAGGCCAACTCGATCTCGCCGAACCGGATACCGGCCCAGTCGTTGTTGCTGCCCTCCTTGACCGGGCGGCCCGTCACCGCTGCGTAGAAGGCCGCCAGCTCCATCGGGTCCGGGCAGTCGATGATGAAATCAGTGAGTCGCAGCATGCGGCGATGCTGCCACACGGTCACGGCAGCCGGAGCCGTAGCACACCCGACCCATGATCGTCCGGTCGTCCACAGCCCACCCCGTCATCCACAGGCGGGCGTCGCCGGAGCACGCCACCGCCCGGTACGCGGCACCGTCGTCGCCATGACGAAGCGGAACCAGGCCGTCGGCGCGTACGGCGAGCGGTGCGCGGTCCGGCACCTGATCGAGGCGGGACTGCGCCCGGTCGCCCGGAACTGGCGGTGCGCCGACGGCGAGATCGACATCATCGCCTGGGAGGGCGAGGTGCTCGCCTTCTGCGAGGTCAAGACCCGCCGCACCGACGACTTCGGCACCCCCGCCGAGGCGGTCGTCCGGGCGAAGGCACGGCGGCTGCGCGGTCTGGCCGCGCGCTGGCTGGCCGAGACCGGCACCCACGCCGGCGAGGTCCGCTTCGACGTCCTCGCCGTCCGGCTCCCCACCGCCGGGCCGGCCCGGGTCGAGCACCTGAAGGGCGCGTTCTGAGATGAGCTACGCCAAGGTGCTCTCCGTCGGGCTGGTCGGCGTGACCGGACACGTGGTGGAGGTGGAGGCCGACCTCGCCCTCGGGCTGCCCGGCGTGGTCATCTCCGGCCTGCCCGACACCGCCCTGCACGAGG
The DNA here is from genome assembly GCF_040655175.1 of Micromonospora sp. NPDC050495. Lineage (NCBI taxonomy): Bacteria > Bacillati > Actinomycetota > Actinomycetes > Micromonosporales > Micromonosporaceae > Micromonospora > Micromonospora sp. NPDC050495. Next base: position 14,410 of record NZ_JBFAJK010000065.1, on the reverse strand, counting down.
CCCGGGACCGGGTCCGGGCCGCGATCGTGAACTCGGGCCAGAAGTGGCCGAACCGGCGGATCACCCTCAACCTGCTCCCGGCCACCCTGCCCAAATACGGTTCGGCGTTCGACCTGGCCATCGCGGTGGCCGTGCTCGGCGGCTCGGGCGAGTTGCCGCTGCAGTCGCTGGACCGGACGGTGATCCTCGGCGAGCTGGGCCTCGACGGCGCCGTCCGCCCGGTGCGCGGTGTCCTGCCGATGGTCGCCGCCGCCGCGCGCGCCGGCCTGGACCGCGTCGTCGTGCCCGCCGCCAACGCCGCCGAGGCGGCCGTGCTGCCCGGCGTACGGATCCGGGCCGTGGACACGCTGCACCGCCTGGTGGCCTTCGTCCGCGACGGCACTCCGCTGCTGCCGCCACCGGCCGCCGAGCCGCCCACCGCCCCCGGCGGCCCCGACCTGGCCGACGTGGCCGGTCAGGGGTTCGGCCGCCGGGCGCTGGAGGTGGCCGCCGCCGGCGGGCACCACCTGGCCCTGCTCGGCCCGCCCGGCGCCGGCAAGACCATGCTGGCCGAGCGGCTCCCGTCGATCCTGCCGGCGCTGGACGACGACGCCGCGCTGGAGGTCACCGCGCTGCACTCCATCGCCGGTCTGCTGCCGCCCGGCGGACGGCTGCTGCGCCGTCCGCCGTTCCAGGCGCCGCACCACACCGCCACGGTGCCGTCCCTGGTCGGCGGGGGCTCCGGCCTGGCCCGTCCCGGGGCGGTGTCGCTGGCCCATCGCGGGGTGCTCTTCCTCGACGAGGCGCCCGAGTTCAGCAAGCCGGCGCTGGAGGCGCTGCGCCAGCCGCTGGAGAGCGGCCGGGTACGGGTGACCCGGGCGCACGGCGCCACCGAATACCCGGCCCGGACCCAACTGGTGCTGGCCGCCAACCCGTGCCCCTGTGCCAAGCCGTCCGGCGATCTCGACTGCGAATGCACTCCCCTGGCCCGCCGGCGCTACCTGGGCCGGCTCTCCGGGCCGCTGCTCGACCGGGTCGACCTGCAGGTGCGGCTGCACCCGGTGCGGGCCGCGGAGCTGCTGGCGACCGGCACCCCGCCCGAGTGTTCGGCCACGGTGGCCGACCGGGTGGCCGGGGCGCGCCGGGCCGCCGCCGACCGGTGGTCGAGCACCGGCCACCGGGTGAACGCAGACGTCCCCGGCCCCTACCTGCGCCGCCCGCCCTGGCAGCTGCCGGGCCGGGACATCCGGGAACTGCGCCGGCGGCTCGACTCCGGTTCGCTCTCCGCCCGGGGGTTCGACCGGGTGCTCCGGCTCGCCTGGACCATCGCCGACCTGGACGGGCGGGACCGGCCGGAGGGCGACGACATCGCCGAGGCCGTGCACCTGCGGATGGGTGAGGGCTGATGACCGGCACCGACGAGGACCGGCTGGCCCGGGTGGCGCTGACCTGGCTGGCCGAGCCCGGCACCCGGGCCGTGTTCCACCTGGTCAAGGAGGTCGGCGCGGTCGCCGCGCTGGACCTGCTGCTGCGCGGCGAGGCGGCGGACTCGGCGCTGCGGTCGACCGTGGCGGCCCGGTCGAGCGGCGGGGACGCGCGGGCAGTGGCCGAGCAGGCGTTGGCCCGCGCCGAACGGCTCGGCGCCCGGCTGGTCACCCCCCACGACGACGAGTGGCCGCACCAGGTCGCGGACCTGACCCGGCTCCAGCTCTCCGAGGCCACCCGCAAGGTCGATCTGGAGACCGCTCCCCCGCTCTGCTTCTGGGTGCGCGGCGCCTGGCCGCTGGGGCAGGCCTTCGAGCGGTCAGTGGCCGTGGTCGGGGCGCGGGCGGCCACCCCGTACGGGACGCACGTCGCCACCGAACTGGGCTACGGGCTCGCCGAGCGGGACTGGACGGTCGTCTCCGGCGGCGCGTTCGGCATCGACTCCGCCGCGCACCGGGGCGCGCTGACCGCCGGCGGGCTGACCGTGGCGGTGCTCGCCTGCGGGCTGGACCGCCCCTACCCGATGGGCAACACGGCGCTGTTCGACCGGATCACGGAGACCGGCCTGCTGGTCAGCGAGTGGCTGCCGGGCGCGGAGCCGCTGCGGCCCCGGTTCCTCATCCGCAACCGGGTCATCGCGGCCGCCACCCGCGGCACCGTGCTGGTCGAGGCGGCGGCGCGCAGCGGGGCCACCCAGACGTTGAACCGGGCGATCGGCGTCCTGCGCACCGGGATGGTGGTGCCCGGGCCGGTCACCTCGGCCATGTCCGTCGGCGCGCACCGGTCGCTGCGCGACGAGCCCCGGGCCCGGCTGGTCACCGGGGTCGCGCACGTGCTGGAGGAGGTGGGACGGATCGGCGCTGACCTGGCGCCGCCGGACCGGGCCCCAGAGCGCCTCCGCGACGGCCTCGACGACGCGGCGACCCAGGTGCTGGAGGCGTTGCCCCGGCGCAGACCGCTCGCGCTGGAGGCCGTCGCGGCCCGGGCCGGGGTCGACCTGCGTACCGCCATGCGGAAGCTGTCCATGCTGGAGGAGTTGTCCCTGGTGGTCCGCCGCGACGACGGATACGCGCTGGCCCCGGCGTCGTCCGGCGGCCGGAGGTGAGCCGGCTCGTGGTGGCGGCATCAGGCACCCGACCACTGGAGCTGGGCCGACCCCGACCCGGCCCGGGCCGCGGTGGCGGGCCTGCTGGCCAGCTCGGTCTGACCCGGACCGGGGCAGGGCCGAACCCGCCGGCACGCCGACGGCCGGCCCGCCCGCCGGTGGCCGGCCCCCCGCCGGTGGCAGGCCCGCCCGCCGGTGACCGGCCCGCCCGCCGGTGAGGATCAGTCGCCCTCGAAGCGGATCTCGACATTCCGGCCGTTCAGGCAGCGTCGGACGAGCAGGGCGAGCCGCCGGATCCGCTCGGCCTCCGCCGGCACCCGGGCCACCTCCATGAGGCAGCGCAGCTCGTCGAGCAGCTGCGGGGCCGACTCGACGCCGACCACCAGCTCGCCGAGCGGGTCGACGCGGTCCAGCAGCGGCGTACGTCCCCCGCCGCGCACCCGCTTGAGCAGGTCCAGGAGCACGTCGTCCGGATCCGCCACCGTCTCGGTCGCGACGTAGGACGGTCGGCCCCGAGGCGGCCCCGCGCGCACCTGCCGGTAGAGGACGGCATCCACACCCACGTCCGGTCCCTCCTCCCGTCAGCGCCCACCCTGCGGCTCGACGCCCGTACCGTCCGACTCGCGAATCACCCTTCCGCGCCGCCACCCGAGGGCGTCCGGCGTTACGCACCGCTCCAGCCGCCGCGACTGAGGAGATGCCTACGTCGACGGCGGTCCCGATCCAGCCCTCGCTGCGACCCGATCCGCGGCCACCGTCCATTTCGTAGGAACAGTTTCCCCTGTCCAGGTCCCGTTCAGCCAGCCCCGGGAACGAGCCACCCCGGTATCCGCCCACCAGGCAGCCTCCGCCCCGGGACGCCGCGCGATGCGGTGATCCAACTGCGGGCGCCCATCCACCCGGGCGCGCCGCCCGCGCGGTGGCCCACCCGCCCGGTGGCCCACCCGCCCGGTGGCCCGCCTGCTCGGTGGCCGCGTCGTAGGCTGGATCGGTGTCCACCGCCAGTAGGTTCCACCGGGTTCGCGGCGTACCGCGACCGGGGCGGGCCGGCCCGGCGCGGGCGGCGAGCCCGATCCCGACGGCTGGGCGGGACCGGTGAGTAGCGGCGGCCGGCCGGGCACTCGGGACCTGCATCAAGGGCTGCCGCCGGCCATGCGGGAGGCGGTGGACGACTTCGCCGACCACCTGGCCCGGGTCCGCAACCGCTCCGCGCACACCGTCCGGGCGTACGTCGGCGACGTGGTCTCGCTGCTCGACCACGGGACGCGGATGGGCTGTGCGGACCTGTCGGAGCTGGACCTGACGGTGCTGCGCAGTTGGCTGGCGCGGCAGCGGACCACGGGCATCGCCCGCACGTCACTGGCCCGGCGGGCCGCCTCCGCCCGCACGTTCAGCGCCTGGGCGCACCGGGCTGGCCTGCTCGGCAGCGATGTGGGCGCCGCGCTGGCCAGCCCGAAGGCACACCGGGAGCTGCCCAGCGTGCTCCGCGCCGACCAGGCCGCCGCCCTGATGGCCATGCCGGACCGGCACGTCCCGCCGACGCCGGACACCACCGTCCCCGAGGCGGACCCCGCGCCGGACCGCCCGGTCGGGCCGGCCGAGGAGGCGGTGCTGCTGCGGGACCGGCTGCTGCTCGAACTCCTCTACGCCACCGGCGTACGGATTAGCGAGGCGTGCGGCGTGAACATCGCCGACGTGGACCACGCCCGGCGGGTGATCCGGGTGCTGGGCAAGGGTGGCCGGGAGCGGACCGTGCCGTACGGGGTGCCCGCCCAGCGCGCGCTGGACGAGTGGCTCACCCGCGGCCGGCCGGCCGTGGCCGGTCCCGGCTCGGGCGGGGCGCTGCTGCTCGGGGCCCGGGGCGGACGGCTCAACCCGACCACGGCCCGACGGATCGTCGCCGGGTACGCCGAGGCCGCCGGCCTGCCTCGGACCACCCCGCACGCACTGCGCCACTCGGCCGCGACCCATCTGCTGGAGGGCGGCGCGGACCTGCGGGCGGTGCAGGAACTGCTGGGCCACTCCTCACTGGCCAGCACGCAGATCTACACCCACGTGTCGGTGGAGCGGCTACGCGCGGCGTACCGGCAGGCGCATCCGCGCGCCTGACCGGCGACCTGGGAGAACCCCAAGTTGATGATCCACGAAGGGCTACGATCGGCGGATGACCGTTCCGCGGCCACCCGAGCCGATTCCCGGGGCTCGGCTGCTCTTCTCCCTCGATCCATCGGTCAGCTATCTCAACCATGGCGCGTTCGGCGCGGTGCCGATCGGCGTGCAACGGGCCCAGCAACGGCTGCGTGACGAGATGGAGGCGAACCCACTGCGCTTCTTCACCCAGGGCCTGGTGGAGCGGATCGCCCACACCCGGCGGCACCTGGCCACGTTCCTGGGCGCCGACCCGGACGGCACCGCCCTGGTGGGCAACGCCACCACCGGCGCCGCCGTGGTGCTCCAGTCGCTCGGCCTGCGCGCCGACGACGAGGTGCTGACCACCGACCACGGGTACGGCGCGGTCGCCTTCGCCGTGGAGCGGGAGTGCGCGCGGACCGGCGCGACGCACCGCTGCCTGCCGGTGCCGCTGGACGCGGGTGACGAGGAGATCGTCGAGATCGTCCGGGCCGGGCTGCGCCCGGGGCGTACCCGGCTGCTGATCGTCGACCAGCTCACCTCGCCCACCGCCAAGCTGTTCCCGACCGCCGCGATCGCCGGGGTGGCCCGCGAGCGGGGCGTGCCGGTGCTGGTCGACGCCGCGCACGCGCCGGGCATGCTGCCGATCAGCGTGGCCTCGATCGGCGCCGACTTCTGGGTCGGCAACCTGCACAAGTGGGCGTACGCGCCGCGCGGCACCGCCGCGCTGGTGGTGAGCGAGCCGTGGCGGGAACGCATCCAGCCGCTGGTCGTCTCCTGGGAGCAGCACGGCGGCTACCCCGCGCGGGTCGAATGGCAGGCGACGCTGGACTACACCGGCTGGTTGGCCGCCCCGGCGGGCCTGTTCACCCTGCGCAGCCTCGGCGTCGACCGGGTGCGCGCGCACAACGCCGCGCTGGCCGCGTACGGGCAGCGGGTGGTCGGGGACGCGCTCGGGGTGGCGCCGGCCGACCTGCCGGACCCGGGCGGACCGACGGTGGCCATGCGCCTGGTCCCGCTGCCGCCCGGCGTCGCCACCACGGTCGACGCGGCACACGAGCTGCGCGCCAGGATCGCGGAGCGTCTCGACGCCGAGGTCTCGGTGGCCGGCTGGAACGGCCGGGGTTGGCTGCGCCTCTGCGGCCAGGTCTACAACACGCCGGAGGAGTACGACCGGTTGGCGATCCGCCTGCCCACGCTGCTCGCCCAGGGCTGAGCGGTCACTCACCGGACCCACGGCCCGTGGCCCGCTGAGCGGTCGCTCACCGGGCCAGCCGGAGGGGCGACGCCGGGTCGACCGGCAGCAGCCGGACCGGCCCGAGACCGAGCAGGGCGAGCGGGTCCAGGTAGTCCTCGCCCCGACGCAGTCCCCAGTGCAGGCAGGCGGCCGCCGGGCAGCCGGGATGGCCGGCGAGCAGCGCGCCGATCGGCGTGCCGGCGGCGACCCGGGCACCGGCCGGCAGCCCGGGTCGGACCGGCTCGTAGGTGGTGCGCAGCCCACCGGCGTGGCCCACGGTGACCACCGGACGCCCAGCCACCGGGCCGGCGAAGAGGACCGTCCCGGCGACGGCGGCACGGACCTCGGCGCCCGGGGCGGCGGCCAGGTCCACTCCCCGGTGGCCGGGCAGCCACGGCTGCGGCGGCGGGTCGAACCGGCGTACCGGCCGGGGCGTGCCGGCGAGCGGCCAGGCCGCCGTCCACAAGGGTCCGCCGGCCGGGGCGTGGTGGTGTCCGCTGACCCCGCCGACGCCCGGCGCCGACGACGCCGCCCCCGACTCACCGGCTCCCGGCGCCGGCCCGGCCGGCGCGACGCCGGCGCCCGGCAGGACGGCCGGCCCGGTGAGGTGGAGGGCGAGCAGCAGGCATCCGACGGCGGTCAGCCGTCCCGACGGTGAGGTCCACACGCCGGCAGCCTGCCGGCGGACCGAGCCGTCCCGCCACCGCCGGCGGGCGTCTTTGTGGACGGTGGTCGAGCTGTGCACAGCGCCCCACGCACGGGGCAGATCTGTTACGGGACCGGGCCTATGCTGGCCGCGTGACGACGGACTGGTACGCCTGGCACGCCGACTATGACCAGCCGGACTCGGCGCTGTCCCGGCGGCTGGCCGAGGTGCGCGACCAGGTCCGGGCGGCCCTGGACACCGCGCCGGCCGGTGCGCTGCGGGCGGTCAGTCTCTGCGCCGGCCAGGGGTCCGACCTGCTGCCGGTGCTCGCCACCCATCCCCGCCGCGACGACGTGACCGCGCGCCTGGTCGAGCTGGACCCGCGCAACGCCGAGGTGGCCCGGCGGTTCGCCGCCGAGGCCGGCCTGCACCGGGTGGAGGTGGTGGTCGGGGACGCCGCGCGCACCGACCAGTACGCGGACCTGGCGCCGGCGCACCTGGTGCTGGCCTGCGGCATCTTCGGCAACATCGTCGACGCGGACATCCGGAACACGGTCCGGCACTGCGCCGCGCTCTGCGCCACCGGCGGGACGGTCGTCTGGACCCGGCACCGCCGCGAGCCGGACCTGGTGCCCACCCTCTGCGCGTGGTTCGCCGAGGAGGGCTTCGAACCGGTCGCGTTGAGCAGCCCTGCGGACGGGGTCGGGGTGGGCGCGCACCGCTTCACCGGGATGCCCCGCCCACTGCCGGCCGGCGCCACCATGTTCGAGTTCGTGCGCTAGCCGACGACCGCAGCCGGTCGGGCAGCCCGGGGGCCGAAGAAGGCCCGCCGACTACCTGCTGCGGCGGGTCGAGATGGTGGCGGCGGTGTCCGGCCGCCGGGCCGGAACGGCCGGGTCAGCCGCCGAATCCGGAATCTGCGGGAAGCGAAATGTCGGGCTTTTCGAGCTCTTCGACGTTGACGTCCTTGAAGGTCATCACCCGGACATTCTTCACGAACCGCGCCGGGCGGTACATGTCCCACACCCAGGCGTCGTGCATCTCGACCTCGAAGTAGACCTCGCCGTCGGAGTTGCGGACGTGCAGGTCGACCTGGTTCGCCAGGTAGAAGCGGCGCTCGGTCTCCACCACGTAGGAGAATTGGCGGACAATGTCGCGGTACTCCCGGTAGAGCTGCAGCTCCATCTCGGTCTCGTACTTCTCGAGATCTTCCGCGCTCATCGCACTCCGCCTTCCATGACCACATCTTCCCCCACCGGTGCCGGGGGTCGCGGCTGCTCGCCCAACGCCACGCCGACGGTACTCCCTGGCGCGCCGGAGCGCTCCATCGGCGTGTCCGGGCCCTCGGCCACCCCGCCACCGACCACCGGGCGCCGGGCCCGGGGCGGCCGGCCGTCCCGGCCCGAGACGGCCGCCACGTTCACGTACGAGAAGCGGTGCTCCCGGCAGGGCCCCCGCTCCCGCAGCGCGGCGGTGTGCTCGGGGGTGATGTACCCCTTGTGCTCGGCGAAGCCGTAGCCCGGGTACCGCCCGTCCAACTCCACCATGATCCGATCCCGGGTGACCTTGGCGAGCACGCTCGCCGCCGCCACGCAGGCAGCCACCCGGTCGCCCTTCCAGACCGCCAGCCCCGGCACGTCCAACCCGTCGACGCCGAAGCCGTCGGTCAGCACGTACTCCGGGCGGGTGGTCAGCGAGGCCAGCGCGCGCCGCATCGCGGCCAGGTTGCACACGTGCAGCCCGCGACCGTCGACCTCCTCGGCCGGGATGACCACCACCGCGTACGCCAGCGCCCGCGCCACCACCTCGTCGTAGACCCGTTCCCGGGCCGCCGGGGTGAGCAGCTTGGAGTCGGCCAGCTCGTCGATCTCGCCGCGCCGCCCCTCGGGCAGCACCGCGGCGGCGGCCACCAGCGGGCCGGCGCAGGCCCCCCGGCCGGCCTCGTCGGCGCCCGCCACGTGCCGGAAGCCCCGCCGTTGCAGGGCCCGTTCCAGGGCGTAGAGGCCGCCGTCGCGGCGCACCACGGTGCGCGGCGGGGTCAGCACGGCACACTCCCGTTGCCGGCGGGCACCGAACCGGCGCCGAGCGCCCGGGTGAGCAGGTCCGGCAGGTCGGTCGGGTAGTACCGCTCGGTGCTGGCGGCCAGCTCCGCGACCGTCCACCAGCGGTGCCCGTGCACGCTGGCCCGCTCGATCTCGTCGAAGCCGGCCGTGTCGACCGCCCAGCCGGGCACCCGGACCAGGAAGAACTCCTGCTCCTGCCGGTACCAGACGCCGTCGAACGGAAACTCGATCGTCTCGGCCCGGACCGGGTCGCCCAGCTCGGCCGGGGCCAGCCGCAGGCCGGTCTCCTCGGCCAACTCGCGGGCCGCGCCCTCGGCCGGCGTCTCCTCCGGGTGCAGGCCACCACCGGGGGTGAACCAGTAGCGGTGGCCGGGCCGGGCCGGATCGCTGCCCTCGAAGAGGAGCACCCGGGCGCCCGCGTCGACGAGCAGCACCCGGGCCGCGCGGCGAGGGTGGTAGGTGGTCACCGCCCAAGACTGCCAGACGGCTCCGACAGCCGCCCATGCCCTCCCGGTCAGGGCTTGGGAATCCCGTCGAACTGCTTCGGCACACTGAGCCAGGTGGCCCGGTTGACCGGCCAGAAGATGGTGAAGGCCCGGCCGATGACCTGGTCCTCGGGAATGGTGGCCTCGTTGATGTCCTCGCCCGACTGCTGCCAGTGCTCCAGCGAGTCGCCGGAGGCCTCCCGGTGGTCACCCATCACCCAGAGCCGACCCTCCGGCACGGTGATGTCGAAGTCCTGGTCCGCCGGCTTGTTGCCGGGGAAGATGAACGGCTCGTCGATCGGCTTGCCGTTGATGATCAGGCGCTCCTGGTCGCCGGTGTGGTCGCAGCAGACGACGTGGTCGCCGCCGACGCCGATCACCCGCTTGATGAAGTCCTCACCGTCGGGGTTGCCGCTCCACTCGGTGGGCGCCTTGAACACGATCACCTCACCCCGGTGCGGGGAGCGGAAATCGTAGACCAACTTGTTGACCAGCACCCGATCGTCGATCTTGAGAGTGTTCTCCATGGAGGGCGACGGGATGAAGAAGGTCTGCAGCACGAAGGCACGTACCAGCACCGCGACCAGGATCGCCACACCCAGGAGAATGGGCAGCTCCTTCCAGAAGGAGCTGCGCGGCTTTTCGGTCTGCTCGTCAATCACGGGAGGAGCCTACGTCCCCGGGTGCGACGCAGTCGCCCCGAACGCGCGAGAACGGAGAGGGCGGCCGAGGTCGGCAGGAGCAGGACCACACCACCCACCGGGTTCGGATCCACCGGCACCGGCCGGGCCGGCGCCGCGTCAGGCTGCGGCAGGTCGGCGAAGGTCCGCGGGACGGGCAGGGTGGTCCACCGCTGCTGCGGCCAGACGATCATGAAGGCCCGCCCCACCACGTTGTCGATCGGCACCGGCCCCTGGCAACGGGCGTCCTGCGAGACCAACCGGTGGTCACCCATCACGAAGATCTGCCCCGGCGGTACGACCACCTCGTTGAACTTGCGGGAGCGGCACTCCTTCGGGTTCGGCGGCAGGTTCTCCGGGGAGTCCTCGGTCACGTACGACCGCTCGTCCAGCGGCACGCCGTTGACCACCACCCGGCCGTCGTCGCAGCACCAGACCTTGTCGCCGGGTACGCCGATGACCCGCTTGATGAAGTCCTTCTCCCCCGGCCGGCTGACGCCGACCAGATCGCCCAGCGTGCGGCCGAGCTTGCCGGCGAAGTTGGTCGGCGGCGCGGGGGCTTCCTGGGCGACCCAGTTGTCGGTGCCCCGGAAGACCACCACCTCGCCACGGACCGGATCGCGGACGTCGTAGACGACCTTGTTGACCAGCACCCGGTCGCCGATGAGCAGGGTGTTCTCCATCGACCCGGAGGGGATGAAGAACGCCTGGAGCAGGAAGGTGCGGATCAGCACCGCGAGGCAGAAGGCCACGATCAACAGCAGTGGCAACTCCTGCCAGAGCGGCATCTGCCGCCGGGTGCGCCGGGACCTCCGGCGCCACGGATCGACGGCGCCGTCCTCGTCAAGCATCTGCACCATGCCACTCTCCGGTCCGCGGAAACGACACTACCGCCCGGGAGCCTCGTCGTGAGGCCCCACGGGCGGCAGTGGACCGCTGTACGCCGTCCCGCGCCCGTACGACCAGGGTAATGGGATCTGGTCGATACGACATCCGCGCAGGTCAGGCGTGGCGAGCGGGAGTTCAGCTGGCCGGCTGCTTCTCGCGCAGCTCCTTGATCTTGGCCTTCTTGCCGCGCAGCTCGCGCAGGTAGTAGAGCTTGGCCCGCCGCACGTCACCGCGGGTCACGACCTCGATCCGGTCGATCGCCGGGCTGTTCAGCGGGTAGGTGCGCTCCACGCCCACGCCGAAGCTGACCTTGCGGACCGAGAAGGTCTCGCGCAGACCGTCACCCTGGCGGCGGATGACGACGCCCTGGAAGATCTGGACCCGGGACCGGTTGCCCTCGACGACTCGCGCGTGCACCTTGACGGTGTCACCGGCGCGGAAGTCGGGCAGGTCAACGCGCTTCGACTGGGCGTCAAGGGCGTCCAGGATGTTCATCGCTGCGTCCTCGTGAGGCTCACGGCGCATCGTCAGTCGATGCGCGGATGGGTGATTCTGACCCCCGGGTGGTGGTCGGCGACGCCGACCCCCCGGCGGGGATCCACAGAGCCGACCCCCGGTCGAGGGTCCTCGCAGCCGCCCACGGCGTGGACGGATGCGGCAACCCCTCTACTTTGCCACATCCCCCGGCGGCAGCTGAAATCCACCCCGCTCCAACGCCGCCCGGTCCCGTTTGTCCAGGCTCTCCGCGCTGAGCGCGGCGATCATGTCGGGGCGACGGTCCGCCGTGCGCAGCAGCGCCTCGTCGCGCCGCCAGCGGGCGATCCGCCCGTGGTCGCCGGAGCGGAGCACCTCGGGCACCTCGTGCCCGCGCCAGCTCGACGGCTTGGTGTACATCGGGGCCTCCAACAGCCCGTGGGCGTGCGACTCCTCGTCCAGCGAGCCGGCGTTGCCCAGCACCCCGGGCAGCAGCCGGGTGACCGCCTCGAGGATCACCAGCACCGCGACCTCGCCACCGAAGAGCACGTAGTCACCGAGGGAGACCTCGGTCACCCGCATCCGGGTCGCCGCGTGCTCGAGCACCCGCTGGTCGATGCCCTCGTACCGGCCGCAGGCGAAGAGCAGGTGCGACTCGCCGGCCAGCTCGTGTGCCATGGCCTGGGTGAACGGGACGCCGGCCGGGGACGGGACGAGCAGCCGGGGCAGGGTGTGCCCGTCCGGGCTCAGCTCGTCGGGGGCCAGGGCGTCCAGCGCCTCGCCCCACGGCTCCGGCCGCATCACCATGCCGGGACCGCCGCCGTAGGGCGTGTCGTCGACCGTGCGGTGCACGTCGTGGGTCCAGGTCCGCAGATCGTGTACGGCCAGCCGCAGCGTGCCGTTGGCGCGGGCCTTGGCGATCAGCGACAGGTCCAGCGGGGCGAAGTACTCGGGAAAGATCGACACGATGTCGACGCGCATGGGGTGGCTCCAGTCAGAGGTCGAGCAGCCCGCCGGGCAGCTCCACCACCACGCGTCCGCCCGCGAGGTCGACCTCGGGCACCATCGCCTTGACGAACGGGATGAGCGCGGTCCGCCCTTCCGGGCGGCGCAGCACCAGCAGGTCGGAGGCGGGGGCGTGGTCGATCCGGGCCACCTCGCCCAGCCGCTCGCCGGCCGGGGTGACCACGGCCAGGCCGACCAGCTGGTGGTCGAGGAACTCCTCGGGGTCCTCCGGGGCAGCCACGTCGGCGCTGTCCACGCTGAGCAGGGTGCCGCGCAGCGCCTCGGCGACGTCACGGCCCAGCACGCCCTCGAAGGCGACCAGCATCCGCCCCTGGTGCCAGCGGGCGGCCTCGACGGTCAACTCCGCGGGCACCCGCCAGGCGCCCGGCTCGGACGGGACCGCCCCGGGCGCGGTGCGCAGCACCGTGCCCGGGGCGAACCGTGCTTCGGGCTCATCGGTCCGCACCTCCACGGTGACCTCACCGCGGATCCCGTGCGGCTTACCGATCCGGCCGACGACGAGAAGCATCAGTACGAGTCGACGATGTCGACGCGTACCCCGCGCCCGCCGATGGAGCCGATCACCTGGCGCAGCGCCTTGGCGGTCCGTCCGGACCGCCCGATCACCGTGCCGAGGTCCTCCGGGTGCACGCGGACCTCGAGCCGCTTGCCCCGACGGGAATCGACCATCCGCACCCGGACGTCATCCGGGTGGTCGACGATCCCCTTGACCAGGTGCTCCAGGGCGGGACGCAGCGCCATGTCAGGCCTGCTCGCCGGACTCGACACCGGTCTGCTCCTCGGCCTTCGGGGCCTCGGCCTCCGGCTTGGCGGCCTCGGGCTTGGCGGCCTCGGGCTTGGCGGCCTTCTTGGCCGGCCGGGCCGGGGTGTCCGCCACACCGGCGGCGGCCTTCGCCTCGGCCTCGTACGCCGCCTTGCGGTCGGCCCGCTCGGGGGCGACCTTCAGCGGCGGCGGGGCCGGCAGGCCCTTGAACTTCTGCCAGTCACCGGTCAGCTCCAGCAGGCGCTGCACGGCCTCGCTCGGCTGAGCGCCGACCGACAGCCAGTACTGGACCCGCTCCGACCTGACCTCGATCACCGAAGGGTCTTCCTTCGGCTGGTACACACCGACGAACTCGATCGCGCGACCGTCGCGCTTGGTGCGCGAGTCGGCGACGACGATGCGGTACTGCGGGTTGCGGATCTTGCCCATCCGCAGGAGCCGGATCTTTACGGCCACAGTTGTTTCGCTCCTGTTGCGATCTCACCGGCCCGGTACGGGCGGTGTGGCGGGTGAGCGCCGACCGGCACAGTGGGGTTTGGGCCGGAGACTGCTCGGTGAACTGGCGACGCGCCCGGGTTAGAGGGCGCCGGACGCGCGCCGGATACCAGCGACCCATTCTGCCAGATCCGACCGGGAACTCTCACACCGGACCCGGACACCACGCCCGGGGCGGATCGGGCCGTGACGGACGACACCGGATCAGCGCACCGGCGGGCGGTCCCACCCCGGCGGAAGTTCGTCCGGTACGTCCCATTCGGCGAGTGGGGTGAAGTCGCACCAGGTGCCGTCGAACGGGAACTCGCCCGCCTCGGCGATCCGGATCACCCGCTCGCCCTCGGCGCGGACCGCCTTCTCGTCGGTCACCCAGTAGTGCTCCGGGAACGCCAGCCGCTCGGCGAACTCGTCCTCGTCCTTCCACTCCCAGCTCAGGTCCGGGTACACCACCACGTCGAGGTCCTGGTCGACCATGTCGACCCCGGCCACCTCGCCGTCGTCCCACCGGACGCCGGGCTCCTCCAGGTTGACGTACCAGTTCTGGAAGCGGCCCCGCGCGTCGCGGAACCACCAGACGGAGTGGGCCGCGCCGGCCGGCAGGAACTTCAGCACCGGCGGGCCGCTCCACCGCCCCTGCGTGAGCCGGTAGGACGACGTCACCCACTCGGCGAACGGCACGGCCCGCATGCCCAGGCCGGCGACGTTCACCTCGTGCGCCACCGGCGCTTCCCGCGCCACCCAGAGCAGCAGGCCGCGTTCGTCGTCGGAGACCACCGTGGCCGACCGGACCCAGCCGATCCGGCCCTGCCGCACGTTCCGGTGCATGATCAACCGGCCGGGCTCGAAGCGCACGTCACCACCTAATCCGAAAATGACCGTGTCCAGACGCGCGGCAGCATCCCGGCGTAGCGCAGCGGAGCCGGGATGGGGTTGGCGCTGTGTGGTTATGCGGCG
>NZ_JBFAJK010000064.1:0-25078 GCF_040655175.1 Micromonospora sp. NPDC050495 | reverse complement strand
TTGGGCGGGCCCGTTGGGGGCGGTGAGTTGGCTGCTGGCGCCGTCCTGGTTGATGGCGGATCCGGCGATGACGGCGTGGATGGGCAGGTGGTGTTCCTGTGCGTGGGACAGGCGGGTGAGCAGGAGCAGGCCGACGCCTTCGCCCCAGACGGTGCCGTCGGCCGAGTCCGCGAACGCCCGACACCGGCCACTCGGGGAGAGCGCCCGCTGCCGACTGAACTGGGTGAACGCCTTCGGCGTGGCCATCACCGTGGCACCGCCGGCCAGGGCCATGTCGCACTCGCCCTTGCGCAGCGACTGGGCCGCCAGGTGCACGGAGACCAGCGAGGATGAGCAGGCGGTGTCGACGGTGATCGCCGGCCCTTCGAGGCCGAACGTGTAGGCCACCCGGCCGGAGGCGATGCTCGGCGCGCTGCCGCTGCCGATCAGCCCTTCGAAGCCGGCCGGCGGCGCGTGCTCCAGCCGGGAGGCGTAGTCGTCGTACATGACGCCGACGAAGACGCCGGTGCTGCTGCCGCGTACCGCCGTGGGGTTGAGACCGGCCCGCTCGAACGCCTCCCAGGCGGTCTCCAGCAGCAACCGCTGCTGCGGGTCGGCCGCGAGCGCCTCGCGCGGGTTGAGCCCGAACGGCGCCGGGTCGAACAGGGTGGCGTCGTGCAGGAAGCCGCCCTCGCGCACGTACGTGTGGCCGGCCGCGTCCGGGTCCGGGTCGTACAACGCCGCCACGTCCCAGCCCCGATCCGTCGGGAACTCCGAGATCGCGTCCCGACCCTCGGCCAGCAGCCGCCACAACTCCTCCGGCGACCGCACCCCACCGGGCAGCCGGCACGCCATGCCGACCACCGCGATCGGCTCCCGCGCCACCGCCTCCACATCGACCAGACGCTGCCGCGTCTGCTGCAGCTCGGCGGTGGCCCGCTTCAGGTATTCGCGCAGCTTGGCTTCGTTGCTCATGGTGTCAAACCCCTAAAGCCCGTTGTCGATGAGGCTGAAG
This sequence comes from Micromonospora sp. NPDC050495, assembly GCF_040655175.1. Lineage (NCBI taxonomy): Bacteria > Bacillati > Actinomycetota > Actinomycetes > Micromonosporales > Micromonosporaceae > Micromonospora > Micromonospora sp. NPDC050495. The sequence goes on along the minus strand of NZ_JBFAJK010000064.1, from coordinate 24,084 downwards.
ATCTCGTCGTCGGTCGCCGCGTCCAGATCGGTGCCGGCGGGCCCGCCGTTGGTCGCCTGCTGCGGCGTGCCGGTGAGCCGGCCGAGCAGGTCCTGGAGCCGGGCCACCACGTCGCGGTGGTGGTCGGTGTCGGTGGGCAGCTCGTCGGCGGCGGTGGCCAGCCGGTCGAGTTCGGTCAGCAGCGGCGCGAACACCGCGGCCGGGTCCGGCGCCAGTTCCGCCTTGAGGTGGTCGACCAGCGCGATCGGCGTCGGGTGGTCGAAGACCAGAGTGGTGGGCAGGTGCAGCCCGGTGGCCGCGCTGAGCCGGTTACGCAGCTCGACCGCGGTCAGCGAGTCGAAGCCCATCTCGATGAAACCGCGCCGCAGTTGCACCGTCGCCGGGGTGGCGTGCCCGAGCACGCCGGCCACCTGCTGGCGTACCAGGTCGAGCAGGAAGCGGTCGCGCTGCGGGCCGGGCAGCGCGGCCAGCTGAGCGGCCCCGGTGGGCGCCGGCGCGGCGGCGGCCGGACGCCGCGCGGGCGTGCGGACCAGGCCGCGGAGCACCGCCGGCACGTCCGGGCCGCGCAGCGCGCGCAGGTCCAACCCGACGGGTACGACCAGCGCCCGCCGCTGCGCCAGCGCCGCGTCCAGCGCCGCCAGCGCGGCGGCGGTGTCCAGCGGGCGGATGCCGGCGCGGGCCATCCGGGCCCGGTCGCCGTCGCCCAGCCCGCCGGTCATGCCGCTGGACTCCGCCCAGAGCCCCCAGGCGAGGGAGGTGCCGGGCAGGCCCCGGGCCCGCCGGTGCCCGGCCAGCGCGTCGAGGAACGTGTTGGCGGCGGCGTAGTTGGCCTGGCCGGCGCCGCCGAGGATGCCGGCGGCCGAGGAGTAGAGCACGAACGCGGCCAGCGGCAGCTCCCGGGTGGCCTGGTGCAGGTGCCAGGCCGCGTCCACCTTCGGGGTGAGCACGGCGTGCAGCCGGTCCGGGGTGAGCGTGTGCAGCGTGGCGTCGTCGACCACCCCGGCGGTGTGGAAGACCGCGGTCAACGGGTGCCCGGGGTCGATCCCGGCGACCAGCGCGCGGACCGCCACCGGGTCGCCGAGGTCGCAGGCGGCCACCTCGACCGCCGCGCCCAGGGCGGCCAGCCGGGCGACCAGCTCCGGAACGCCGGGGGCGTCCGGCCCGCGCCGGCTGACCAGCAGCAGCCGCCGGACCCCGTACCGGTCGACCAGGTGGCCGGCGAGCAGCGCACCGAGGGTGCCGGTGCCGCCGGTGACCAGGACGGTGCCGGCCGGGTCGAGGGTGACCGGCGGGGCGTCGGCGGCCGGGCCGCGGACCAGCCGCGGCACCCGGGCCACGCCGCCCCGGACCGCGAGCTGCGGCTCGGCCGCCGCGGCCGCGGCGTCGACCAGCGCCGGCAGGGCGGCGAGGGTGTCCGGGTCGTCGTCGTGGTCGAGCAGGAACAGCCGGTCGGGGTGCTCGCTCTGCGCCGCCCGGACCAGGCCCCACAGCGCCGCGCCGGGCAGGTCGGGTACGTCGTCGCCGTCCCCGACGGCAACCGCCCCACGGGTGAGCACCACCAGCCGGCCGCTGCCGTCGCCGAGCCAGCCGCGGACGGCCGCGAGCACCTGTTCGGCCGTCCGGTGCGTCCCGGCGGGCACGTCCCCGTCGATCGGGTCGGGTCGCAGCAGGACGGTGCCGGCCGGCGCGGTCCCGTCGGCGAGCGCCGCGAGCAGGGCGGCCGGGCCGAACGTCGGGTACGTGCCGGCCGCCGGGGCCGGGTCGGTGGCCAGCGGCACCCAGTCCAGCAGGTATCCCGGCGCCGGTTGCCCGGCGGTGCCGGCGAGGTCGGCGGGGAGCGGCCGGACGGCCAGCGAGGTGACGGTGAGCACCGGCCCACCGGCGGTGTCGACGGCGTCGAGGCTGATGCTCTCCGGGCCGGTGCGGCGCAGCCGGATCCGCAGCGACTCGCCGGCCGGGGCGTGCAGCCCGGCACCGGCCCAGGCGAACGGCAGCCAGGCGCGCACGCCGTCCAGCGGGTCGAGGAAGGCCATGGTGTGCAGCGCCGCGTCGAGCAGCGCCGGGTGGACGCCGTACCCGCCGGTGTCGGTGCCCTCCGGCAGGCTCAGCTCGGCGTGGATGGTGTCGCCGGCACGCCAGGCCCGCTGCACGCCCTGGAACACCGGCCCGTAGTGCAGGCCGGAGGACGCCAGGTCGGCGTAGAGACCGTCCACGTCGACCTCGACGGCGCCGGCCGGCGGCCAGGCCGCTTCGGGGGCGGCCGGGCTGGGCGCGACGGCGCTCAGCGTGCCGGCGGCGTGCCGGGTCCAGTCGTCGTCGGTGCGGGCCGGGCGGGAGCGTACGGTCACCGGTCGCAGCCCGGCGTCGTTCACGGCGCCGACCTCGACCTGGAGTCGCACCGGGACGCCGGCGTCGAGCGCCAGCGGCGCCTCGATGGTCAACTCGTGCAGGTACGGGTGTCCGGTGTGCGCCCCCGCGTGCAGGGCGATGTCCACGAACGCGGTGCCGGGCAGCAGGTGTGCGGTGCCGACGGTGTGGTCCCCGAGCCACGGGTGCGATCCGGCGGAGAGCTGGGCGGTGAAGAGGTGGCCCTGCTCGTGGGGGAGTTCGATGGCGGCGCCCAGGAGCGGGTGCCCGGCGCTGCTGAGGCCGAGGTCCTCGGCCTCACCGACGGTGGCGTCGGCGTGCAGCCAGTACCGCTGCTCCTGGAACGGGTAGGTGGGCAGCGGTTCCGCCGGGGCGGGGATGGCGGGGAGCAGCGGTGTCCAGTCGACGTCGATGCCGTTGGTGTGGGCGGTGGCGAGTGCGGTGAGCAGGCTGGCTGTTCCGTCGTGTCCGCGCTGCTGGGTGGGGATGGCGGTGGCGTCGGTGAGGGTTTCGCGGGTGAGGGTGCTCAGGGTGGCGTCGGGTCCGACTTCGAGGTAGTGGGTGACGCCGAGTTCGTGCAGGGTTTCGGTGCCGGCGGTGTAGTTGACGGTGTCGCGGATGTGTCGGGTCCAGTAGTCGGGGTCGGCGAGTTGCTGGTCGGTGGCGAGTTGTCCGGTCAGGTTGGACACGATGGGCAGGGCTGCCGGGTGGTAGGTGACGCTTGCGGCGGCCTCGCGGAAGTCGTCGAGGATGGCGTCGGTGTGGGCGGAGTGGAAGGCGTGCGCGACGTGCAGTTTCCGGGCCCGGATGCCCTCGTCGGTGAGCTGGGCGGCTAGTGCCTCGATGGTGTCGGTGTCGCCGGCGAGGACGAGTGAGGTGGGGCTGTTGTGCCCGGCGAGGCTCACCTGCGGGTGCGCGTCGAGCAGCGGCTGTATCCGGTGCAGGGGTGCGGTGACGGCGAGCATGGCGCCGGTGGGCATGGTGTTCATGAGCCGGGCCCGGGTGGTGACGAGCTTCGCGGCGTCGGTGAGGTCCAGGATGCCGGCGATGTGGGCGGCGCTCAGTTCCCCGATGGAGTGCCCGATGAGGTAGTCGGGTCGGATCCCGAAGCTGTCGAGCAGCCGCACCATGGCGGTCTCGGCGGCGAACAGGGCCGGCTGGGTGTAGAGGGTCTGTCCGAGCAGGTCGGTGTGCTGGCCGGACATGACCTCGCGTAGCGGGTGGTCGAGGTGGACGTCGAGGGCCGTGCACACCTCGTCCAGCGCGGCGGCGTACACGGGGAAGTGGTGGTAGAGGTCGGCGGTCATGCCGGGGTGTTGGGCGCCCTGCCCGGTGAACAGGAACGCCACCTTCCCCGCGCCGGCCGGCGGCTCCTCGCCGCGCGCCCGGACGAGACCGGGGTGGGAGCCGCCGGTGGCCAGCGCGCGCAACGCGGCGATCAGGTCCGCCGCGGTGTGCGGCTCGTCGCCCGGCGTACCGGCCGGCGGCACGATCGCCGCGCGGTGGGCGAAGATGGCCCGGGTGGTGGCGAGGGCGTACGCCACGGCGGCCGGCTCCAGCTCCGGGTGCTCGTCCAGATGGGTGGCCAGCCGGGCCGCCTGGGCGCGCAGCGCGGCCGGCGTCTTCGCCGACAGCAGCCACGGCAGCGGACCCGACGCCGGATCGCCGGCCGCCGGTCGGGCCGCCCCGGCGGGCGCCTCCTCCAGGATGAGGTGGGCGTTGGTGCCGCTGATGCCGAACGAGGAGACACCGGCCCGGCGCGGCCGGTCGGGGCGTACCGGCCAGGGCTGCGCCTGGGCCAGCAGGGCGACCTCGCCCGCCTCCCAGTCGACGTGGCTGCTCGGCGAGTCGGCGTGCAGGCTCGGCGGGAGCAGCCGGTGCTGGAGCGCCAGCACCATCTTGATGATGCCGGCCACCCCGGCGGCGGCCTGGGTGTGCCCGATGTTCGACTTGATCGACCCGAGCCACAGCGGCTCGTCGCGCTCCTGCCCGTAGGTGGCGAGCAGCGCCTGCGCCTCGATCGGATCACCCAGGGTGGTACCCGTGCCGTGTGCCTCCACGGCATCCACCTCGGTCGGGGCCAGTCGCGCGTTGGCCAGGGCCTGGCGGATGACCCGCTGCTGGGACGGGCCGTTGGGGGCGGTGAGGCCGTTGCTGGCGCCGTCCTGGTTGACCGCCGAGCCGCGGATCACCGCGAGCACCGGGTGGCCGTTGCGGCGGGCGTCCGAGAGCCGCTCCAGCAGCAGCAGGCCGGCGCCCTCGGACAGGGCCGTGCCGTCGGCGCTGTCGGCGAAGGGCTTGCAGTGCCCGTCCGGGGCGAGCCCGCGCTGCCGGCTGAACTCCAGCAGCGAGTGCGGGGTCGCCATCACACTGACGCCGCCGGCCAGCGCGAGCGTGCACTCGCCGTTGCGCAGCGCCTGGATGGCCAGGTGGGTGGCGACCAGCGACGACGAGCAGGCGGTGTCCACCGTGATCGCCGGCCCTTCCAGGCCCAGCGTGTACGCCAGCCGCCCGGAGGCGACACTGGGCGCGCTGCCGTTGCCCAGGTAGCCCTCGTAGCCGTCCGGGGTGTGCTGCTGCAGCCGGCTGGCGTAGTCGTTGTACATGACCCCGGTGAAGACACCGGTCGGCGTGGTCTTCAGTGACGTCGGATCGATGCCGGCGCGCTCCAGCGCCTCCCAGGCGGTCTCCAGCAGCAGCCGCTGTTGCGGGTCGGTGGCCAGCGCCTCCCGAGGGCTGATCCCGAAGAACTCGGCGTCGAAGCGGTCCGCGTCGTGCAGGAACCCGGCGATCCGGGTGTAGACGGTGCCCGCGTGGTCCGGGTCGGGGTCGTACAGGCCGTCCAGGTCCCAGCCGCGGTTGGTGGGGAAGGCGGACATCGCGTCCCCGCGCTCCACCAGCAGTCGCCACAGCTCCTGCGGGTCGCGTACCTCGCCGGGGAACCGGCAGGCCATCCCGACGATGGCGACCGGCTCGTCGACCGGCCGCGCCGCCGGCAGCGGGGCGTGGTCGGCCGCCGCCTGATCCGGCAGCAGCCGGACCAGCAGCTCACCCGCCAGGGCGTACGCGGTCGGGTGGTCGAAGATCAGGGTGGCCGGCAGCCGCAGCCCGGTGGCGGCGTTGAGCCGGTTGCGCAGCTCGACCGCGGTCAGCGAGTCGAAGCCCAGCTCCTTGAACGCCCGCTGCGGGTCGATCGTCTCCGGGACGCTGTGCCCGAGCACCGCCGCGATCTGGCTGCGGACCACCCCGAGCAGCAGCTCCCGGCGCCCGGCGTCGTCCAGCCCCGCCAGCCGCCCGGCCAACCCGGAGTCGCCGGCCGCGCCGGCCGCGGCCCGCGGCGCGACCGGCCGCACCAGCCCGCGCAGCAGCGCCGGGACCGGCCCGCCGCGCAGGCCGACAAGGTCCAGCCGCATCGGTACGGCGGTCGGCTCGCCGCCGGCCAGCGCGGTGTCGAGCAGGGTGTGGGCGTGGTCGGTGGGCATGGGTAGCAGGCCGGCGCGGGTGATGCGGGCCTGGTCGGTGTGGTCGAGGTGGCCGGTCATGCCGGTGGCTTGGGCCCAGTAGCCCCAGGCGAGGCTGGTGGCGGGGAGGCCGAGGGTGTGGCGGTGGTGGGCGAGGGCGTCGAGGTAGGTGTTGGCGGCGGCGTAGTGGGCTTGTCCGGGGCTGCCGAGGGTGCCGGCGGCGGAGGAGTAGAGGACGAACGCGGCCAGGGGGAGGTTGCGGGTGGCGTGGTGCAGGTGCCAGGCGGCGTCGACCTTGGGCCGCAGGACGGTGTGCACCTGGTCTGGGGTGAGGGTGTGTAGGGCGGCGTCGTCGAGGGTGCCGGCGGTGTGGAAGACGGCGGTGAGCGGGTGTGCGTCGGGGATGCCGGCGATGAGGGCGTGCACCTGGTCGGGGTCGGCGGTGTCGCAGGCGACCACGGTGGCGGTGGCGCCGAGGTTCTGAAGGCGGGTGGTCAGGTCGGTGGCGTTGGGTGCGTTGGGGCCGCGGCGGCTGGCGAGTAGGAGGTGTCGGGTTTGGCCGGTGGTGGTGAGGTGTTCGGCGAGGAGGGCGCCGAGGGTGCCGGTGCCGCCGGTGATCAGCACCGTCCCGTCCGGATCCAGGGCGGCGGCTGGCCCTTCCGGCGTACCCACCTTGACCAGGCGCGGCACGAACAGCCGGCCGTCGCGGACGGCGAGCTGCGGCTCCCCGGCCGCCAGCGCCGCCCCCAGCGCGGCGGTACGCTCCGCGTCGACCAGGACGAACCGGTCCGGGTGCTCGACCTGGGCGCTGCGGACCAGCCCCCAGAGCGCCGACGCGGCCAGGTCGGTGACGTCCTCGTCCGGGCCGGTCGCGACCGCGCCCGAGGTCAGCACCACCAGCCGCGCGGCGGCGTGCCGCTCGTCGGTCAGCCACGCCTGGAGCGCGGCGGTGGTCCGGGCGACCAGGTCGTGCGTCGCCGCCGGACCGCCGTCGGTACCGCCGGCGGGGGCCACGATCACCAGCTCCGGGGTGGGGTCCGAGGCGAGCACGTCGGCGAGCCCGGCCAGATCGAGCACCGGCGGCACCTCCGCCGAGCCGGCCGGCGCGTCCAGCGGGGTCCAGCGGACCCGGTACAGCGGGTCGCCGCCACGCGGGCCGGCGGTGAGCCGGTTCCCGGCCAGCGGCCGGACGGTCAACGCGCCGATGGTCACCACCGGCTGGCCGGTCGGGTCGCTGGCGTGCACGGCCACGCTGTCCGGGCCGGTACGGCTCAGCCGCACCCGCAGCCGGGTCGCCCCGACGGCGTGCAGGCTGATCCCGCTCCACGCGAAGGGCAGCCGTACGCCCTCGTCACCGCCGGTGAGCGCCATCGGGTGCAGGGCGGCGTCGAGGAGGGCGGGGTGGATGCCGTAGCCGGTGGTGTCCTGGTCGTCGGGGAGGTGGATCTCGGCGTAGCGGGTGTCGCCGTCGCGCCAGGCGGCGTGCACGCCCTGGAAGGTGGGTCCGTACTGCAGGCCCGTGCCGGCCAGGGTGGCGTAGAAGTCGGTGAGGTCGACGGGCGTCGCGCCGGCCGGCGGCCACTCCGTGCCGATGCCCGGGTCGCCGGCCGGGGCGGTGCCGGTGAGGGTGCCGGTGGCGTGCCGGGTCCAGGTGCCGCCCTGGTGGCTGTGCACGCTGACCGGGCGTCCCTCGCCCTGCTCGGGGCCCACCTCCACCCGCAGCTGCACGTCGCTGCCCGGGTCGAGGATCAGCGGGGTCTCGATGGTGAGGTCGTCGACGTGCGGGTACCCGGTGTGCTGGCCGGCGTGCAGGGCGAGGTCCACGAAGGCGGTGCCGGGCAGCAGCACGGTGCCGGTGACGGCGTGGTCGGCGAGCCAGGGTTGCCGGTCGAGGGTGAGCCGGCCGGTGAACAGGTGACCCTGCTGGTCGGGCAGTTCGATGGCGGCGGCCAGCAGCGGGTGCTCGGCCGGGGCCTGGCCGAGGTCGCTGGCCTGGCTGATGGTCGCCGGGGCGTGCAGCCAGTAGCGCTGGTGCTGGAAGGGGTAGGTGGGTAGGCCGACGGGTGCCGTCACGGCGGGCAGCAGCGGTCGCCAGTCCACCGGGAGGCCGTGGGTGTGGGCGGTGGCCAGGGCGGTGGCGAGCTGGTCGGTGGTGTCCCGGCGCATGCTGGCCACGGCGACGATGTGCCGCTGGTCGGCGGTGTCCTCGATCGGCTGGATGAGGACGGGGTGCGGGCTGACCTCGATGAAGGTGCTGTGGCCGTCGCGGAGCAGTGCCTCGGTGGCGGTCTGGAATTGGACGGGGTGGCGCAGGTTGTCGTACCAGTAGTCGGCGGTGAGGGTCTGGGTCTCGATGCGGTCGCCGGTGAACGTCGAGTAGAAGGCCACATCGGTGGTGGTGGGTTGGACGCCGTCGAGGGCGGCGTGGATCTCCTCGCGCAGCGCTTCGACGTGGGGGGTGTGGGAGGCGTAGCCGACCGGGAGGATGCGGGCGGGGATGTCGTGGTCCTTGCAGTGGGCGACGGCGGTGGCGATGGCGTCGGGGTCGCCGGCGATGACGGTGGCGTTGGGGCCGTTGACGGTGGCGATGTGGGCCCGGGGGGTGCCGGTGTCGGTGGTGGGCTGGTCGGCGTCGCTCGAGGTCGGCTCGGCGGCGTGCAGCGTGTGGAGGAGTTCGGTGACCTGGTCGGCGGGTAGGGCGAGGGAGGCCATGTCGCCGTGCCCGATCAGCCCGCGCAGCGCCTGGGCGCGCAGCGCGACCACCTTCGCGGCGTCGTCCAGCGAAAGGGCGCCGGCGGCATACGCGGCGGCGATCTCGCCCTGGGAGTGCCCGATCACGGCGTCGGGGACGATCCCGTGGTGTCGCCACACGGCCGCGAGGCCGGTCATGACGGCGAACAGCACGGGCTGGACGACGTCCACCCGGGTGAGCCAGTCGGGGTTGTCGTCGTGCAGGACGGTGTGCAGGTCCCAGTCCACGTAGGGGCGCAACGCAGACGCGCAGGCGTCGAGGTGCGCGGCGAAGATGTTGCTCTGCTGGGCCAGTTCGCGGCCCATGCCGAGCCACTGTCCGCCCTGGCCGGGGAACACGAACACGGTCCGGCCGCCGTGGGCGGCGGTGTGTTGCAGCAGCGCCGGGTGCGGCCGGTCCTCGGCGAGGGCGCGCAGCGCCTCGACCGGGTCCGGGCCGGGCAGCACGGCGGCCCGGTGCGCGAACACCGCCCGGGACGTGGCCAGCGCCGCCGCCAGCGTCCCCGAGGACAGGTCGGGCCGCGCGTCGACCAGCTCGGCCAGGCGGGCCGCCTGCGCGCGCAACGCGGCCGGCGCCTTCGCCGACAGCAGCCACGGCAGCGCCACCACCGGTTCACCGGCCGGCCCGGCCGGGGCCTCCGGCGCCTGCTCGAGGATGACGTGCGCGTTCGTGCCGCTGACCCCGAACGAGGAGACGCCCGCGCGGCGCGGCCGGCCGTGCTCCGGCCAGGGCCGCGCCTCGGTCAGCAGGGCCACCTCGCCGGCGGTCCAGTCCACGTGCGGGCTGGGCGCGTCCACGTGCAACGTCCGGGGCAGCGTGCCGTGCCGCAACGCCTGGACCATCTTGATGATGCCGGCCACGCCGGCGGCGGCCTGGGTGTGCCCGATGTTCGACTTGATCGACCCGAGCCACAACGGCTCCTCACGGTCCCGCCCGTACGTGGCCAGCAGCGCCTGCGCCTCGATCGGGTCACCGAGCACGGTGCCGGTGCCGTGCGCCTCCACGGCGTCCACGTCGGCCGAGTGCAGGCCGGCCGCGGCGAGGGCCTGGTGGATGAGGCGTTCCTGGGCCGGCCCGTTCGGCGCGGTGAGGCCGTTGCTGGCGCCGTCCTGGTTCACCGCGGAGCCGCGGATCACCGCGAGCACCGGGTGGCCGTGCCGTCGCGCGTCGGAGAGGCGTTCCAGCACCAGCAGGCCGACGCCCTCGCCCCAGCCGGTGCCGTCGGCGGTGGCCGCGAAGGACTTGCAGCGACCGTTCGGCGCCAGCCCACGCTGCCGGCTGAACTCGATGAACGTGGTCGGGGTGGCCATCACCGTGACGCCGCCGGCCAGCGCCAGGGTGCACTCGCCCTTGCGCAGCGCCTGCATCGCCAGGTGGGTGGCGACCAGCGACGACGAGCAGGCGGTGTCGACGGTCAGCGCCGGCCCCTCCAACCCCAGGGTGTACGCGAGCCGCCCGGACGCCACGCTGCCGGCGCTGCCGTTGCCGAGGTAGCCCTCGTAGCCGGCGGGCACCTGGTGCTGCAGGCGGCTGGCGTAGTCGTTGTACATCACGCCGGTGAAGACACCGGTGAGGCTGGAGCGCAGGCCCTGCGGGTTGATGCCGGCCCGCTCCAGGGCCTCCCAGGCGGTCTCCAGCAGCAGCCGCTGCTGCGGGTCGGTGGCGGCCGCCTCGCGCGGGCTGATCCCGAAGAAGTCGGCGTCGAACTCGTCCGCGTCGTGCAGGAAACCGCCGTGCCGGGTGTACGCGGTGCCCGGGTGGTCCGGGTCCGGGTGGTACAGGCCGGCGAGGTCCCAGCCCCGGCCGGTGGGGAAGTCCCCGATCGCGTCGACGCCCTCGGCGACCAGCCGCCACAGCGCCTCCGGCGAGTCGACCCCGCCCGGGTAGCGGCACGCCATCCCGACGATGGCGATCGGCTCGTCCCGCGGCCCCTCGGCCACCGGGGCCGGCCGGGTGGCGGCCACCGCGTCGTCCGGCACGAGCCGGCCGCGCACGTACATGGCGAGCGCCTGCGCGGTCGGGTGGTCGAAGACCAGCGTGGCCGGCAGCCGCAGCCCGGTCACCGCGTTCAGCCGGTTACGCAGCTCCACGGCGGTGAGCGAGTCGAAGCCCAGGTCCTTGAAGGCCCGCTGGGGCTCGATCAGCTCCGGACTGCCGTGCCCGAGCACGCCCGCCACCTGGGTGCGGACCAGGTCCAGCAGCAGGCGCTGCCGTTCGCCGTCGCCGAGCCCGGCGAGCCGGCCGGCGAGGCCGCTGTCCACGGCCGCGTCGGCCGCGGTGCGCCGGGCCGCGACGGTGCGGACCAGCCCGCGCAGCACGGCCGGCACGGCCTCCGCCCGGCGCAGCCCGGCGAGGTCGAGCAGCACCGGCACCGGCGCCGGGTCGTTCCCGGCGAGCGCGGCGTCCAGCATCCGCAGGGCGGGCGCGGTGTCCAGCGGCAACACCCCGTCCCGGACCATCCGGGCCCGCTCGCCCGCGTCCAGGTGCCCGGTCATGCCGCTGGCCTCGGCCCAGAAGCCCCAGGCGATCGAGGTGCCGGCCAGCCCGTACGCGACCCGGTGCTGGGCGAGGGCGTCGAGGAAGGTGTTGCCGGCGGCGTAGTTGGCCTGCCCGGCGCTGCCGAGCACGCCCGCCGCGGAGGAGTAGAGCACGAAGGCGGCCAGGTCGAGATCGAGGGTGGCCTGGTGCAGGTGCCAGGCGGCGTCGACCTTGGGGCGGAGCACGGTGTGGATCTGGTCGGCGGTGAGGGTGTGTACGGCGGCGTCGTCCAGCACGCCGGCGGTGTGGAACACGGCGGTGAGGGGGTGCGCGGTGGGGATGCCGGCGATCAGTTTCGCGACGGCGTCGGGGTCTGCGGTGTCGCAGGCGGTGACGGTGGTGGTGGCGCCGAGGTCGGTGAGCCGGTTGATCAGGTCGGTGGTGCCGGGTGCGTCGGTGCCGCGGCGGCTGACCAGGAGCAGGTGTCGGGCGCGGCCGGTGCTGGCGAGGTGGGTGGCGAGCAGCGCGCCGAGGGTGCCGGTGCCGCCGGTGATCAGCACCGTGCCGTCCGGGTCGAGCGGCCGCCGCGCGTCCGGGTCCGGCTGCCCGGCCCGGGCCAGCCGGGGCGCCAGCACCCGGCCGGCGCGTACCGCGAGCTGCGGCTCACCGGTCGCGACCGCCGCGCCGAGCGCGGCCACGCTGTCCGGGGTGCCGTCGGAGTCCACCAGGGTGAACCGGTCCGGGTGCTCGGACTGGGCGCAGCGCAGCAGTCCCCACAGCGCGGCCGCCGGAAGGTCGGTGACGTTCTCCGCCGGGTCGGTGCCGACCGCGTCACCGGTCAGCACGACCAGGCGGCTCGCGGCGCACCGCTCGTCGGCGAGCCAGTCCTGGACGAGGCGGGCGACCTGCTCGGTCTGCCGGTGGGTGGCGGCCACCACGTCGCCGCCGGCGGCGGGCACGGCGAGCACGACCAGCGGCGGCACGGGCACGTCACCGGCCAGCAGACCGGCCAGCCCGGCGGCGTCGACCGGCTCAGGCAGTTCCGTCGGACCGTCGACCGGCACCGGCGTCCAGTCGAGCCGGTACAGCGGGTCGCCGCCGGTGGCCGCCGGAAGCTGACCGGCCGGCAGCGGCCGTACGGTGAGGGCGCCGATGGTGGCGACGGGCGCGCCGGTCGGGTCGGCGGCGGTGACCGTGACGGTGTCCGTGCCGTCGACGGTGAGGCGCACCCGCAGGGCCCGGGCCCCGGTGGCGTGCAGGCCCACCGCCGACCAGGCGAACGGGAGCCGGACGGTCTCCGCCCCGGCGGCCAGCGTGATCACGTGGAGGGCGGCGTCGAGCAGGGCGGGGTGAACGCCGTATCCGGTCTGGTCCACCTCGTCGGGCAGCCGCACCTCGGCCCAGAGGTCCCGGTCGCCGCGCCAGGCGCGGTGCAGGCCCTGGAAGGCCGGCCCGTAGCCGAGGCCGGTGGCGGCCAGGTCGGGGTAGAACCCGTCGAGGTCGACCGGGGTGGCGCCGGCGGGCGGCCAGGCGGTCAGGTCACCGGCCGGCGGCGGCGCCGTGGCGGCCAGCGTGCCGGTGGCGTGCCGCAGCCACTCGCCGTCCTGCCCGTCCCGGGAGCGGATGGTGACCGGCCGGTGGTCGGTGCCGTCGGGGGCGCCGACCTCGACCTGGACCTGGACCGGCCCGGTGCCGGCCAGGGCCAGCGGCGCCTCGATGGTCAGCTCGTCCAGGTACGGGTGTCCGGCGCGGTGGCCGGCGTGCAGGGCCAACTCGACGAACGCGGTGCCGGGCAGCAGGACGATGCCGGTCACGGTGTGGTCGGCGATCCACGGCTGGCTGGTGGTGGTGAGCCGGCCGGTGAACAGGTGACCCTGCTGGTCGGGCAGCTCGATGGCGGCGGCCAGCAACGGGTGGTCCGCGCCGCCGAGGCCGAGGTCCGCCGGCTCGCTCAGCGTGCCCGGCGTGGCCAGCCAGTAGCGCTGGTGCTGGAACGCGTACGTGGGCAGCGGCGCCGGCGGGGTCGCCGCGGGCAGCAGCGGGGTCCAGTCGACGGGCAGGCCGTGGGTGTGCGCGGTGGCGAGGGCGGTGACGAGTTGGTCGGTGGTGTCCCGGCGCATGCTGGCCAGCGCGATGATGTCGTGCTGGTCGGCGGTGTCCTCGATGGGTTGGATGAGGACCGGGTGCGGGCTGGCCTCGACGAACGTGGCGTACCCGTCGCGCAGGAGCGCTTCGGTGGCGGTCTGGAACTGGACCGGGTGGCGGAGGTTGTCGTACCAGTAGTCGGCGGTGAGCGTGTCCGGGTTGATGCGGTCGCCGGTGAACGTCGAGTAGAAGGCGACGTCGGTTGCGGTCGGGGTGATGCCGTGCAGGGCGGTGTGGATGTCGTCGCGGAGGGCTTCGACGTGGGGGGTGTGGGACGCGTAGCCGACCGGGAGGATGCGGGCGGGGATGTCGCGGTCCTTGCAGTGGGTGACGGCTGCGGCGACGGCGTCGGGGTCGCCAGCGATGACGGTGGCGTTCGGGCCGTTGACCGTCGCGATGTAGGCCCGGGGGGTGCCGGTGTCGGTGGTGGGGTGCTGGGCGTCGCTCGAGGTCGGCTTGGCGGCGTGCAGCGTGTGGAGGAGTTCGGTGACCTGGTCGGCGGGCAGGGCGAGGGAGGCCATGTCGCCGTGCCCGATCAGCGCCCGCAGCGCCTGGGCGCGTAGCGCGACGACCTTGGCGGCGTCGTCCAATGACAGGGCGCCGGCGGCGTAGGCGGCGGCGATCTCGCCCTGGGAGTGGCCGATGACGGCGTCGGGGACGATGCCGTGGTGTCGCCACACGGCCGCGAGGCCGGTCATGACGGCGAACAGGACGGGTTGGACGACGTCGACGCGGGTGAGCCAGTCGGGGTTGTCGTCGTGCAGCACCTGGTGCAGGTCCCAGTCCACATAGGGCCGCAACGCGGTCGCGCAGGCGTCGAGGTGCGCGGCGAAGACGGGACTGTGCTGGGCGAGTTCGCGGCCCATGCCGAGCCACTGCCCGCCCTGGCCGGGGAACACGAACACGGTCCGGCCGCCGTGGGCGGCGGTGTGCTGGAGCAGCGCGGGATGCGGCCGGTCCTCGGCCAGGGCCCGCAGCGCGTCGACCGGCTCGGCACCGGGCAGCACCGCTGCCCGCTGTCCGAACGCGGTGCGGGTGGTGAGCAGCGCGGCGGCGACCGCACCGGGGTCCAGGTCCGGGTGTTGGTCGACGTGCGCCACCAGTTGCGCGGCCTGGGCGCGCAGCGCGGCCGGCGTCTTCGCCGACAGCACCCACGGCAGCGCGACCGCCGAGCTTCCGGCCGTCGAGGCCGCCATGCCCGCCGGCTCCCCGTCGGCCGCGAGCGCGCCGTCCGCCGGCACCTCGTCCGCCGCGGGCTTCCCGGCCACCGGGAGCGGCACGGCCGTCGTGCGCGGCACGGCCGCCGGGGTCTGCTCGATGATGAGGTGGGCGTTGGTGCCGCTGAGGCCGAAGGAGGAGACCCCGGCCCGGCGGGGCCGGCCGTGCTCCGGCCACGGGGTGTTCTCGGTGAGCAGCGCCACGTCCCCGATCGACCAGTCCACGTGGGAGCTGGGCGCGTCGGTGTGCAGGGTCTTCGGCAGCATGCCGTGGCGGATGGCCTGGACCATTTTGATGATGCCGGCGACGCCGGCGGCGGCCTGGGTGTGCCCGATGTTCGACTTGATCGAGCCGAGCCAGAGCGGCTGGTCGCGGTCCTGGCCGTAGGTGGCGAGCAGGGCCTGGGCCTCGATCGGGTCGCCGAGGGTGGTGCCGGTGCCGTGCGCCTCGACGGCGTCGACGTCGGCGGGGGTGAGCCCGGCGTTGGCCAGGGCCTGCTGGATGACCCGCTGCTGGGACGGCCCGTTCGGCGCGGTCAGCCCGTTGCTGGCGCCGTCCTGGTTCACCGCCGAGCCGCTGATCACTGCGAGCACCCGGTGGCCGTTGCGGCGGGCGTCCGACAACCGCTCCAGCACCACCAGGCCGGCGCCCTCGCCCCAGCCGGTGCCGTCGGCGGCCTCGGCGAACGGCTTGCACCGCCCGTCCGGGGCAAGCCCGCGCTGCCGGCTGAACTCCACGAAGATGCCCGGGGTGGCCATGATGGTGGCCCCGCCGGCCAGCGCCAGGCTGCATTCGCCGTTGCGCAGCGCCTGCACGGCCAGGTGGGTGGCGACCAGCGACGACGAGCACGCGGTGTCCACCGTGATCGCCGGCCCGACCAGGCCCAGCGCGTACGCGATCCGGCCGGAGGCGACGCTGGTGGCGTTGCCGGCGAGCAGGAAGCCCTCCAGCTCCCGCGGCTTCTGCCCGGCGCGCGGCGCGTACTCCTGGGAGATGACGCCGGTGAAGACGCCGGTCGGGGTGGTCTTCAGGGTGGTCGGGTCGATGCCGGCCCGTTCGAGGGCCTCCCACGCGGTCTCCAGCAGCAGCCGCTGCTGCGGGTCGGTGGCCAGCGCCTCGCGCGGGCTGATCCCGAAGAAGTCGGCGTCGAAGGCGTCCGCGTCGTGGACGAAGCCGCCCTCCCGGGCGTAGGTGCGGCCCGGCTGGTCCGGCCGGGGGTCGTAGAGCCCGTCGACGTCCCAGCCCCGCCCGGTCGGGAAGCCGCTGACCGTGTCCGCCCCGTCGACCAGCAGCTGCCAGAGCTGCTCCGGGCTGTCCGCCTCGCCCGGGTAGCGGCACGCCATGCCGACGATCGCGATCGGCTCGTCGGCGACCGCGGTCCGCGTGGCCGGGCCCGCCGCCTCGGCCGCCCCGGTGCCGGCGACCTCGGCGCCGATCCGCTCGGCCAGCGTGGCCGGCGTCGGGTGGTCGAAGATGATCGTGGTGGGCAACCGTAGCTCGGTCGCCGCGTTGAGCCGGTTGCGCAGCTCGACCGCGGTCAACGAGTCGAAGCCCAGGTCCTTGAACGCCCGGTCCGGGCCGATGCCGTCGACGCCGGCGTGCCCGAGCACCAGGGCGACCTGCGCGCGTACCAGGTCGAGCAGCAGCCGGGCCCGGTCGGCGTCGCCGAGAGCGGCGAGCTGCCGGCCCAGCGACGAGGTGGCCGGCCCGGTGGACCCGCCGGCCGAGCGCCGCCGCGGCGTCCGCACCAGGCCGCGCAGGATCGCCGGTACGCCGACCTCGGCGGCCTGGGTGCGCAGCCGGGCCAGGTCCAGCGTGGTCGGCACCAGCACCGGCCGGTCCTGGCCGAGCGCGGCGTCGAGCAGGGCGAGCGCGTGCTCGCTGGCCAGCGGCACCAGCCCGGTTCGGGCGATCCGCGCCTGGTCGGTGCGGTCGAGGTGGCCGGTGATGCCGCTGGTCTGCGCCCAGAAGCCCCAGGCCAGGGCGGTCGCCGGCAGGCCGTGCGCGCGCCGGTGCTGGGCCAGCGCGTCGAGGTAGGTGTTGGCGGCGGCGTAGTTGCCCTGCCCGCCGGTGCCGAGCGTGCCGGCCACCGAGGAGTAGAGCACGAACGCGGCCAGCGGCAGCTGGGCGGTGGCCGCGTGCAGGTGCCAGGCGGCGTCGACCTTGGGGCGCAGCACGGTGTGGATCTGGTTGGCGGTGAGGGTGTGTACGGCGGCGTCGTCGACCACGCCGGCGGTGTGGAACACGGCGGTGAGGGGGTGCGTGTCGGGGATGCCGGCGACCAGTTCCGCGACGGCGTCGGGGTCTGCGGTGTCGCAGGCGGTGACGGTGGTGGTGGTGCCGAGGTCGGTGAGCCGGTTGATCAGGTCGGTGGTGCCGGGTGCGTCGGTGCCGCGGCGGCTGACCAGGAGTAGGTGTCGGGCGCGGCCGGTGCTGGCGAGGTGGGTGGCGAGCAGCGCGCCGAGGGTGCCGGTGCCGCCGGTGATCAGCACCGTGCCGTCCGGGTCCAGTCCGGCCGGGACCTCGGCCGGCGTACCGGCGCGGGCCAGCCGCGGCGCGAGGGCCGCGCCGTCGCGGAGGGCGAGCTGCGGCTCCCCGCCGGCCACGGCGGCGGGCAGCAGGTCGAGGCTGGCCGGTGCGCCGTCGTGGTCGACGATCACGATCCGGTCCGGGTGCTCGGACTGCGCCGACCGGAGCAGACCCCAGAGCGGAGCGACCGCCAGATCCTGGACGTCCTCGTCGGGGCGGGTGCCGACCGCGCGTCGGGTGAGCACCACCAGCCGGGACTGCCCGGTCCGCCGGTCGGCGAGCCAGGCCGCGAGCAGCGCGGCGCCGCGCTCCACCACGGCGTGCGCGCCCGGCACGCCGGGCTCCGGCGCGGTCGGCGCCACCACCAGCACCTCGGGCACGGCGGCGTCGGTCCCGAGCAGCTCGACGGCCTCGTCGAGGGCGACGACCGGCCACGGTTCGGCGGGCGCCGCGCCGGTCGGCACCGGCACCCAGTCGACCTGGTACAGCGCGTCGTCGGCGCGGGCCGGGGCCGGCGTGCCCCGCTCGACCGCGGTGAGGGTGAGCGCGTCGACCGTCACCACCGGCTCGCCGGCCGGGTCGGTCGCGTCGAGGCGGTACGTCCCCGCGTCGACCCGGGTCAGCCGGACCCGCAGCTCGGCGGCCCCGCCGGCGGGCAGGGCGACACCGTGCCAGGTCGACGCGGTCCGGGCGGTCGGCGCCGGGTCGGCGAGGGCTACCACGTGCAGCGTCGCGTCCAGCAGCGCGGGGTGGATGCCGTACCCGGCGGTGTCCACGTCGTCGGCGAGCCGGACCTCGGCGTACAGGTCCTCCCCGCGACGCCAGGCGGCGGTCAGGGCCTGGTACGCGGGCCCGCAGGCAAGCCCGGTGTCGGCGAGGTCGGTGTAGCAGGTCGCGGTGTCCAGCGGCACCGCGGCGGCCGGCGGCCACTCGGCCGGGCCCGGCTCCGGCTCCCCGGCGGGGGCGGCGGCGAGGAACCCGGCGGCCAGCTCGGTCCACCGGTCGGTGGCCCAGCCGTCGTCGGCGCCGTCGGCGGGCCGGGAGTGCACGGCCACCGGCCGGCGCCCGTCCGGCCCGGCCGGCCCGACCTCCACCTGGAGGTGGACGGCGGCACCGGCGGCCAGCGTCAGCGGCGCCCGCACCTCGAGTCCCGCCAGGAACGGCAGGTCGACCTGCTCGCCGGCCTGCAGGACCAGCTCGACCAGGGCCGCCGCGGGCAGCAGCACCCGACCGTCGACCGTCTGGTCGGCCAGCCACGGGTGGGTGCCGGCGGCGAGGCGGCCGGTGAACAGGTAGCTGTCGTGGTGCGCCAGCCGGGTCGCGGCGGCGAGCATCGGGTGGGCGCTGGCGTGCAGGCCGGCGGCGCTCACGTCGGCGCCGCCGGTGGCGTGCAGCCAGAACCGCTGGTGCTGGAAGGGGTAGGTGGGCAGCGGCACCGGCGCGGGCGCGGGCACCGGGTGCAGCGGCGACCAGTCCACGGACAGGCCGCCGGCGTGCAACGCGGCCAGGGCGGCGAGCAGCGTGTCGGTGGGCGGCTGGCCGCGCCGCTGGGTGGCGGCGGCGCGGGCGTGCCCGGGCAGCGTCTCGTGGGTCAGCGTGGTGAGCGTGCCGTCGGGGCCGAGTTCGACGAAGTGGGTGACGCCCAGCTCGTGCAGCTGCCGGGTGCCGTCGGCGTACCGGACGGCGTGCCGGATGTGCCGGGCCCAGTAGTCGGGGTCGGCCAGCTCCGCGTCGGTGGCGAGCCCGCCGGTGAGGTTGGAGACGATCGGGATGCGGGCCGGGTGGAAGGTGACGGCCGCGGCGGCCCGCCGGAACTCGTCCAGGATGCCGTCGGTGTGCGCCGAGTGGAACGCGTGCGCCACGTGCAGCCGCCGCCCGTCGTGGCCCTGCTCGCGCAGGGCCGTGGCGAACGCGTCGACGTCCTCGGGGTCACCGGCGAGCACCAGCGAGCCGGGGCTGTTGTGCGCGGCGAGGCTGACCCGCGGGTACCCGGCGAGCAGCGGGGTGACCTCGTCGAGGGTGGCCGCGACGCTGAGCATCGCGCCGGGCGGCATGGCGTGCATCAGCGCGGCCCGGGTGGTGATCAGGGCGGCCGCGTCCGGCAGGGTGAGCACCCCGGCGAGGTGCGCGGCGGTCAGCTCGCCGATCGAGTGGCCGATCAGGTGGTCGGGGGTGACGCCGAAGCTGCCCAGCAGCCGGAACATGGCGGTCTCGAAGGCGAACAGCGCCGGCTGGGTGTAGCGGGTCTGCCCGAGCAGGTCGGTGTGCCGGCCGAACATCACCTCGCGCAGCGGGTGCTCCAGGTACGGGTCGACGGCGGCGCACACCTCGTCGAGGGCGGCGGCGAAGACCTCGAACCGCTCGGCCAGTTCCGCGCCCATCCCGGCGTACTGGGCGCCCTGTCCGGTGAGCAGGAACGCCACCGGGCCGGCCGGCACGGCCGTGTCCCGCACCACCGTGGGGTGCGGTTCCCCGGCGGCCAGGGCCCGCAGGCCGGGCCGGAGGTCCCCGCCGGCCAGCACGACCGCCCGGTGCTCGAACGTCGCCCGGGTGGTGGCCAGCGCGTACCCGACGGCGGCCGGGGCACGTCCCGGCTCCTGCTCGACGTGCGCCACCAGTTGCGCGGCCTGGGCGCGCAGCGCGGCCGGGGTCTTCGCGGACAGCAGCCAGGGCAGCGCGACGGGGGCGGTCGGTGGTTCGGGGGTGGCCGGTGCCGGCGTGGTGGTGGGGGCCTGTTCGATGATGAGGTGGGCGTTGGTGCCGCTGATGCCGAAGGAGGAGACGCCGGCCCGGCGGGGCCGGTCGTGCTCGGGCCAGGGGGTGTTCTCGGTGAGCAGGGCGACGGCGCCGGTTTCCCAGTCGACGTGGGAACTGGGCGCGTCCACGTGCAGGGTCCTGGGCAGCATGCCGTGGCGGATGGCCTGGACCATCTTGATGATGCCGGCGACGCCGGCGGCGGCCTGGGTGTGGCCGATGTTGGATTTGATCGACCCGAGCCAGAGTGGTTGGTCGTCGGTGCGGTGCTGGCCGTAGGTGGCGAGCAGCGCCTGGGCTTCGATGGGGTCGCCGAGGGTGGTGCCGGTGCCGTGCGCCTCGACGGCGTCGACGTCGGCGGGGGTGAGCCCGGCGCTGGCTAGCGCCTGCTGGATGACCCGCTGCTGGGACGGCCCGTTGGGGGCGGTGAGGCCGTTGCTGGCGCCGTCCTGGTTGACCGCCGAGCCGCTGATCAGCGCGAGCACCTGGTGGCCGTTGCGGCGGGCGTCACTGAGCCGCTCCAACACCAGCAGGCCGGAACCCTCACCCCAGCCGGTGCCGTCCGCGCCGTCGGCGAACGACCGGCAGCGCCCGTCGGGGGAGAGCCCGCGCTGCCGGCTGAACTCCAGGAAGATGCTCGGCGAGGCCATCACCGTCACGCCACCGGCCAGCGCCAGCGTGCACTCGCCGTGGCGCAGCGCCTGCACCGCCAGGTGGGTGGCGACCAGCGACGACGAGCAGCCGGTGTCGATGGTGATGGCCGGCCCCTCCAGTCCGAGGGTGTACGCCAGCCGCCCGGACGCCACGCTGGTGGTGTTGCCGGCCAGCAGGAAGCCCTCGACCTCGTGGTGGCGCTGCCCGGCGCGGGGCGCGTACTCCTGGGAGATGACGCCGGTGAAGACGCCGGTCGGGCTGGTCTTCAGGGTGGTCGGGTCGATGCCGGCCCGTTCGAGGGCCTCCCACGCGGTCTCCAGCAGCAGCCGCTGCTGCGGATCGGTGGCCAGCGCCTCGCGCGGGCTGATCCCGAAGAAGTCGGCGTCGAAGGCGTCGGCGTCGTGCAGGAAGCCGCCGCGCCGGGCGTACGTGCGGCCGGGCTCGTCGGGGCTCGGGTGGTAGAGCGCCTCCAGGTCCCAGCCCCGATTGGCCGGGAAGTCGCTGGTCGCATCGGCGCCGTCGAGCACCAGCCGCCACAGGTCCTCCGGGGTCCGGGCGTCGCCCGGGTAGCGGCAGGCCATCCCGACGATGGCGATCGGGTCGTCGGCGGCCGCAGCCCGGGGCCGGGGCGCCGGCCCGGCACTCTCCGGGGCGCCGAGCAGTTCGGTCCGCAGCCGGTCCACGACGGACTGCGGGTTCGGGTGGTCGAAGACGACGGTGGCCGGCAGCCGCAGCCCGGTGGCCGCGTTGAGCCGGTTGCGCAGCTCGACCGCGGTCAGCGAGTCGAAGCCCAGGTCCTTGAACGTCCGGTGCGGCTCGACCGCCTCCGGGCTGCGGTGCCCGAGCACCACGGCCACCTGCGCCCGGACCAGGTCGAGCAGCATCCGGTCCCGGTCGGCGCCGGCCAGGCCGGCGACCTGCTGCGCCAGGTCCGAGCCGGCGACCACGGCCGCGGCCGCTGCCCGACGGGTCGGCGTGCGGACCAGCCCGCGCAGCACGGCGGGTACGCCGGCGCCGCCGGGGTTGCCGCGCAGCACCGCCAGGTCCAGGGCCAGCGGTACGAGGGTGGGCCGGCCACCGGCGACCGCGACGTCGAGCAGGGCCAGCGCGTCGTCGGTGGGCAGCGGACGCAGCCCGGCGCGCGCGATCCGGGCCTGGTCGGCGTCGTCGAGGTGCCCGGTCATGCCGCTGGCCTGCGCCCAGTAGCCCCAGGCGAGGCTGGTGGCGGGGAGGCCGTGTGCGTGCCGGTGCTGGGCGAGCGCGTCGAGGAAGGTGTTGGCGGCGGCGTAGTTGCCCTGCCCCGGGCTGCCCAGGATGCCGGCGGCCGAGGAATAGAGCACGAACGCCGCCAGCGGCAGGTCCCGCGTGGCCTGGTGCAGGTGCCAGGCGGCATCCACCTTGGGCCGCAGCACCGCGTGCACCTGCTCCGCCGTCATGGTGTGCAGGGTGGCGTCGTGCAGCACGCCGGCGGTGTGGAAGACGGCGGTGAGCGGGTGCGTCGCGGGGACGCCGGCGACGAGGGCGCGTACCGCCTCCGGGTCGGCGGTGTCGCAGGCGACGACGCGTACCGTCGCGCCCAGCGCCTCCAGCCGGGCGGTCAGCGCCGGCGCCTCCGGGGCGGCCGGGCCGCGGCGGCCGGCCAGCAGCAGGTGCCGGGCCTGGCCGGTCCGGACCAGGTGCTCGGCGAGCAACGCGCCGAGCGTGCCGGTGCCACCGGTGACCAGGACCGTGCCCGCCGGGTCCAGCGGCGGCGCGGTGGGCTCGGCCGGCGGCCGGAAACGGGTGAGCCGGGGCGCGAGCAGGGCGCCGGCGCGGAGCGCGAGCTGCGGTTCGCCGGTGGCGACCGCCCCGGCGACGAGCCCCGGGTCGGCCTCGTCCGCGTCGATGACGGCCACCCGGTCCGGGTGCTCGGACTGGGCCGAGCGGACCAGTCCCCACAGCGCGGCGGCGGGCAGGTCGGTGACGTCGTCGTCGGGGCGGGCGGCGACCGCGCCCCGGGTCAGCACCACCAGCCGGCTGGCGTGCAGCCGCTCGTCGGAAAGCCAGCCCCGCAGCGCGGTGGCCACCCGTTCGGTCAGCTCGTGGGTAGCGGCGACCACGTCGCCGTCCGGCGCGGTCGCCGCGACGACCACCACCTCGGGCGGCGGCGCCTCCCCGGCGAGCAGCGCGTCGAGGCCGGCCAGGTCGGTGACCGGCCAGGGCTCCCGGGCCGGCCCGGCGTTGACCGGCCGCCACTCCACCTGGTGCAGCGAGTCCCGGACCGGGCTGGCGCCGCCGGCGCCGGCCGTGACGGGGGCCAGGGTCAGCTCGTCGACGGTCACCACGGGCGCGCCGGCCGGGTCGGCGGCCGTCAGCGTGACGGTGTCCGGACCGGTGCGGGCGATCCGCACGCGCAGGGCACGGGCGTCCACCGCGTGCAGGGTGACCCCGGTCCAGGCGCGGGGGAGCTGCGGCAGGGCCGGGTCGCCGTCGACGGCCAGGGCGTGCAGGGCGGCGTCGAGGAGCGCGGGGTGGATGCCGTAGCCGCCGGCGTCGACCTCCTCGGGCAGGTGCAGCTCGGCGTACGTGATGTCGCCGGCCCGCCAGACCGCGCGGACCGCCCGGAACGCCGGGCCGTACTCCCGGCCGGTCCGGGCGAGGTCCGGGTAGAGCCGGTCGGCGTCGAGCGGGTCGGCGTCGGCGGGCGGCCAGCCGGCCAGTTCGGCGTCCGGGCCGGTGCCCGGCGCGGTGCCGGCGCTGAGCCGGCCGGTGGCGTGGTGGGTCCACTCGGTGCCGGGGCTGATGCCGGTACGGGAGTGGATGGTGATCGGCCGCCGGCCAGCCTCGTCGCCCTCGCCGACCTCGATCTGGATGTGCACGGCGCCGTGCTCGGGGAAGGTGAGCGGGGTCTCGACGGTCAGCTCGTCGAGGCGGGCGTACCCGACGTGGCTGCCGGCGTGCAGGCTCAGCTCGACGAAGGTCGCGGCCGGTACGACGGTGCCCGCCGCGACCACGCTCTCGGCCAGCCACGGGTGGGTGTGCAGGGAGAGCCAGCCGGTGAGCAGGTAGCCCTCCCCGTCGGCCAGTTCGACGGTCGCGCCGAGCAGCGGGTGGTCGGCGCCGCTGAGACCCAGCTCGGCCGGCTCCCCGCTCCGGCTGCCGGCCGGCAGCCAGAACCGCTGGTGCTCGAAGGGGTAGGTGGGCAGCTCGACCGGCGGCGCCGCGGGCAGCAGCGGGGTCCAGTCGACGGGCAGGCCGTGGGTGTGCGCGGTGGCCAGGGCGGTGGCGAGTTGGTCGGTGGTGTCCCGGCGCATGCTGGCCACGGCGACGATCTCGTGCTGGTCGGCGGTCTCCTCGATCGGTTGGATGAGGACGGGGTGCGGGCTGACCTCGATGAAGGTGGCGTACCCGTCGCGCAGCAGTGCTTCGGTGGCGGTCTGGAACTGGACCGGGTGGCGGAGGTTGTCGTACCAGTAGTCGGCGGTGAGGGTGTCGGTGTCGATGCGGTCGCCGGTGTAGGTGGAGTAGAAGGCCACATCGGTGGTGGTGGGTTGGACGCCGTCGAGGGCGGTGTGGATCTGGTCGCGGAGGGCTTCGACGTGGGGGGTGTGGGAGGCGTAGCCGACGGGCAGGACTCGGGCGGGGATGTCGCGGTCCTTGCAGTGGGCGACGGCTGCCGCGACGGCGTCGGGGTCGCCGGCGATGACGGTGGCGTTCGGCCCGTTGACCGTGGCGATGTACGCCCGG
>NZ_JBFAJK010000063.1:0-27062 GCF_040655175.1 Micromonospora sp. NPDC050495 | reverse complement strand
CGCGACGACCTGCTGCAACACGACGGCTACCTCCACGGCGGCGTGCTCTCCTACGCCGCCGACAACGCGATCACCTTCGCGGCCGGCAGCGTCCTGGGCCCGGCCGTGCTCACCAGCGGCCTGACGGTCAGCTACCTGCGCCCCGCCGCGCAGGGCCGGACGCTTCGGGCGCGCGCCACCGTCGTCCACGCCGGTCGCCGCCAGGCCGTCTGCCGGTGCGACCTGCTCGCGATCGACGGCGACGAGCCGGGCACGCTCTGCGCCGTCGCCCAGGGAACCGTCCTGACCAGGCAGTCCAGGCCGCAACCCGCCGGAGAGGAGTGACGCTGCGGCAAGCGATCCCCAACCGGGACAGGCTCCTGCGGGAGGTTCGCTGCCCAGAGCGCGCCGTCCTCGGCCGCGGCGCCGCGTAACCCCGGCCGGTGCGCAGATCGCCCAGCCCTGACCCAAGACCGCGTCCGCCAGCTCTCGCAGCTGGCCGAAGCCCTGACCCCGAGGAACGACAGGCCATGGACGCTACCCTGCCCGCGCTGGCACGGATGTCTGCTCTCATGGACATCGAGCGCTGATCTGCAGCGTGCCGCTCCTCATATCTCGGAAGGAACCTCATGGCAGCCACAGCGCGCTTCCCGCTGGAGCCCGTGCCCATTCACGTCCCCGACGCCGTGCTCGACGACCTCAAGGCGCGGCTGCGACTCACGCGGTGGCCCGACGATGCGGGCAACCACGACTGGTACTACGGCGTCGGCCGTAGCTACCTCCAGGAACTCGCCGACTACTGGCTCACTCACTACGACTGGCGCAAGGCCGAAGCTGCGATCAATGCCTACGAGCACTACCAGGTGAGCGTCCAGGGCGTTCCGGTCCACTTCATGCGTAAGCCCGGCGTCGGTCCCGACCCCACGCCGCTCATTCTCACGCACGGCTGGCCTTGGACCTTCTGGCACTGGTCCAAGGTCATCGACCCCCTCGCCGACCCCGCCGCCTTCGGCGGCGACCCGGCCGACGCGTTCGACGTCATCGTTCCCTCCCTGCCCGGCTTCGGCTTCTCCACCCCGCTGCCCGACAACCCCGACATGAACTTCTGGAAGGTGGCCGACCTCTGGCACACCTTGATGACCAGCACCCTCGGCTACCAGAAGTACGCCGCCGGCGGATGCGATGTCGGCGCCCTCGTCACCGGCCAGCTCGGCCATAAGTACGCCCGCGAACTGCATGCAATCCACATCGGCTCCGGCCAGAAGCTCACCCTCTTCAACGGCGACCGGGCTTGGGACCTCAGCGGAGGTCGGCCGATCCCCGAGGGCCTGCCCGAGCCTGTACACCAGCAGCTCGTCTCCCTGGAGCGGCGCTTCGCCGTCCACCTGGCCGCCCATGTCCTCGCCCCCAGCACCCTCGCCTACGGGCTCTCCGACTCACCGGTCGGCCTGCTCGCCTGGATTCTGGAGCGCTGGGCCGGCTGGAGCGACAACCACGGCGACGTGGAGAACGTCTTCTCCAAGGACGACCTTCTCACC
Source organism: Micromonospora sp. NPDC050495 (assembly GCF_040655175.1). Classification (NCBI taxonomy): domain Bacteria; kingdom Bacillati; phylum Actinomycetota; class Actinomycetes; order Micromonosporales; family Micromonosporaceae; genus Micromonospora; species Micromonospora sp. NPDC050495. The sequence continues at coordinate 25,545 of NZ_JBFAJK010000063.1, read as the reverse complement.
CACGCCATGATCTTCTGGGTGAACAACGCTATCGGAACCTCGATGCGCTACTACGCCAACGCCAACCGCTACCCCTGGGCCCCCTCCCACGACCGTCAGCCGGTCATCGAAGCCCCCACCGGCATCACCTTCGTCGGCTACGAGAACCCACCCGGCGTCACCACCGAGCGGCGGATCCAGAGCTGGCTCTCCAGCGACCGTGCTGACTGGTACAACCACGTCAACCTCACCGCTCACGAGAGTGGCGGCCACTTCATCCCATGGGAGATTCCCGGCATCTGGGTCGATGATCTGCGTCGGACCTTCCGCAGCCGACGCTGAACCACGACATCGGCAGGGCTAGTAGTGCTTTGTTAGGTCGGCGTGTCGTTGAGTTGTCTGAGTGGTTCGGGGTAGTTCGATGTTGGGGTGACCCCTGATGAGCTTTCCGTTGTGCGGCAACGGCTTGAGGCCTTCGCCGCGGATGTGTTCACCCCGCTGGTGCGGTCGGATCAGCGGGCGAAGGGTGAGACGTATCTGCGGGGGCTGCTGCTGGATGGGCGGCGTAAGTCGATGCAGCCGATGGCGGATCGGCTCGGGGTGGATCATCAGGGGTTGCAGCAGTTCGTGACGACCTCGACGTGGGACACCACGGCGGTGCGGATGCGGCTGGCCGCGCGGGCGGTCGAGGTGGTCAAGCCGGTGGCGTGGGTGGTCGACGACACCGGCTTTCCGAAGGACGGCAAGGGATCGCCGGGCGTGGCCAGGCAGTACTCCGGCACGTTGGGCAAGGTGGCGAACTGTCAGATCGGGGTGAGTGTCCACGCGGTCACCGACACCGCGTCGTGCCCTCTGGACTGGCGGCTGCTTCTCCCGACGTCGTGGGACGACCAAGCCGTTGACGAGGCTGACCGGGCCGGGGTGGCCGCTCGCCGGACCCGGTGCGGGATACCTGCCGACGAGCGTCATCGCCCGAAGTGGGTGCTGGTGGTGGAGATGCTCGACGAGCTGGCCGACCACGGGCTGCGGCCACCGCTGCTGGCCGCTGACGCCGGCTACGGAGACAACAGCCAGTTCCGCAGTGCCCTAGACGAGCGTGGGGTCGGCTACATCATGCAGGTCAAAGGCGACGCCCTCGCCCACAAGCCAGACGTGCGGCCAGTCGAGAGGGTGTGGTCCGGGCGGGGCCGCCCACCAACCCGCACCGACCCGCGCTACCCGAAGGCGGCGGTCAGCCTGGTCGAACACGTCCGCGCGGCTGGACGCGACATCGCGGAGACGATCACCTGGCGGGAGGGCTCGAAGGGCACGATGAGTTCGCAGTTCGTCTTCCTGCGGGTGCGTCCGGCCGGGCATCGCGTGGCCCGTGACGGCGATGGCCTCCTGCCCGAGCGGTGGCTGATCGCCCAGTGGCCCGACGACGAGGCCGAGCCGGTCAAGTACTGGCTGTCCAGTCTCCCCGAGGCGACCAGTCACACCGACCTGGTTCGCTACGGCAAGATCCGCTGGCGCGTCGAACACGACTACCGCGAGCTGAAGACCGGCCTCGGCCTGGACCACTTCGAAGGCCGTTCCTGGATCGGCTGGCACCGCCACGTCACCCTCGTCACCGCCGCGCACCTGTTCATCACGGAACTGCGTCTCGACCCAAAAGCGGCTGCGCCGGCCTGACCCTCTACACCGTCATCCGCGAGCTGCAACGACTCCTCGCCACCTGGACCGGCGCCTGCATCACCTGCCACCAACCCGTGAAACCGCTACACCGCAACAAACGCCACCGAACCTAACAAAGCACTACTAGTGGGAGTGTCAAGTTAACGGCTCTGGTGCAGAAACGGTGGTCGCCGTGAGTGACCTACGCGAGCAGGATTCGTTGGCGGAGTAGGGCGAATCCGGCTCGGCCGTACATTTGCCGTTTCAGGAGCTTGACCTTGGTGTTGGCGCCTTCGATCGGGCCGTTGCTGTAGGGCAGCGTCAGGCCCGCGGCGACGGCGGGCAGGTCCATGCGCAGGCCGTGGACGAAGCCGTGCAGGGCGGGCAGGTCGTCGGCGTCGACGGCGGCCATCCAGGCGTCGAGGTCCTGACCGCGGCGGCCGGTGAGCAGGCTGGCGAACTCGCGCACTCGCCGGGCCAGGATGGTCAGGTGCGGGCATGCGGCGAGCAGGTCGTCGAGGTGACTGCGGTGATGAGCAGGCAGGTTGTCCGGTGGGGTCATGAGCCAGGCGACCAGCCGGCGGGGTGACGGCGGAGTCCGTTCGGCCTGGGCGCGGCCCTGGTTGAGGTAGCGGACGAACAGGTTGGCGCTGCCGGTGTAGCCCTGTTCGCGGACCTCGCTCAGCAGGCGGGTCACCGCCACGCTGGGGTTTTCGGCCAGGCGGCGGCGCAAGTGATCCCGGAACGGGTCGACCAGCGTTTCGCGGTAGCGCGGCGGACGCTGCAGTTCTTCGGCCGCGGCTGCGCGGGCGTAGCGTTTGACGGTGTTCAGCGCCCAGCCCAGCCGGCGGGCACATTCCAGCAGACCGACGCCTTGGTCGAGCAGGGCGTGCACGGCGGCGTGCCGTTCGCGGGTGCGTTCATCCAGCCGCCGGTCCCGGTGTGGCGGGCTATGGTGCCAGCAGCCACTATGCGCGACCACGATCGGGGCTTGACCCCTGATCCTGGACACGGGGTTTATGCGGCTGGGGCCAGCGTAGCTGGCGCTGGCTGGGTGTTCTTCCCGTAGGTGATCGGTGGCTGTTGTCCGAGCCGGGAGTGGCGTCGGACGGTGTTGTAGCGGTGCAGCCAGCGGAACGCGGTGAGTCGGGCTTGGCGTTCGTCGGTGAAGGCGCGGCGGCCTTGCAGGGTTTCGCGTTTGAAGGTGGCGTTGAACGACTCCGCGGCGGCGTTGTCGGCGGAGCTGCCGACGGCGCTCATCGACTGCCGGACTCCGGCGGCCTGGCATTCGGCGGCGAAGGCCCTCGATGTGTATTGGGCTCCGTGGTCGGTGTGCATGATCGCCCCGTGCAGGCTGCCTCGGGTGCGATGGGCGGCGTGGAGGGCGTCGATGACCAGGTCTGTGCGCATGTGCTCGGCGATCGCCCAGCCGGCGAGGCGGCGGGAGTGCAGGTCGATGACGGTGGCCAGGTAGAGGAACCCGCGGTCACCGACCGGCAGGTAGGTGATGTCACCGACGTAGCGCTGGTTGACGGCGCCGGCGCTGAAGTCCCGGCCGATCAGGTCCGGAGCCTTCGCCGCGGCCGGGTCCGGCACCGTCGTACGAGTGCGCCGCCGTAGGCGCAGCCCTTGCACGCCGAAGCGGCGCATCACCCGCGCGACCCGCTTGCGGTTGATCGCCAGTCCGGCATCGCGGAGTTCGGCGGTGATCCGTGGTGCTCCGTAGGTGCCGTCGTGCGCTGTGTGCACCGCCCGGATCCGGCCCACGAGAGCGACGTCCGCGGCATCACGCGCCGCCCGGGCCGCGGCGGCCGCCCGCCAGTAATAGAAGCTCGAGCGGGACACCCCGATGACCTGACACAACCGCTTCACGCCGTAGCGCTGCTGGTGGTCGGCGACGAACTGGAAGCGGTTCACCAGCGCGTCTCCCCGGCGAAATACCGGGCCGCCTTCCGCAGAATGTCCCGCTCTTCCTCCAGCTCGCGGACCCTGCGTCGCAACGCGGCGTTCTCGTCCTCCACCGAGCCGGCCGCCTGCGGCCTCGCCGACGCCGCCGGCCCGGACATCGCGCCCCGACGCTGATCATCGGCACGAACCCAACTGCGCAACGTCTCCCGGTTGACCCCGAGATCATCAGCGATCTGCGCGATCGTCGCCCCCGACCGAGATCGGTACAACGCGACCGCGTCGGCCTTGAACTCCGCGGGGTAGTGCTTGTTCACCATCTGTCAGGGACTCCTGATCTCCCCGGACCATCACGATCCAAGGCTCAAGTGTCCAGGACCAGGGGCAACTCCCGCGAACCTGCGAAACGCAGGCAACCCGGCCACGGGCAACGCCTCAACCCAGTTACGAGACGCCCCTCAGAGCTGTTCCCGCAGGATGTTCTTCTGAATCTTCCCGGTCGAGGTCTTCGGGAGCGGTCCGATGACAAAGCGTTTCGGCACCTTGAACCCAGCCAGGCGCGTACGGAGGAAGGCGACGACACTGCCCTCGTCAAATGACTCGGCATCGTCTCGGAGCGTGACGAACGCAACCGGCACCTCACCCCATTGCTCATCGGGGCAGGCCACCACGGCCGATTCAAGAATGCTGGGATGGTGATCGAGGACCCGCTCGACCTCGACGGAAGAGATGTTCTCTCCGCCGGAGATGATCACATCCTTGCGCCGGTCCCGGATCTCGATGTATCCATCCGGGTGCCGCACCGCGAGGTCCCCCGTGCGGAAGAACGTCTCGTCCGAGCGTTGAATACTCGCCGCCCGGGTACGCTCCGGATCGCGGTAGTACCCCAGCATCAAGGTATTGCCACGCAGAGCGATTTCCCCGATCGTCGTGGCATCGGCCGGTACGTCAGCGCCGTCGTCGTCAACCACGCGCACCTGGTCGGCGGTCACGTTGCCGACACCCTGACGCGCGCTGAGTCGGGCACGCGTCGCCTGGTCGAACTCGTCCCACTCCGGATGCCAGTCATTGACGGCGACGGGACCCGACGTCTCGGTGAGCCCGTAGAGGTGTGTGACATCGAAGCCAAGCCGGTCGAGTCGTGCAAGCAGAGCGGAGCCGGGGGGTGCTCCACCGGTCTGCACTGACACCCGGTGTGGAAGCGGACTGCCGTCGACCTCCGATGCGTCAGCGATCATGGTGAGTATTGTGGGAGCGGCGCTGAAGTGAGTGACGGACTCTTCACGCAGGGCGCGCCAGGCCGCCGCAGCGGAGAACTTGCGCAGACAGACATGCGTGGCACCCGCCGCGGTAACCGCCCAGGGGAAGCACCATCCGTCGCAGTGAAACATTGGCAGGGTCGACAGGTACCGGCTGCGTGCGTTGAGCTCGGTATGCACCACCATCGACAACGCTTGGAGGTAGGCGCCCAGGTGGTGGTACATCGCGCCCTTTGGATCCCCGGTGGTCCCGGACGTGTAGTTGATCGCGAGCAACCCCCGTTCGTCGGCACACGGCCGCCGTAACGGTTCGGCCGTTGACAGCGCCGATTCGTAAGCGGACTCATCGATCAGGTTGATCCCGGTCGTCGCGACGACACGTTCCGCCAGCTCAACAAGATCACCCGTGCAGATCAGGGCCTTCGCGGCGCAGTGCTGGATGATCCATGCGAGTTCATGGGCGGAGAGCCGGATGTTCAGGGGGACCAGAACCGCGCCGGCCGTCGGGATGCCGTGGTGGCACTCGAGCATGACGTGACTGTTGGAGGCGAGCACGGCCACTCGGTCCCCGGGCTGGATATCGAGCGCAGCCAGCGCGCCGGCGAGTCGCAGCGAGCGATCTGCGAACTGACGGTAGCTGAAACGATGCTCACCATCGATGATGGCAGGGCGGTCGGCATGTACGCGCGCCGACCGCGCCAAGAACGACGTGGGCGTGAGTTCCGAGAAGGCGAACATGGCCGGCTCGCTGGTGCCGCGATCGATAGAGTATCGCATGTGAATCCTTGCTGAGCGGCCTCATCGGGAGGACAACTCCGTGAAGGGTGAAGAGAGTCGGTGGGATGAGCTGACCCCACCCGGATCACTGTCGCGGGGGGACCTTGGGGGCGTTCGGGAGAGCCAGCGACATGGCCAGGCCGCCGAGCGCCACGATGGTCGCGATGGCGAAACTGATCGTGAAGCCGGCATCGAGCGGTCTGCCGGTAGCGACAACGGTTTGCGAGGCCAGCACACTAACGCCGATCTGTGCCCCGAGACTGCCGCCGATGCTCTTCGCGGTCAGTGGCAGGCTCGCGGCGAACCCGACGTCCTCGGCGGCGACGGAACCCGTGATCAGATTGATCGAGGCGGTCAGGGCCAGAAAGACCCCGATCCCGATGATCGAGATCGCGACCAGGATCTGCCATTGCTCGGCGTGCATGAAGACGAGTCCGAGCGATCCGATGGTGAGAATCAGCATCCCGAGTTGGACGCTCGCCCGGGCGCCGATTTTGTGGTCCAGAACTCCGCTCATGGGCCCGACCAGCACGCCCGCCGCTCCGAGCGGCAGGAGCAGCACACCAACCTGGGTGGTGGTGGCGCCGAAGCCGAGGTCGTCCACCCGAGGCAGCGCCGCGAGCATCGGGACCAGGACCATACTCGAGAAGATGCCGAAGCCGATGGCCAGGGAGATGAAACCGGTCAGCCAGACGTTCTTTTGACGCAGCAGGCTCATCGCAATGAGAGGCTGGCGCGACCGGGTTTCGATGACCACCCACCCGGCCAACAGCGCGACCGCTACTCCGAAGAGCGCGAGCGTCGGAACTGACAACCAGCCCAGCGCGGGCGCAACGGTGATCGCGAGGACGAGCGCGGTGAGGCCCAGCGCCAACACCAGTGCACCGATCCAGTCTACGGACTGGCCCGCCCTTCTGGACCCACTCGGAAGGCACGACCAGGCGACGAGTGTCGACAGCCCGATCACGACAAGCGGGAGCCAGAAGAGCCACCCGTATGACAGCGTGCGCAGGACATAGCCGGGCAAGATGAATCCCACGGCGTTGCCGATCGCGCTCGCACCGACGTAGATGCCGATGGCCATGGAGATGCGGGACTGCGGGAACATGTTGCGCAGAATCGCCACCGACAGTGGGATCGATCCCATTCCAAGGCCTTGCATCGCCTGTCCGACCGCCAGGAGCTCGATCGAGGTCGCGACCGCGGCCAGCGCGACTCCGGTGCAGAGGATGGAGAGTACGGTCAACAGGACCGGGCGTAGCCCGAAGAGATCTCCCAGGCGTCCGGCGAGCGTCGTGGAGACGGCCGCGCAGATCAGCATCGGGGCGAACACCCACGGGAGGGAGGTGTTCGAGGCGTGCACGTGCTCCTGGATCACCGGGAGAGCCGGAGCGATCCAGGCCTCCAGGACGGTGTACGCGAAAGTGGCAGTCACGAGGGCGGCGAGCCCGGCCCAGGCTCGTACCTGGGTTGTAGCACTTGTGGCCGGTGTGGACGTTACGGCTGTGGCGCTCATTGAAAGCTCCTGCTCATCTATTGGCTCTGGTCGTCTCAAGCACCGGCAACTTGACGCTCTTGGCCTGACCAGTACCTGTCGCGGACGGCGCGGCGCATCAACTTGCCGACGCCGCTCTTCGGTAGCGGTTCGGTGGAAAACTCGACCCGCGTCGGCTTCTTCATCGAGCCGACCTTTTCCCGGCACCACTGGATGAGTTCCTCGGCCGTGGCGCGCCCTTCGTCGCGCAGCACGACGACTGCCATGACCGTCTCACCCCATTTGTCGTCGGGGACTCCGACCACGGCCGCCTCCATGACGGCGGAGTGTGAGCAGAGAGCGTTTTCGACCTCCGCCGGCCAGATGTTGTACCCGCCGGAGATGATCATGTCCTCCTTGCGGTCCGCCAGGAAGAGGAACCCCTTCTCGTCCACGTAGCCGATATCCCGGGATCTGACGTAGCCGTCGGGCGTGATTCGTTCGGCCGTCGCCTGGGGATCGGCCCAGATCGCCTTCATGTTGCCGGGGCTGGAGACGCAGACCTCGCCAAGCGCACCCGGTGCCACCTCGGCACCCTCCTCATCGACGATCTTTATGAGGGTGTTGGGGGTGGGTCGGCCGGCCGAGCGGAGCAACCGCCGCTCCGCGTCGCTCCTCGCGACGTGTTGTCGGGGCGTGAGGACAGTTGTGGGCATCGACTCGGACTGCCCGTAGACCTGATACATGATGTTGCCCCAGAGAGCCTTCCCCTCCCGGAGCGTGCGCTCCGTGATGGGCGCCGCGCCGTAGAAGACCGCCCGCAGGCTGGACACGTCACGCCGCTTCGCATCGGGATGGTTCGCGATGATCTGGATCATCGTGGGCACGAGCTGCGTGAGGGTGCAGCGCTCCGACTCGGTGAGTTCGAGAAAGCGAGCCGGATCGAACGCGGGCATGATCACCTGCCGGGCGCCGTGGGCGAGCAGAGGCCACGCCAGGAGGCCAGCGGCGTGGCTCATCGGCCCGGCGCACAGATACGCGTCCTCCTCGTCGATCCTGGGCATGATCAGGGCCATCTCGGTCCCCATGTCGCGCCATCCGCGCGCGGTGTGGAGAATTCCCTTGGGCCGCCCGGTCGTCCCCGCCGAGAAGCGGATGACGTAGTCGTCCTCAAGGTCGACGGGAACGCGCGGATCGTCGGGCGGTGACTCGAGTAAGGCGCTGTACTGATGACTGCCGTCGTCGGCGCTTCCGTGCACGATCACATGCTGGAGCGTGTCGATGCCGGAGGGGAGATTCGATACCTCGTGGTGGTACTTCTCCTGAACGATGAGTGCCTTGGCGCCGACGAGTTTCATCATGTAGGCGTGGCCGTCGCCCGTGTTCTGCGCGGACATCGGACAGCGGACGAGCCCGGCGAGCGCGAGACCGCAGATCTCCACCAGGCTGTCAAGGTGGTTGTCCGCGAGGGTGGCGACGCGGTCGCCCTTTTCCAGGCCGAGGTTCAGCAGCCCGTTCGCCAGACGGCAGGCGCGCTCGTACAGGGCCGCATAGGTAAGGTGCTCGCCCTCGAAGGTGACCGCGATGTTGTCGCTGTAGCAAACGGCGCTCTTACGAAGTAAATCCCCAAAGCACATTTGCTCATTTCCTTTCCATTTTATGTGGATTCTTCTTGGTCACGGAACTGCCCGCCTTGCGTCAGGGTCGGTCCGATCCACCACGTACCACCCGCTGCGAGCGAAGCCGACGACGGCTCCCTCGGTCATCAGGCCGCCGAGTGCCTCGCGCACCGCCCGTCGCCAGGCGCGGGCGGACACGTTCTGCTCGCGCCGCAGCCACTCGATGTCCGGCGGAACTCGCACCAGGACGACCCGACCGCTGCTTTCACCGGCCAGCGGCAGACCCTGCGGGTCGGCGTCGAGCCCGATCACCGCCCCTTCGGCCCGCAGCGCGTCGACATTCCAGTCCTGGAGCGCCCCGGTGCAGGCTCGCCTGACTCGGGGTTCGTCAAGCCGCCACTCAACCAAGAGCCGATCGCTGTCGTCCCCGGCGTTGATGCCGTCCGCCATCGCGCCGTAGAAGTTGGGCAGGTACTCGACCGGTTGAGCGCCGAGCTTGACCAGGTTGAAGAAGGCGTTGCGGCATGCCAGGGGATCGAAGGTCCAGGTGATCGTGGGCAGGCTCCGACGCAGGGCCCAGTATCGCTGGTGCAGCTTCAAGGCGAAACCGACGTTGCGTCCCCGCATGTCGTCGGTGACCGTCGTGATGTGGGAATGCAGCTCCAGGACGCCCCCGCGATCGCCGCGGAACGCGACGGCGGCACCGACCAGACGGTTACCGAGGAAGGCACCAGCCACGTAGTTGCCCACGTGTACCAACGCGCGCAGCATGCTCACGCTGATCAGTGGCTCCTGCCCGTCGGGGGACCAGGTTTGATCGATCAGATCGCAGGCCCGCCTCAGTTCGCTGAGAGCGCGCAGCTCGCGGACGCTGACTCCGGAAGCGCCGGCGGCTGCCTCGGCCGCCGTGCGCGCGGTGCCAACACGTGACGACAAACCTGCCCCCGCATCACCCGGTCCCGTCAGGAGATGTCTCATGGATCACATGGTCGACATCACATGCCCCCGGGTCTTGAGCCGTTACGCGCATTCGGGACCGGAAAGTTCCTCCGCTGGCATCAAGCCGATCCGGCACACGGGCGCCAGCCGGCGGTCGCCGACCTGGCCTGCCCGCTTGACTCCGCCGGCAAGAGGAAGCGGGAGGCATCCGTTCGTCGGATGCGATGAAGCCGACCAGCCTCCTTCTGAGTCAGGCTGCGGGTACCCGTTCACGACGAGACTCGAAGGCCGCATCACATGACTGAGCCGCACACCACCCCGCCGAACGTGCGCGAGTTCGTCACCCGGCTGCCGGCGATGCTCGACGACCTTGAGGCTCTGGTCAGCTGCGAGTCGCCGTCGGCGGACCGAGGCGCCATCGCGCGCAGTGCCGGAGCGGTCGCCGCCCTCGGCGAGCGGCTTACCGGGGTACCACCCGAACGCATTGTCATCGGAGGCTGGACACACCTACGGTGGCGCCTCGGGGAGCGGCCCGGCGTGTTGTTGCTCGGCCACCACGACACGGTCTGGCCCATCGGTTCGCTGGCCACGTACCCGTGGTCGACCGAGGGGGGAATCGTGCGCGGCCCCGGCTGTTTCGACATGAAGGCGGGCATCGTTCAGCTCTTCCACGCCGTCGCGGCCCTCGGCGATCCCGGCGGGATCACCATCCTCATCACCGGCGACGAGGAGGTGCACTCACCCACCTCCCGAGCGCTCATCGAGGACGAGGCGCGCGGCTGCGGGGCCGCCTTCGTCCTCGAGGCCGCGGCTGAGGGAGGAGCCCTGAAGACATCACGCAAGGGCGCGGAGACCTACCAGGTGCACGTACACGGGCGAGCCGCCCACGCGGGTCTGGAACCAGAACGCGGAGCCAACGCCGCCGTAGAACTGGCACGCCAGGTGCTCGCCATCAACGAGCTGGGGGACGCCCGCCTCGGGACGACAGTCACCCCCACGCTCCTGTCAGCGGGCACGACGGCCAACACGGTGCCCGACTCCGCGGTGGTCTCCATCGACGTCCGCGCGAAACTCATCGCCGAACAGACCCGGGTCAACCAGGCACTGCACGCCCTGGTTCCGCAACTGGCGGGGACAAGCCTCCAGGTCATCGCCAAAGCTCACCGGCCACCGCTGGAAGCAGCCTGTTCGGCGGACCTGTTTCAGCGCGCCCAGGCCCTGGCCGACCAGCTCGGGCTCGGCCGCCTCGACGGGGTAGCCGTCGGTGGCGCCTCCGATGGAAACCTCACCGCCGCCGTGGGGACCCCGACGCTCGACGGCCTCGGCGCCGTCGGCGGCGGCGCCCACAGCGCCGACGAGCACGTCGTCATCGCCGAACTTCCCCGACGTACGGCCCTGCTCGCCCACCTCATCGACGACGTTCGGACGCGACTCCAGAAGGAAGAGGCATGAAGATCACCGCAGTGGAGCTGCGCCGAGTCGAACTGCCCCTCGTGGCGCCGTTCCGTACCTCGTTCGGCACCCAGACCTCCCGCGAGGTGCTGCTCGTACGAGTCGTCACCCCCGAGGCGGAGGGCTGGGGAGAGTGTGTCGCCTTCTCTGAGCCGCTCTACTCCTCCGAGTACATCGAGGCGGCGGCCGACATGCTGCGCCGGTTCCTCATCCCCGCCGTCACCGCGCATCCCGACCCGGACCCCTACCGCATCGCCTCCGTGACGGCCCCTTTCAAGGGGCACCGCATGGCGAAGGCGGCGCTGGAGACCGCGGTGCTGGACGCAGAGCTACGCGGCCGTGGAGTGCCCCTTGCCCGCGCGCTCGGCGCGACCCGCGACCGGGTGCCCGCCGGAGTCTCGGTCGGCATCATGAACTCGATTCCCGACCTGCTCGACACGGTCAGGTCCTATCTTGACGAGGGTTACCTCCGGATCAAGCTGAAGATCGAGCCCGGCTGGGACCTCGCGCCGGTCCGCGCGGTACGGGAGCATTTCGGTGACGACGTACTGCTCCAGGTGGACGCGAACGCGGCCTACCGTCTGGCCGACGCCCGACAGTTGGCGAAGCTGGACCCGTTCGACCTGCTGCTCATCGAGCAACCGCTCGGCGAGGAGGACCTACGCGAACACGCCGAACTCGCGAGGCTGCTGCGGACACCGATCTGTCTGGACGAGTCCATCACCTCTGCCAAGGTCGCGGTCGACGCGCTCCTTCTCGGCGCCACATCCGTCATCAACATCAAGCCGGGCCGGGTCGGCGGCTACCTCGAGGCGAAACGCATCCATGATGTCTGCCAGGCACATGGGGTGCCCGTGTGGTGCGGCGGCATGTTGGAGACCGGCATCGGCCGTGCCGCCAACGTCGCTCTGGCCGCACTGCCCGGGTTCACGCTGCCCGGGGACACCTCCGCCTCCGGCCGCTACTACGCCACCGACATCACCACGCCGTTCGTGCTCCGCGACGGCCACATCGAGGTGCCAAACGCTCCCGGTATCGGTGTCGAGCCGCGCCTGGATATCCTCGACGACCTGACAACCTCGGCGGAGGTGATCAAGACATGATCGACTCCCGGGGCGACCGGGTCAGCGCCACCCTGGCCACGGTGCTCGACAACCTGGGCATGACGCTGCTGGACCTTGCCCTGGGAGACCCGCACAGCGCCGCGCGCCCGGCGGAGCTGGTCATCCACGACCGGCACGACGACTCCCCGATATCGGCCCACGCACTCGTCCTCGGCGTCGGCGTACGCGAGCCGGATGAGGTGGCGGCGCTGCTGTGGCGGCTGGGACCGAGCAAGGCCACCGCCCTCGTCGTTCGGGCCCCGATCGCCGTCAACGACGCCGTGCGCGCCGCGGCGACGGAATCCGGGGTCGTTCTGCTGACCCTGACTCCGGGGGCGGCCTGGGCCCAGGTCGCCGCCCTACTGCGTTCGGTGCTGTCGGAGGGGGACGTCGGAGCCAGTGGGCGGGAGACGCTCATGGGTATCCCGGCCGGCGACATGTTCTCCCTGGCCAACGCGATCAGTGAACTCGTCGACGCGCCGGTCACCATCGAGGACCTCAACTCCCGGGTGCTGGCGTTCTCGGCTAATCAGGACAAAACCGACGACCCCCGGATCCAGACCATCCTCGGGCGTCAGGTTCCCGGTCTGTTCCTGGAGATGCTGGAATCCCATGGGGTATTCGCCGAGCTGTACCACAGCGACAAACCCATCTACGTCGAGATGGCTGGTCTCGCGCTGCCTCGGATGGCCATCGCTATCCGCGCTGGCGATGACACGCTCGGCTCGATGTGGGCGACCGTGGCCGAACGGTCCACCCCGGAACGCGAACAGGCCTTCGCCGAGGCCGCGAAACTTGTCGCCCTGCACATGCTCCGGCAACGGGCCGGCGCGGACGTCGAGCGCCGGCTGCGGGCCGAGCTGGTCGCGACCGTACTAGAGGGTGGGCCCGGCGCTCACGAGGCCGCCCGGCGGTTGCACATCGCCTCGTCGTCCTGCGTGGTGCTCGCCCTAGGGGTCGGTGCGGGCAACGGAGTACCTGCGGCGCGGGCGGAGGCGGAGCGCCAACGCATCGCGGACGCCCTCGCGGTGCATTTGGCCGCGATCCATCCCCGGTCCGCCTCCGCACTGGTCGGCGGCATCGCTTACGGCATCCTGCCGGTGCCGGCCGGCCGCGACGACGGCGACCTGCGGGCCGAACGGGTCGCGACCGAGTTTCTCGATCACGCCAGTACCCGCGTTCGCTGTGCCTTCGGTATCGGACGGACCGCGACCACCGTCACCGAACTCGCCCAGTCGCGGCGCGACGCCGACCGCGCGCTCCGCGTGATCCGGGCGGGCGGATCCGCCCGGCCCATCGCCCGAATCCCCGAGGTGTACGCAACCGCGCTGCTGCTCGAACTCTCCGACCTCATCGCCACCGAGGCCGCACCCCCGCATGGACCGCTGTCCCGACTCTTCGACTACGACAGGGAGCACCACAGCAACCTCGTGCCGAGCCTGCGTGCCTGGCTGGACGCGTTCGGGGACATCAACGCCGCCGCCGACGCGGTGCGCGTACATCCCAGCACCTTCCGGTACCGGCTTCGCCGGGTCGTCGAGATCTCCGGCCTCGACCTCGACGATCGTGAACAGCGCTTCGCCGCCATGTTGCAGCTGCGCCTGTCCGACACGGCCGGTCCGTCGTAACAGTCGCCGCAGGACTCTGACCGGTGACCGCGTCCGTACCGCCGGTCCGGCCGCGCTGATCATTCCCCGCGCCCGCCGCGTACTGACCCACGAGCGTGCCCGCGGCGTCGCCCGGACCGCTGGTCAGTGGCCGGACATACCGCCGTCGACGGCGAGCGTGGCGCCGGTGATGTAGGACGCGGCGGGGCTGGCCAGAAAGACGACCGCGGCGTCGAGTTCGTGTTGCTGGCCGAGCCGCCCCAGCGGGCTGGTCTGCCGGATGAAGGCCATCAATTGCACCTCGGGGATTCCGGCGGTCATCTCACTGGCGAAGTAGCCGGGGGCGATCGCGTTCACCCGGATCCCACGGCGTCCGGACCACTGCTCGGCGAGGTCGCGGGTCAGACCGATGAGACCGGCCTTGCTCGCGGCGTACGCGGCCTGCGGCGCATAGGACTTGATCAGTCCGAGCACGCTGGCGATGTTGATGATGCTGGAGCCGGGTTCCATCCGGCGGCCACACGCCTGTGCCGCCCAGTAGGCACCGTTGAGATTGAGGTCGATGACCCGGCGAAATTCGTCAGGGTGTTCCCGGACGGCCGGCACGGCTGTGCCGACACCGGCGTTGTTGACCAGGATGTCGATTCGGCCGTACTCGGATATTGCCGTCTCGGCAAGGGCTTCGCACTGGGCGGGATCGCGGACGTCGGTGGTCACCACCAGGGCTCGGCGGCCGAGGTCGCGAACCTGTCGTGCGACCTCCCGCAGCCGGTCAGCGCGCCGGGCGGCGAGCACGACGTCGGCTCCGGCCTGGGCCAGAGCGGCGGCGAATCCGGCCCCCAGCCCTGAGCTGGCCCCGGTTACGACCGCGACCCTGTCGTCCAGCCGAAAAAGATCGAGTACGTTGGTCACGACAGCTCCGGTGACAGGTTTCGCGCCAGTGCCCGCAGGCCGTTGGCGACGAGTGGAGCGACAGCATCCCCGACCGTCGCGAACCCGCTGCCTCGGGTCAAGCCCTGCTGAAACCGGGCGTGGATCCCCTCCGCGATGACGGCGATCTTGAAGTAGCCGAGCGCAAGGTAGAAGGGCAGCCGGCTCAGATCCCGCCCGGTAGCGTCCGCGTAGTGTTCGGCGAGATGATCGGCGGTGGGAAGCTCACGGCTGGTGGAGGCGGCCGAGCCGGCGAGTACGGGTTCGAATGCGGGGTCGGAGTAGACCAGGTGGAGTCCAAGGTCGGCTAGTGGGTCCCCGAGCGTGGCCATCTCCCAGTCGACGAGGGCGCGCACCTGCGCCGGGTCATCGGGATCGAGGATGGCATTGTCGATGCGGAAGTCGCCGTGCACGATCGACGCACCGCTCTCGACGGGGCATGCCTCGACGAGTCGGGCCCGCAGCGTCTCCACGTCGTCGAGGTCGCGGGTACGGACCCGGTGCCACTGGTCGTTCCAGCGCCGTATTTGTCGGGCGAGATATCCGTCGGGGCGGCCGAAGCCCTCCAGCCCGATGCAGCCGGGATCGACGGCGTGCAGACGAGCCAGCACGTCGACCAGTCCGTAGGCGCAGCGGCGGATGTCGGGCGCTGGCAGCGCGTGCAGTTGCTCCTGGGTCCGGATGACCGGGCCGTCGACGTACTCTACGACCGAGCACGGCACCCCCATAACGTCAGCAGGTATGAAGGCGACGGTAGGGGCCACGGGGACGCCGCTGCCGGCGAGCGCGGAGACGATCCGGTATTCGCGGTGCATGTCGTGCGCGGACGGAGTGAGTCCGCCCAACGGGGGGCGACGCAGGACCCAGGTCGTTCGTCGGTCCGTGAGCCGGTACGTCAGGTTCGACCGTCCGCCCTGCAACAGTTCGGCGGTGAGTGGGCCGCCGAATCCCGGGACGTGCCCGGTGAAGAACCGCTCCAGCGCGGGAAGGTCGAGCCCGTCGACGGTGGTCGCTTCTGCTCTGCTCATTCTGCCGCCGCCCGATCATACGTGCGGACGACGCGCCGGGCGATGGCCCAACGATGGGTCTCGGACGGGCCGTCGTAGATGCGGAATGGTCGGACCTCGCGCAGGAAGCGGCCGAGCAGAACGTCGCCGGAGACGCCGAGTGAGCCGCAGATCTGCAACGAGCGGTCGACGACTCGCCAGATCGCCTCGGCGCAGAAGGTCTTCGCGATGGCAGTGGACTGCGCGGCGGAACCGCCCTGGTCGAGCTCCCAGCACGCCTGGAGAATGAGACCCCGGGCGGCGGCGATCTCGATCTCGTTGTCGGCGATCATCTGCTGCACCATGCCGAGTTCGGCGAGGCGGGAACCGAAGAGTCGCCGCTCGGCGGCCCGACCCACCGCGATGTCCTGGGCGCGACGGGCGATGCCCAGCCACCGCATGCAGTGCGTCATCCGAGCGGGGCCAAGCCGGACCTGCGCGTAGCGGAAGCCCTGGTCGACCTCACCGAGTACGGCGTCGTCGCCAACCACACAGTTGTCGAAGAGCAGCTCGGCGTGGCCGCCGTAGAGGCTCTCGTCCAGGGTGTCGATGTGCCGGACCAGCTCCATGCCCGGGTTGTCGGCATCGACCAGGAACATCGTCGCGCCGCCTTGGTCGCCGGGCTCGCCGGAGGTTCGGGCCATGCAGATCGCAAAGCCGGCGCCGTCGGCACCGGTGATGAACCACTTGCGCCCGTCGATCCGCCAACCGCCGGCGACCTTCTCGGCGCGGGTGGTCAGCGCACTCGGGTCGGAGCCGGCGCCGGGGGCGGGTTCGGTCATCGCGAAGCAGGAGCGCATGTCGCCGCTGACGAGTGGACGCAGGTAGCGCTCCTGCTGCTCGGGGCTCGCGATGGCTTCGAGCATGTGCACGTTGCCCTCGTCGGGTGCCGCGATGTTCAGCGCCAGCGGGCCCAGCAGCGAATAGCCGGCCTCCTCGAAGACGGCTGCCCGGCCACGCATGTCGAGCCCGTACCCGCCAAATTTTCGGCTCGCGTGGGGCGCGAAGACGCCGGCTTCCTTGGCGGCCCGTTGCAGTTCGCCGCGGAGCTCCTCAGAGCGTACGACGCCCTGCTGCTGCTCCTCGACTGCGATGACCACGTCGCGGACGAATTCGGCGATGCGCCGGGCGAGATCGGCGACGATCGGGTCCGGGGTGAGGTTGACGGCCATCCCGCCTCCCGTTTAGCTAATGGGTATTAGCCGCAACTGTAGTCGCGGACAGGCTGACGGACAACCGTCCTTCTGCGGTGATCAACGCCATGGCCCGGCCGAACGGCTATCGTTGCCTAGCTGTCAAGACCCAAGGAGAAGCGATGGCCAGGCCCGCGTCGTCGAGGTCCGCCGACATCCATGCCGCCGCGCTGGAGCTCTTCACCCGCCTCGGATACGAGGCCACGACGATGGCCGACATCGGCGCTGCCGTGGGAATCCGCGGACCGAGCCTCTACAAGCACGTTGCGTCCAAGCAGGATCTCCTCGCACAGATCATGATCAGTACGATGGAAAGACTGCTCGCCGCGCACCGAGCAGCCGTCGCGACCACCGACGATCCCACCGAGCGCCTGCGTCGCGCGACCGAGGCGCACGTGCGTTACCACGCCCGGCACCGGCTCGAAGCCTTCGTGGGAAACCGCGAGATCCGCTGCCTCGTCGAGCCGCACCGCGGTCGGGTACTGGCCCTGCGCGCCGAGTACGAGGCCGGCTTCCGCGAGTTGATCAGGACCGGAATCGGCGCGGGTTACTTTCACGTGGCCTCCGCCCGCCTGGCCTCCTACGCCGTCCTCGACCTCGGCATGGGCGTCGCCGTGTGGTTCCGGGACGATGGTGAGCTGGCCGAGGACGAGGTGGTCTGGCAGTACAGCGAGTTCGCCCTGCGCATTGTCGGGGCGCAGCCGGCAGGGTGACCCATCAGCGCGACCTGGCGGCGCCGGCTGACGTTTCAGGGCGTTGGCAATCGGCCCGGTCGAGGTCAGTAGTGCGACGCATGACCCGCCCGCAGCACGCGACCCCATCGCTCGCCGCAGAAGGCCGAGTCGTCCACCACCACATGCCCGGCGAGAATCACGTAGGGGATACCAGTCGGAGGAGCCGCAGGGTTCTCGTGGTACGTGCCCGCGTGGCCTACCGTCTCCTGGTCGAAGACCGCGATGTCGGCGATCGCCCCGCGCCCGAGCCAGCCCCGGCCGGTGAGCCCGAACTGCCGCGCCGTGGCCGAGGTCATCTTTCGAACGGCCTCCGGCCACGGCACCATCCCGAGGTCACGGACGTATGTGCCGAGGAAGCGTGGGAAGGTGCCCCAGGTGCGGGGGTGCCCGAGGCCGGATGGGATGCCGCTGTCGGAGCCGATCGCGATCAGGGGATCGACCATGATCGTCCGAACGTCGGCCTCAGACATGAGTGTGATCACCATCAGGGCACCGGGGTCCGCGGCGACGATGCCGCACATGACGTCCCAGGGGTCCCGGTCGCTGGCCAACTGGTCCAACGTACGACCGACGAGGTCGGCGTCGGCATGGCTAATGATGAGTACGCCCGACGGAGGCGCCGACCGCCAGAGGCCGACGCCGACCGAGGTCGCCGGGTCCTCGGCCCGTTCCCGCAGCCGCTTGCGCGCCAGCGGGTCGCGCAGCCGCTCGCGCAGCGCCGAAGCACCCCCGACGTGCGCCTCGGCGGGCAGGAGGGAGGCCAGCGTCGTACTGCCGGCCAGATACGGATACTGGTCACCGCGTACGTCCACACCCGCGATTCGGGCCGCGCGCAGCATGTCCAGCACCATCCGCGAATTGCCGTGGCTGGCTCGGCCGGCCGCCTTGCAGTGCGAGACCTGAAGGCGTACCTGGGCCCGGGAGGCGATCTCGATAGCCTCTTCGAGCGCCGTGGTGAGGCCCTCACCTTCGTCCCGGATGTGGGTGCTGTAGATGCGGTCCCATCCGTGCGCCACCTGGGCCAGGGCAACCAACTCGTCGGTGTCCGCGTACGCACCGGGGGTGTAGATCAATCCGCTCGACAGCCCGACCGCCCCCGCCGCGAAGGCCTCGTCCGCCAGGCGGCTCATCTCCGCCAAGCCGCCGGCCGGCAGTCGAGGCTCCATTCCGGCCACGGACATCCGGAGCATGCCGTGACCTACCAGCGCGGCCACATGGTTCGTCGGCCCGGCCGCCTCGACCGCGTCGAGGTAGTCGCCGAATGTCCGCACTCGCAACTCCACCCCGCCGGCAAGGTCCCGCAACAGTGAGCGGGCATCGGGCAGGGCGCGGTGGGTCAGCGGCGCGAAGGACAACCCGCAGTTGCCGACGATCTCCGTCGTCACGCCTTGGAGCAGCTTGAACGGCTGCGGGTCCGGCATGAGAGGGACCAGATCGGAATGCGCATGGGGATCGATGAATCCGGGCGCTACCATCAGGCCAGCAACGTCGATGACCCGGTGCGCCGCGCCAACCTCGCGGCCCACGGCCACGATCCGGTCCCCGGCGATCGCAACATCGGCGGTTCGGGCGGCAATGCCCAACCCGTCGTGGACGGTACCACCGCGCAGCACCAGGTCATGCATCCAGTTACTTCCATTCGTGTTCGTCGGTGGCGCGGTCAGCCCTGCGTTCCGACAAGGTGGGCAAGCGCGAGCTTGCTGTAGAGGGCGGCACCGTCGGCCAGGAAACCATCGTCGAACGCGGCGTGCGGCGAGTGGTTGTAGGGAGCGGTGCGCGGATCTGCGCCGGGCACATGCGTTCCGAGGAAGACCATCGCGCCCGGCACCCGTTGCAGAACGTGCGAGAAGTCCTCACTCCCCGTCAGCGGGTTCGGCAGATCCATCCAGCGCCGGCCGCCGAACGTCTCCGTCACGCACTCCCGGACCCGCACAGCTTCACCGTCATCATTGACCGTAAGCGGGAACAGAGGCTCTGCCACGGCCTCGACCGACAGACCGTGGGCGGCCGCGATGCCGCGGACCACCCGGAGGCATTCGTCGAGAACCTTCGCGTTCGACGCCTCCGAGAACGACCGGATGGTCGCCTCGAATGTCCCCGACTCGGGGATGACATTGGATGCCGTTCCGGCATGGATGCTGCCGACGGTCAGGACGACCGGATCGAAGACGTCGAAGCTGCGGGTGACGAATGTCTGCAGCGCCGTGACCATTTCGCACATCGCGGGAACCGGGTCCAGAGCCCGATGCGGCGCGGAGCCGTGACCTCCGGCCCCCACCACAGTGACCAGCAACCTTGCGGCAGCCGCCATCACCGCCCCGGTACGGCTGGCGAACGTACCTGCCGGGAGGAACGAGGACGTCACGTGGAGTGCGTACGCCGCCGTGGGTGGTTCCCCCGTGGCCTCAAGCACCCCTTCGCCCAGCATCACATCCGCGCCATTGTGACCCTCCTCGCCGGGCTGGAACATGAACAGCACGTTGCCCGCCAGTTGCTCGCGACGTGGGCTCAGCAACTGTGCGGCACCGACAAGCATCGCGGTGTGCAGGTCGTGCCCGCACGCATGCATCGCACCATTGGTGGACTTGAATTCGATCGCCAACTTCTCGACCACCGGAAGGGCGTCCATGTCGGCGCGGAGGAGCACCGTCGGCCCAGGATTTCCGCCTCGCAGTACCGCGGTGACCGATGTCGTGGCGTTTCCCGTCGTCACCTCGAGCGGCAAGCCGTCGAGTGCTTCGAGTACTCGTTCCTGCGTACGCGGCAGGTGAAGCCCTGTCTCCGGCTCGCGGTGAAGCGTCCGCCGAAGCTGGATCAGGTCCTCCGACATCGCCACGGCGTCCGTCATCAGGCCGTCGGGCAAGCCGTCGTGCATGTCGGCTGGCGGAGGCGTCTGCTGCAGGTCGATGGTGTCCACGGCGGCAACGTCCCCGGAGTGAGGTGGAGGTGATCCGGGCGCGGCGGGTCCGCGCATCACTTGTCCCGTGTTGCCGGATCACTCACCGCTATTGGCGCTTGCGCCACGCGCCGGAAGCTGAGGATCCGTCTCCAGCTGGCTTTTGACCAGCTGCGTCCATGCGGTCAGGAGCCGTTCGTCGCTGCTGGGGCTGCGCAGCACGGCGCGGGCGGCAGCTCCACGCATGGCGTCGAGCAGAATCTCGAGAACGGTCGGAAACTGAGGATGCGAAGCCGCCGGGCCGAACAGGCCCGCGGCCCATTCATTGCTGGCAGCGCCGAACAACCGCTCTTGTGGCAGAAGTGCCGCCCGCAGTTCAGGGTCGTTGCGCGCGGCGAGCCACAACTCCAGCGAGGCCGAGAACAACGGGCCGCCGAATGTGCCCCAGAGAGCCTGTACGGCCCATCCGAGCCTGTCCTCGCGCGGCGGCGGCGCTGTCAAGCCCTGGAGCGCGACGAAGCGTTCACGCAAGAGGTACTCAACCGCCGCAAGAATGAGTTCCGTGCGAGAGGCGTAGTGGTGCAGGAGGGCGCCACGGCTCACCCCGGCGCGCTGCTGGACTTCGAGGGTGGTGGTCCCGGCGTAGCCCTTTTCCCCAAGAGAGGCGATGGTGGCGTCGAGTAGGCGCTGGCGCATCACCACGGATCGCTGCTCGTGCGTCGGGCGCCGCCGTGCGGCGGACGCGGTGACCTCGGATGTCCCCATGAGCCCTCCCGTTTCCGGCGGTCGACGAAGCCGGTTTGGCGGACGGTGTCCTCCAAGGGGCGACAGATCAGACACATCCGACACGTCCCGGCGGATACAGTCGCCTCTGACCGCATCGTCAGCATAGCAGTGAGCGCGCACCGCATGGGTCTTGCGAGATCAGAACTCGCGTGCATACAGTCATCCCTGACTGTAGATTCGCCGATCAGGAGGAGCGATGAATCAGGTGCACGAGGTGCGCGCGATCCGAGCGCTGATCGACGTCTACGCCCGGGGATGCCGGACCGGCGACGTCGCCGGTCTCAAAGAGATCTTCCACGCCGATGCGAAGATGTACGGCTCCGTCGACGGCCGGCGCGCCGAGCAGCCGATCACGCGAATGTTTGAGATCGTCGCCGCCACGCCCACCGGCGACAGCCACCAGTGCGATATCGTCTCGATTCAGCAGACCGGTGACGCGGCGTCGGTGCTCTTTGTCGAGGAAGATTTCCTGGGGCGGTCCTACATGGACCACTTCGCGCTGACACGTCACGACGGCAAGTGGCTCATCGTGAGCAAGGTGTATCAGCAGATCGCCTAGGTCCGCCGGATCCGCCGGACCGCCAGGCCCTCAGGCCCGCAAGCCAAACGCGGCGGAGAGGCCACATTGTCCGCCATGCACCGCCGATGCGTCTCCCGACTGGTCACGTTCCTCCAAACGGAAGCTGGGGTCAGACGTCATGCTGAATCAGGCCATCAGGGCCTTCAAGAGCTGGCAGTACCGCGGAGGCCGCCCGCAGCGGTGGGCCCGCGTCGAAAACCGACTGTGGGCCATCCTATTCGCCGCTGGAATCATGCCCAAGCGGGCGGCCGCGCTCGAGGTCCGCGGGCGGAAGTCGGGCCGCCTCATCTCGTTCCCGGTCGCCATCGCCGACTACGAGGGCGAGCGCTACCTCGTGGCCATGCTCGGCGAGAAGACGAACTGGGTGCGGAACGCACGGGCGGCGGATGGCCGGTGCGTGCTACGCCACGGGCGCCGTGAGGACGTACGGCTCGTGGAGGTCTTCTCCGACGACCGTGCCGCGATCCTTCGCCGTTACCTGCAGGTGGCGCCGGGAGCGCGTCCGCACTTCCCCGTCGACCGCCGCGCACCGCTTGAGGAGTTCGAGCGCATCGTCGGGCGCTACCCCGTCTTTCGTATCACCACCGCTCCCTCTTCTTCCGCTTCCCGCGCCTGACCGTACCGTCCGGCGTACCGCCCTTGGAGGACCGTTGAGCGTCATCCACGATCTCAGTGCGACGGAGCAGGCCGAGCTCATCCGCAAGAAGGAGATCAGTCCGCTCGAGCTGATGCGGCACTACCTGGAGCGGATCGACCGCTTCGACCGCCGGCTGGGCGCGTTCATCACGCTTCTGCCCGACCAGGCGCTGGCGGCGGCCGAGCGTGCGACGGTTCGAGTCCAGAAGGCGGACCCTGACGAGCTGCCACCCCTGTTCGGCGTTCCGACCGCCATCAAGGACCTCGCCTTCACCGCGGGCGTCCGGACGACCCTCGGTTCGGCCGCACTTCACGACTTCGTTCCGGAGGCGGACGGGCATACCGTTGGGCTGATCAAGGCCGCCGGACTGATCTCCGTCGGGAAGACGAATGTGCCAGAGTTCGGGGTTGCCTGCTACACGGCCAACGACCTTGTGCCCGACGCAAGGACACCGTGGGACGAAAGCCGCTCAGCGGCGGGGTCGAGCGGGGGAGCGGCGGCAGCCGTCGCCGCTGGTCTGCTGCCGGTCGCGCACGGCAGTGACGCCGGCGGGTCAATCCGCACGCCAGCTGCATCCTGCGGCCTCATCGGCTTCAAGCCCAGTCGCGGCGCCACGTCGACTGCGCCGTCGCTCTCGTGGACCGCCTTCTTCTCCGAGGGACCCCTTGCCCGGACCATGGCTGACGTTGCCGGGTTCCTCGAGATCATCACTGCGCCGTATCCGGGCGATCCGCTCAATCGGCCCCTGCGCCCGGGGTCATACCTGGCCGCGTTGGAGCGTCCGCCGGGGCGGCTCCGCATCGCACGTGCCGCGCGACCGGGTGGCGACGGCCCCGTCAACCCGGAGTGTCTGGCTGTCTGGGAGCGGGCAAGCAAGCTGCTGGCGGAACTTGGTCACGAGGTTGTTGACATCGATCCACCCGACGGCGATGTCTTCGACCAGATGGTGGATGGTTTCATCAACGGCTTCGCGTCGTCGCTCGCTCTGCTCGCCGACACGCTCCTCCCGCCTGGGCGGCGGAACCTGCTGCGGCCGTTGTCGCAGTGGTTGGTGGCAATGGGCGAGCGTGCATCGGGGATCGACGTGCAGCGGGCTCTGAGTTTCCACATGGTGGCCGCTCAACGGACATTGCTTGCGCTCGATCCGTACGACGCGCTCCTCACACCAACGACCGCCGACCTACCGACACCGCTCGACTGGCTCAAGGCCGACGACGACCCGACGGAATCGTACCGCCGGATAGCGGCATGGTCGGCGTTCACGCCAGCGTACAACGTGAGCGGACAGCCGGCGGTGAGCTTGCCCCTAGGGCAGAGCTCGGACGGCCTTCCGATCGGTGTGCAGCTCGTCGGCCGTCGCTTCGAGGATGATCGTCTTCTCGCCCTGGCGGCCCAGCTCGAACAGGCCGCTCCCTGGAGCGACCGTCACCCGGCAATCTGGACCGAACGCTGAGCGGGATGACCCCCTCCGAGATCGGGCCCAAATTTCCGAGAATTCGTCAGCAGGAGGTATCAGTGACACTGGATATACCCCGACACACGTACCGAGTGCTTCCCCCACGGCGCGTCCAGGCGACTGGGCTGCCATGGTCGCACGACGTACACATCGCGCTGCCCCCGTCGTACGACAGCTGCGACAAGACGTACCCGGTGATGTGGGTGACGGACGCGTCTCTCACCTTTTCCCTTGTTGTTGGCTTGATGAACTCGCTCGGCCTGGTGCGGGAGATCCCCGAGCTCATCGTGATCGGCGTCGGAGCTGCCGACGAACTCGATGCCGCCGAGTTCAGCCGTCGCCGAGTGCATGAGCTGTATCCCCTGTCGACGTGGGTCAACGGCGGACCCGGGCGCGCTCTGATCGAAGCCGTGCTGTCCCCGGAGATGCTGACCGGCGGCGGTGGGGCGGACAGCCTTTTGTCGTTCCTTGTCGATGAGCTCCGGCCGCAGTTGGCTGCCGAGTTCAGGTTCGACGAAAGCGACCACGGTATCACCGGTCTTTCGGCCGGCGGCCATTTCGTCGGCTACACCTTGTTCTCACGCCCGGAGGCGTTTGGCAAATGCCTGGCCGGAAGCCCGCCGCTGAGCGGATGCGAGGACCTGCTCTTCACATTGGAGGCCAAGCACGCAGCGGCGCACAGTGACCTACCGGCGAAGGTCTTCTTCGGCGCCGGTGAAGGGGAAGTAGCCGATGTCTATCTGGCCGCCGCCGATGTGGTTGGATCGATGACCCGGATGGCGCAGATGTTGCGACTGCGCAACTACCCGTCGCTGGAGCTTACGTGCCGCGTATACCCCGGCCAGACCCATGCGTCGGTGGCACCGTACGTGCTCAGTGAGGGACTGAGGGCTCTCTATCCGATCGTCCCGCCCGACGTCGAGGAGCAGATCGAGGCTATCGGTGCGGGACCGTCACATCCATCCGCCGAGACCGAGCATTGATCCACCGATCCGAATCCGTAAAGCGCGCGACGGGGTCCACACCCCAGGATGGACCCCATCGCATCTCTTCATTCAGCCGGCTGGCTTGCGCTCCGACATGTGGCGCCATTGACGACCGGGCCGCCGCGTGGGCTCCGAAGCCGGTCGTGGACACGTTGCGGCGGTGACCGAGTGGCCTCGTAGCCGCCGCCGACGACGATGAAGGAAAGTTCGCTGGCCGGCAACCCCCATCGAGCCGGCCGGCACCTGCGGTGTGGAGGGGCGTCTTCCTCGATCCGACTGCCCGAAGGGCGTCTCCGACCGTGCGGAGCTTCCAATAGTGAATCCCGACAAGGCGGCCTGGGTGTCGATAGCCAGGCCAGACGCACTCGAAGGCCAGAAACCGCCGCGTTCCGGGTCGGGCCTCGATTGCCCCGGCTCCTTCGCGCTGCCTAGGCCACGCCTAATCCGAAAATGACCGTGTCCAGACGCGCGGCAGCATCCCGGCGTAGCGCAGCGGAGCCGGGATGGGGTTGGCGCTGTGTGGTTATGCGGCGG
>NZ_JBFAJK010000062.1:0-27254 GCF_040655175.1 Micromonospora sp. NPDC050495 | reverse complement strand
CGGCAGCTTCGCGTAGCCGGCGATCACCGTGCGGCAGGCGGTGTGGATCCGGTCCTCGTCGGCGGCCAGGGCGGTGAAGGGCACCTCCGGGGCGGGCGGCGCGCGCCGCGCCCGCCCGCGATTCTGTCCTCACCCGCGCCGGTCAGGCCCTCCGGCGCGGGCGGTCACTCGGGCGCGCGCAGCGTGTGGGTGAGGAACGGCAGCACGACACCGGGCAGCGCCGGCGAGCCGAGCACGTCGTAGTGGGTGAGCCCGGGCAGCACCGCCAGCCGGGACGCGGGCCGGCCCGTGCCGTCCCCGCCGGCGTCCCGGTGGCCGCCGCCGAGCAGCCCGAAGAACTCGGCGACGTGCCGGACCGGGATCGCGTCGGCGTCGGCGTAGACCAGCAGCACCGGCATGGGCAGGGCGGCCACCTCGGCGGACCAGTCGTACTCGCGACGCAGCAGCTCACCGGTCTTCGCCCAGAGCGCCGGCCAGTCCTGCGGGCGCGGGGCGACCGACGCGTACCGCTCGTGGGGCGGGGTGCCGCGCATCCGCTCGCCGGTCCGGGCGTCCTGCGCGGCCATCGCCGCCAGCACCTCCGGGTACCAGCCCTGCCGGCGGCACGGCGTGGAGACCAGCACCAGCCGGCGGACCAGGGCCGGGTGCTGGATCGCGGTACGCAGGGCCACCCCGCCGCCGAGCGAGTAGCCGAGCAGGTCGGCCGCCGGCAGGTCGAGGTGGCGCAGCAGGGCGGCCACGTCGTCGGCCAGCGACTCGTAGCGCAGCGGCCGGTCCACGTCGGCGGTGCGGCCGTGCCCCTGCAGGTCGACCGCGATCACCTGGCGGCGGGCGGCCAGCGCCGGCCGGATCGGGGCGAACATCTCCACCGAGCCGTACCCGCCGTGCAGCAGGAGCAGCGGCCTCCCGGCGCCGTGCACCTCGTACCAGAGATGTAGTCCGTTGACGTCCGCGTAGCTCACCCGGCGTCCTCCCGTCCGCGCGGCCGACGGTCTGCCGGTGTCACGTGCACACCCATCTTCGCCCCCGGGCCCCGGTGGATGCGGGTGAAAGCCGGCGGGCGTCGCGCCCGGCTCGGCCCTCCGCCAGCCGCGCCGGTGGTCGCCAAAGCGGTGGGCAGCTACGGGCTGACCAGTCCTGTCTGGTAGGCGACGACAACCAGTTGGGCGCGGTCCCGCGCACCCAGTTTCGCCATCGCGTGGCTGACATGGGTGCGCGCGGTGGCCGGGCTGAGGAACAGTTCGGCACCGATCTCGTCGTTGCTCAGGCCCTGACCCACCAGGGCCAGCACCTCGCGCTCGCGCTGGGTCAGCACCGCGAGCCGGTCCGCCGCGGCCTGGGTCGCCGTTCGTTGCGCGGTGAACTGGCCGATGAGGCGTCGGGTGATCCGCGGCGCGAGCAGCGCGTCGCCGGCGGCGACCACCCGGATGGCATGCAGGAGTTCGGCCGGTCCGGCGTCCTTGAGCAGGAAACCGCTGGCGCCGGCTTGTAACGCGTCGAAGACGTACTCGTCGGTGTCGTAGGTGGTGAGGATGAGGACGCGGACCTGCTCCAGGCCGCGCATCCCGGCGATCTGCGCGGTGGCTTGAATCCCGTCCAGCTTCGGCATGCGGATGTCCATGAGGACGACGTCGGGGCGGGTGGCGCGGGCCCGCTCGACGGCCTCGGCACCGTTGGTGGCCTCCCCCACGACCGTGATGTCCTCCTCGAGGTCGAGCAGCACCTTGAACCCGGAGCGCACGAGGCCCTCATCGTCGGCGAGCAGCACCTTGACCGGAGCGTGGGTCAGCGCCGACGCGGCCGCCGCGCTCATCGGCGGGGCCCGGTCGGCGCGAGGGGCAGCCGGGCGTTGACTTCGAACCCTCCGCCCGGCCTCGGCCCGGCGTCGAGTTCACCGCCGAGCAGCTCACAGCGCTCGCGCATGCCGACGATCCCGCGGCCGGGCCCGGCCGACGTGCCGGCACGGGCCCGATGCTGGGACGGTAGGTGCAGGTCCCCGGCGTCCTCACCTGAGGCGGCGCGGCGGCCCTCGTCGGTCACCCGGATCTGCACGGCGTCGACGCCCGGGTGCAGCGCTATCGTCACCCGGGTCGGGCCGACGTGGCGGATCACGTTGGTGAGGGATTCCTGCACGATCCGGTAGGCGGCGCTACCGACCGCGCTCGGCAACGACGTCTCCGGGGACGTTTCCTCGATCTTGATGTCGAGTCCGGCCTCGCGCGCCTTGACGGCGAGTTCGTCGATCTGACCGAGCCCGGGGTACGGCACCCGTCCGTCGTCGTCATCACGCAGCACCCGGAGGATGGCCCGCATTTCGCGCAGCGCCCGGGAACTGGTCTGCTCGATCGCCCGCAGCGCCTCGCGTGCCACGTCCGGCCGCTTGTCGAGCACGTGCGCGGTGACCCCCGACTGGACGTTGATGATGGCGATGGCGTGGGCGACCGTGTCGTGGACCTCGCGGGCGATCCGGAGCCGTTCGGCGTCGACCCGCGCCCGCGCCTCCTCCTCGCGGGTCCGTTCGGCCAGCTCGGCACGCTCCTGAGCCTCGGCGGCGATGACCCGCCGGGACCGGACGGACTCGCCGAGGGCCGCACTCATGACCGACGCACCGATCCGGAAGAACACCCAGCCGATGGCGGCGCGTGGCTCGATGTCGGCCGCGGCGACCAGCCACCCGACGGTGAGCAGGCTCGTGCCCACGCCGGCCACCACCAGCGACCGGCGCCCGTCACCGTAGGCCGCAAGGGTGTACAGGGCGACGAAGAGGCCGAGCCAGCCGGGCCCGTCCGGGAAGTCGAGACCGTAGTACACCAGGCTGGCGAGGGCGGTGGTGACGAACACCGGAACCGGCCACCGGCGGCGGACGGCCAGGACCAGGCCACTCACCGTCAGCAGCGCGTAGCCGAGGTTTCCGAGGTGACTGAGCGAGCGGAGTTCTCCCTCGCCGGCAACCTTGGCGACCGTGCCCTGCACCTGCATCACGGTGATGAAGAGCGCGAGCGCCACGTCCTGCCCCACCACCCGCAAGGGGAACGACACGGTACGTGGCTGCATGCCGTGATCGTACTGTTCCCGCCCACCGACGACGCTCGGCAGAGCTGCGCGACCGACTACGCCGACGGGCGTAGGGAGATCCGGGTGCGGCTACGCCGGATTGCGTAACGCCCGCCATCCACGGCCAGAGGCGACAACCGCCGCACCGACGCGACGATCGCCGCCATGAGCGATCACCCCCTCCGAATTCGAGGAGCGCGCCATGCGTAAATTCTTCGCCGGCCTGGCGGCCCTGCAGATGCTGGCCGTCGTCACGCAGTTCTTTCTGGCTGCCAGCGGGGCTTTCGACACGGCACCCAACGACGAGTCCTTCCAGCCGCACCGCGCGCTGGGCGGCGTCATCGTGCTGATCGCCGTCCTGGTGACCGTCGTCGCCGCGGCGTCCCGGATGCCCGGGCGGCTGATCGGCATGAGCGGCCTGGTCACCGGACTCGCGATTGTCCAGTTCCTGATCAAGGGAGTCGCCACGGCGCTCGACGGCACCGCCGGCGGGCTCGTCTTCGGCCTGCACGCGGTCAACGGGCTGGCCATCGTGGCGGTGACCGGGACGATCATCCGGCAGGCCCGGCAGCTGTCCAGGCCGGCCACGCCCGCGCTACCGGCGCCATGAGCACCGGCTCGTGGATCCTTCTGGACCACGTCGTCGCGCTGCTGAGCATCGCCGCGTGGTTCGCGGCCGGCGTGGCACTGGCGCTGCGGCGGACCCGGCTGACGCCTGCCGTCCTGGGCACGGCGGTGCTCGTGACGCTGCTCCGGGTGGGCACCGTGGTGATGCTGGCCGGCCGGGGCTGGTGGTTCGTGCAGGAGAAGGTGCTGCTGGGGCTGCCGATGCTGGGCGCCGCCGGCGTCGGCGCCGTGCTGCTCGCCGGCCCGCACCTGCTCGCGGCAGGGCGGGGGCGCACCGTCGGTCGGTCGGTACGCGCCGTCGTCGCACTGTTCACCGCGGCCTACGCCGCGCTGGCCGGCCTGGTGGTGACCTTCCTGGTCGGATATCCGCTCACCGCAGGCACCGCCGTGATCACGGTCTCGCTCGTCTGCGCCGGCGCGTTGCTGACCGCGCGGGTGGTCGCTGCCCCCGGCGAGAGCACCGCTGAGGTGGATGTCGCGCCGGCACCGGAGGATCGACGGGCGATCTCGCGCCGCCGGTTCATCGCCTGGACGGGTGGCGCGGTCGTGGTGACCACGGCGGGTGCCGGCACCGGGCTGTCGTTCCTCCCCGCCGAATCGGTGACCCGGGGCGGCGGCCCCGGGCGCCCGTCGCGGGCGGGCCTGTCGGTGGCCGACCTGCGGGGCGCTGACGCACCGGCACCGGGTGGCACCGTGCGGCGGCACGTGCTCACCGCGCAGCAGGCCACGGTACGGCTCCCGTCCGGTCGAGAGGTCGACGCCTGGGCCTTCAACGGCGAGGTCGCGGGTCCGGCCCTCACCGCGACCGAGGGTGACCTGGTCGAAGTACGGCTACGCAACGCCGACATCGAGGACGGTGTGACCCTGCACTGGCACGGCTACGACGTACCGTGCGGCGAGGACGGCGTACCGGGGGTGACCCAGCGGGCCGTGCCACCCGGTGCGGACTTCGTCTACCGGTTCCGCGCCGACCAGGTGGGCACCTACTGGTACCACACCCACCACGCGTCCCACATAGGCGTACGTAAAGGGCTGTACGGAAGTCTCGTGGTGTCACCGCGCGCCGGCCAGCGGGCGGACGAGCAGGTGGACCTCACCCTGCCCGTGCACACCTTCGACGGCACCGTCGTGATCGCCGCGAGGGACGGCCGGACCGAACACCCCGCGCCACCCGGTGCACCCGTGCGGCTGCGATTGATCAATACCGACTCGGATCCGCACCGGATCGTCCTCGCCGGTACCCCGTTCCGGCTGGCCGCCGTCGACGGTCGGGACCTCAACCAGCCCGGGGAGGTCCGCGACGTTGGACTGCACCTGCCCGCCGGCGGTCGGTACGACCTGGTGTTCCGCATGCCCGACAGGTCCGTGGCACTCGTTGTCGACGACGATCGAGCGGGCGGACTACGGCTGCGCCCGCCCGCCGATGCCTCCGCGGCAACGCACGTGGCGGACACCTCCGGTCTGCCGGAACTCGACCTGCTGCGATACGGAGCCCCGGCCGCCGTACCCTTCGATCCGGGCAGGGCTGACCGGCACTTCACCATGGTCCTCGACCGCGGAATTGCCATGGTGAACGGCCGCCCCGCGTACGCGCAGACCGTCAACGGCCGAGGCCACCCCGGCATCCCCGACCAGCTCGTCGCCGATGGTGACGTGGTCCGGATGACCGTCGTCAACCGGAGTCTGGAAACCCATCCCTGGCATCTGCACGGCCATTCCGTGCTGATCCTGTCCCGGGACGGAACGCCGTCGACGGGCAGTCCGCTGTGGGTGGACACCTTCGATGTCCGCCCCGGGGAGACGTGGGAGGTCGCCTTCCGCGCGACCAACCCCGGCATCTGGATGAACCACTGCCACAACCTGCCCCACGCGGAGCAGGGCATGATGCTGCGGCTCCGCTACGCCGGCGTCACGACGCCGTTCGGCGGCCCGCACGGCGAGGGCACCGCCCATGATCACTGATCCGGCCCCCGCCGCTGGTCGGCCCACTGGCTGCGCCCCTGCTGACGCGCATCTCCGCACCGAAATGAAGACCGATGATTGAGGAGAAGATGATGGCGACCGAGGCTCCCCGTGCGGATGGAGCGCTGGCGAGACTTGCCCGGTTCTGTTACCGGCGCCGCCGGCTCGTCCTGTTGACCTGGATCGTCGGCGTGCTCGCCCTGGCGTTCCTCGGCTTCACCTTCGGTGCCGCCCCGGACAACGAGTACGCCGGTGGTAACAGCGATTCCGCCAAGGCGCAGGCGTTGATCGAGAAGCACTTCCCCGAGCAGCAGGGCGACACCCTGACTCTCGCGATCAAGGCGGAGAAGGGGGTCGACGACCCCGCCGTCCGGCAGCGGATCGAGAAGGTCATCGCGGAGCTGGACGCCTCGCCCATCACCGGACCGGTGACCTCGCCGTACGAGGACCCGAAGCTGGTGACGCAGGACCGTCGTATCGCCCGTACGATCATCCCGCTGACCGCGAAGGATGTGGCGAAGACCGAGGTCAAGCCCCTGGTGGACACGGTCAAGGAAGCCTCCGGCGACGGTGTGACGCTGGGGCTGGGCGGGGACAGGGCGGAAAAGGCCGAGACGCCGCCGCAGGGCCCGGCCGAGAGCATCGGCGTCCTGACGGCAGCCGTGATCCTGTTCATCGCCTTCGGATCGCTGGTGGCGATGGGCCTGCCGATCGTGACCGCGCTGCTGGCGCTCCTCGGCGGCGTCGCCCTGATGAAGCTCGTGGGGCATCTGGTCGCCGCGCCGGACTTCGCGGTGGTCTTCGCCGTGCTGATCGGACTCGGTGTCGGCATCGACTACGCACTGTTCATCGTGACCCGCTACCGGGACGCCTTGGCGGACGGCGACGCTCCAGAGAGCGCCACGGTCAAGGCCATCACCACCGCGGGTCGCGCGGTGCTCTTCGCCGGCACGACGGTGGTGATCGCGTTGCTGGGTCTGGTCGTCATGGGTGATCAGATGTTGACCGGCATGGCCGTTGCCACGTCGGTGGCCGTGCTGGTCACGGTGGGCGCCGCGGTGACCCTGCTGCCGGCGTTCCTGGGCTTCACCGGCTACAAGATCAACTCGCTGCGACTGCCCCGCCGCGCGTCCCGCCGGGCGAGGGCCGAGGGCGTTCCGGCCAAGGACCGTCGTACCCTCGCGGAGCGCTGGGCGGGCGTGGTGCAGCGGTGGCCGCTGCCCGCCGCGCTCCTGGCCGGCGCGGTCATGCTGGTGCTGGCCGTCCCCGTGCTGTCGATGCGCCTGAGCATGCCCGACGCCAGTGTCCAGCCCCACGACAGAAGCAGCTACACCTCCTACGAGATCATCTCCGAGGGCTTCGGACCTGGCTACGGCGCACCCCTGATCTTCGCCACCGAAACCGACTCCGCCGGCGCCGATCTGCATTCCGTCGTCGCGGCGGTCGGCAGGACCGACGGCATCGCCTACGCAACCCCGCCGAGGGTCAGCACGGACGGGCAGGCCGTCACCTTCATGGCCTTCCCGAGGACCGGGTACCAGGACGAGGCGACCTCGGACCTGGTGCACAAGCTCCGCGACGACGTGCTGCCCAGGGCATCCGGCGGCAAGGAGGTCTACGTCGGCGGCCCGAACGCGGCCACCATCGACTACGCCGACAGGATCAGTTCCCGCCTGCTTCCGATGATCGCCGTCGTCATCCTGCTGTCCCTGGTGGTGCTCATCGCGCTGGTCCGGTCCGTGACCATCACGTTGCAGGCCGCCGTGATGAACGTCCTGTCGATCGCCGCCGCCTACGGCGTGATCGTCGCGGTCGTCCAGTGGGGATGGTTCGGCTCCGCCCTCGGATTTCCCACCGAGATGCCGGTCACGACCTACATCCCGGTGACGATGTTCCCGCTCCTGTTCGGGCTCGCCATGGACTACGAGGTCTTCCTGATCTCGCGGGTCCGTGAGGAGTACGAGCGCACCGGCGACACCCGGCTGGCCGTCACCCGCGGGCTGGCACAGACGGCCAAAGTCATCACGGCCGCGGCCGCCATCATGATCGCCATCTTCACGACCTCGCTGCTCGGCCCCGACGTCTCCCTCAAGCAGGGAGGCCTGGGCATGGCCGTCGCCGTGCTCATCGACGCCACCATCGTCCGGATGGTCCTCGTCCCCGCGGTGATGGAACTGTGCGGCAAGGCCAACTGGTGGATGCCGGGACGCCGAGCACCGAGGGCGACCCCGACCGCCCGGGCCAGGGTCGGGGAAGAGGCCAGAGCCTGACCCCTCCGGTGTCCCCGGGCCGGAGCGCCGGTTCGGGTGCGGTTGTGGTCGCCGGGCGACCACAACCGCACCCGGGCCGGCGTTACTCGGCGACGTACCGGTGCAGCGGGCCCTCGTCGGTCTCGACCACGCCGTCCCGGCGCAGACCGGCCTTCTCCAGCACCCGCACCGACGGCACGTTGGCCGGGTCGACGGTGGCGAACACCTGGGTCACCCCGGGCAGGGTGCGGGCGTGCGCCACCAGGGCACGGACCGCCTCGGTGGTGTAGCCGCGGCAGCGCCGCGACGCGACGATGCCGTACCCGAACTCGACCGCACCGTCGGTGGGCGGCAGCTTCAGCCCGATGCCGCCCACGGTGAGGCCGGTTTCCCGCTCGATCATGAGGCGGTGGCCGTGCGGCCGGCCCGGGTTGCCGGCGATGATCCCGGCGATCATCCGCTCGCCCTGGGCGGGGAAGTCCGGCGCCCAGTGCGGACGCCGCTCCCCCGCCGCGACGGCGGCGGCCTCCTCGGCCGGCCAGGGACGCAGCACGAGTCGTTCGGTGGTCAACTCAGGAATGAACAACGCGATTCTCCAAGGTCATGGAGTGACCCGGGTCGCGGTCGATCAGCGCGCGCGACCCGGAAAGGGGCATGGCAGGGGCAGCTCATGGCGATCCATGGCCTCATCTCCCCCTGCGCCCACGACGGTCGCGTGTCCGCGCGACGGCACTCTAGCCCATGATCCGGATACGCCGCGCCCCCGCTGCCTCCGGCCGGGGGCAGCGGGGGCGCGGGCGCGGACCGGTCAGCTGACGCCGGTGACGGCCTTGACCAGGTTGATGCCGAAGTAGATCACGAACGCGGCGGCGACCGCCCACATCAGCGGGTGGATCTGGCGGGCCCTGCCCTGCGCCACCCGGATCGCCACCCAGCTGACGAAGCCGGCGCCGATGCCGTTGGTGATCGAGTAGGTGAACGGCATGAGGGTCATGGTCAGGAACGCCGGGACGGCGACCCCCACGTCGGTGAAGTCGATGTCCTTGACCTGGCGGATCATCAGCGCGCCGACGATCACCAGGGCGGGGCCGGCGGCCTCGCTGGGCACCAGCGACACCAGCGGGGTGAGCAGCAGCGCGCCGAGGAAGAGCACGCCGGTGACCACGCTGGTCAGGCCGGTACGCCCACCGTCCGCGATGCCCGAGGAGGACTCGACGTACGTGGTGGCCGAGGAGGCGCTGCCCGCGCCGCCGGCGACCGCCGCGACACCGTCGACGAAGAGCACCTTGCCCAGGCGCGGCATGTCGGTGCCGTCCTCGGTCGCCAGGTTGGCCTGCTTCGCCAGCCCGACGGTGGTGCCCATCACGTCGAAGAAGTCGGCCAGCACCAGGGTGAAGACCAGCAGCAGGGCGGTCACCAGGCCGACGTGCGCGAACGCGCCGAACGACACGTTGCCGATCAGGTGCAGGTCCGGCTTCTGCACCAGCGGGTCGGGCAGCGTCGGCACGTTGAGCCGCCACCCGTCCGGGTTGGGCTTGCCGTCGACCACGGCACCGCCGGGCTTGGCCAGGGCGTTGACGATCACCGCGAGGACCGTGGTCGCCACGATGCCGATCAGCACGCCGGCCTTGACCTTGCGGGCGACCAGGATGCCGGTGACCAGCAGGCCGACCAGGAAGACGACGGTGGGCCAGCCGTGCAGGGTGCCGTTGCTGCCGGAGCCGAGTTGCAGCGGCACGCCGGAGCCGGCCCGGACGAAGCCGCCGTCGACGAAACCGATCAGCGCGATGAACAGGCCGATGCCGGCCGCGATGGCGGCCTTCAGCTCGGCGGGGATGGCCCGGAAGACGGCCTTCCGGAAGCCGGTGAGCACCAGCACGGTGATGATCAGACCCTCGATGACCACCAGGCCCATCGCCTCGGCCCAGGTCATCTGGGAGGCGACCGCGTACGCGACGAACGCGTTCAGGCCCAGGCCGGTGGCCACGGCGAACGGCACCCGGCCCACGACGCCCATCATGATGGTCATGACCGCCGCGACGAGGGCGGTGACCCCGGCGACCGGCGCGATGCCGAGCAGGTTGCCGTCCTTGTCCGGCGCGGTGCCGATGATCAGCGGGTTGAGCACGACGATGTACGCCATCGTCGCGAAGGTGGTGAGCCCGGCCAGCACCTCGCGCCGGACGGTCGAGCCACGGCGGGTGATCTCGAAGAAGCGGTCGAGGCGGCCGCGCTCGGCGGGTTCCGCCGGGTCGACCGGGGCAGCAGGATCCTGCGTAGTCACGCTCATGGCGTGGCTTACTCCGTTCCGGGTTGGCCCGCCGGACGTGCCGGCCGGGCGGTGGGGGTGCAGCCGTCCCGATTCGGTTGGCCCGGAGAACGTCGGTACGGCTGGGCTCCACGGATCCCGTGAAGCGCTACGAAGCCGCACCCCGGGTCCGGGGAGCGACTTCGCGACGCCCACTCTAACCACCGGGTAACCACCGATGGCCTGCCCCTACGCGTACGCCCGGCGCGGGGTGGCCAACATCACCGGGGGGCGGGCGCGGGCTCGGGCGCGGCCGGCTCGGGGTGCCGGGCATCGCGTACCGGGGAGAGGACGGCGACGGTGGCGGCCACCGCCAGGCCGGCCACCGCCACCCCGATCGCCGCCCGGTATCCGAGGTGGGCGGCGAGCAGACCGCCGACCGGCGCACCGACGGTCAGCATGCCCCAGTTCAGGGAACGGATGGTGGCGTTCATCCGGCCCTGGAGGCGGTCCGGGGTGACGGCCTGCCGGTAGCCCATCTCGTTGGGCCCGCTGACCCCGAGCGCGAGCCAGATGACGAACTGGGACGCGCCCACCATGATCCAGCCCGCCGGGCCGGTCACGGTGAGCGCGGCGAGGGCCCAGCCCAGCGGCTCGACCACCCGTTCCAGCAGGATGGCCCGACCGGCGCCGTGCCGGCCCACCCGGTGCGAGAGCCCGTTGCCGAGCACCGCGCCGACCCCGCCGAGGGCCAGCACCACGCCGAGCCCGACGGCCGCCCGCTCCGGCGGCAGCCCGGGGTCGAGCCCGCGTACCACCAGGAGGGTGAACGCGGTGGAGGCCATGCTGGCGAAGAGGAAGCGGGCGTGCAGGGTGAGCGCGTACGGCCCCAGCACCCGGTGCCGGTACACCCAGGCCAGCCCTTCCCGCAGTTCCCGTCGCAGGTGGCGACGGGTCGGCGCCGGGACCGGCTCCGGCCGGCGGATCGTCGCCAGCAGCAGCCCCGAGCCCAGGTAGGACACCGCGTCGAGCAGCAGTGCCACCGGCGCGCCGACCGCCGCCACGACGGCCCCGCCGAGGAAGGGGCCGGTGGTCTGGGCCAGCGAGCCGCTCTGCTCCATCCGCGCGTTCGCCCGGGTCAGGTCGGCCGGCGGGACCAGCCGGGGCAGGTAGGACTGGTGGGCCGCCTCGTACAGCAGGGAGAGCGCGCCGAACGCGGCCACCAGCGCCATCAGCAGGCCCACCCCCAGCGCGCCGGCCAGCGCGAGCACCGCGACCAGGGCCAGCAGCGCCGCGCGGGCCAGGTCGGTGGCGACCAGGATCGGCCGCCGCCGGTAGCGGTCGGCGACCACCCCGGCGAGCAGCCCGAAGATCAGGTACGGCGCCCAGCGGGCACCGTTGACCAGCCCCACCTCGGCGTCGCCCGCGTGCAGCGTGACGATGACCAGGATCGGCAGCGCGACGGTCGTCAGGTACGTGCCGAACGTGGAGACCGTGTCGGCCGTCCAGAACCGCGCGTACCCGGGATGGCCGAAGAGCCGCGTCATGATCACGACGGTAGTGCGCGCCGGTCGCCGTGCCGACCTGGGCGTCGTTAAATTCCTGGTCGGCCGGGTCGGTATCGCCCATGATTGCCGTCATGACCACCACCGGACGAGCTGACGCGTGCACCGTCGCGGCGACCGACGGCCGCCTGGGTGGCAACGCCGCCTCGATCCGGGCGACCACCCGTGCCCTGGCGAAGATCGAGTCCGCGGCGGCCGTGGTGCTCGTCGAGGGCATCACCGACCAGATCGCCCTGGACGCGGCCGCGGCCGGCCGCGGTCGCGATCTCCAGGCCGAGCGGGTCGTCATCGTGCCGATCGGCGGCGCGCACGCGATCGGCCGCTTCCTGACCGGGTTGGCCCCGCTGGGCACCCGGGTACGCCTGGCCGGCCTCTGCGACCTGCTGGAGGAGGAGGTGTTCCGGCGCGCCCTGGTGGCGGCCGGGGTCGGCGCGCCGCAGACCCGCGCCGAGATGACGCGACTCGGCTTCCACGTCTGCGTCAAGGATCTGGAGGACGAGCTGATCCGCGCCCTGGGCACGGCGGGGGTGGAGGCACTCCTCGAGGCGCAGGGCGACCTGCGGTCGTTCCGCTCGTTCCAGAGCCAGCCGGCCTGGCGGGGTCAGCAGCCGCAGCCGCAGCTGTGGCGCTTCCTGCGCAGCAGTTCTCGCCGCAACCTGCGCTACGCCCGCCTGCTCGTCGAGGAGGCGGTCCGCCGGGACGCCCTGCCGCGGCCGCTCGACGCCGTGCTCAGCGCCGTCTGAGCCGTGCGGCGCCGCGCCGGCGGGTCTCCCGCCGTCAGGTGAGGGTCGACAGTTCGTTGTAGCCCGGCGCCTGTTCCTGGCCCGACAGCCGCTGGATCGCGGCCATGATCTCGTCGGTGACCGCGCGCCGGGCCTGGCCGGTACTGCCGGCCGGCGGGGACGCGAAGCGTAGCGGTGCGCCGAACCGCACGGTGATCCCGCCGAGCCGGGGCAGCCGGGCGCCGACGGGTTGGACCCGGTCGGTGCCGAGGACCGCGACGGGGACCACCGGGGCACCGGAGGCGAGCGCGAGCCAGGCGACCCCGGTACGGCCCCGGTAGAGCCGCCCGTCGCGGGACCGGCTGCCCTCGGGGTGGATGCCGAAGGCCCGCCCGTCGGCGAGAACGTCGAGCGCCAGGTGCAGCGACGCCTGGGCGGTTCGGTGGCCGCCCCGCTGCACTGGGATGGCGTCGATGCCGGTGAGGCAGGTGCGGGTCAGCCAGCCCTTGAGCCCGGGCTGTCGGAAGTACTCGGCCTTGGCGAGAAAGGCGACCGGCCGGGGCGCCGCCAGGGGGATCACCACGCTGTCGAGGAAGGACAGGTGATTGGCCGCCAGGATCACCGGGCCCCGCCGGGGCACGTTCTCCCGGCCTTCGATCACCGGCCGGAAGGCCAGTCGCGCCACCGGGACCAGCAGCGACCGGATGGTGGTCTGGAGCAGCACGTCGTCCTCCGAGGGTCAGTACCGGCCAGCGTGAGGTGGCTCGGGTGCGGGGGTCTTCGCCGGCCCGAGATGGGCGTCCAGCGCGGCGCGCAGCAGCGGTTCGACGTCCGCGGTCCGCACCGTCGTCTGCAGGCTGCCCCACTGCCACAGCTCGGCGATGCCGTGCAGGTTGGCCCAGAGCGCCCCGGCGGTGACGGCTGGCGGCCGGCCGTCGGCCGCCTCGGCTCTGGCCCGAGCGACCAGGTCGACCAGTACGCCGAACAGGCCCTGGCTGGCCTCCCGCAGGCCGATCCCGTTGCCCCGCAACAGGTCGTGCCGGAACATGAGCTCGAACATGCCGCGGTTGGTCCGGGCGAAGTCCAGATAGAGCCGGCCCAGCGCGAGCAGTTGGGCGTACGGATCTCCGGGTTCGCCGCCGATCAGCTCGGCGACCTGCTGACCGAGCTGGTGGTAGCCCTCCCGCGCGATGGCGGCCAGCAGGGCCTGGTGGGTCGGGAAGTAGCGACGTGGCGCGCCGTGCGAGACCCCCGCCTGACGGGCGATCTCGCGCAGGGAGAGGGCGCGGGTGCCCTCCCGGGACAGCAGGTCGACCCCGACCGCCACGAGGCGGGCGCGCAGACTGCCGTCCGATGTCGACACGCACAAGATCTACCACTCGGCGGTAGACACTGTCTACTGCTCTGTTCAGCAGGCGGCGGCGAGCGGCCACCGGGCCTGAGGCCGCCAGGGCGACCCCCGCTCGCGCCACCCCGGCGCGTCGTCAGGTACGCGGCCGGAACGGGGCGAGGGTGGCCCGGATCTGGTCGGCCGCGCCCCAGTCGTCGTCGAACTGGGCCAGCACGGCGAGGTGCTGCCGCAACTGGAGGATCGGCATGCGGACCGGCCAGTCACGGTCGAGGCCGGTCAGCTCGGCGTAGACCGCGAAGAACCGTTGCGCCTCCGGCGGTGGCGCGGTGGTCCACAGGTGGGCGAGGTCGACCTCGGCCCAGGTGTAGGACACGGCCGGATCGATCACCGCGGGCTGCCCGCCCGGGGTGGCCAGGACGTTCTGGGCCCAGAGGTCGCCGTGCGTCAGGCAGGCGGGGCGGTCGGGCAACAGCTCGGGCAGCCGGTCGCAGAGCCGCTCCAGGGCGGCCCGGTCGCCGGCGTCGAGGGCCGCCTCGACCCGGGGCTGCCCGAGCCACCGCAGCAGCCGATGCTGCGCGAAGAAGGCGAAGCCATCGTCGTTCCAGGTGTTGACCTGCCGCCGGCGACCCAGCCAGTTGTCCCGGTGCCAGCCGAAGCGTGGCTGGGTGGTGCCCAAGTGCAGGCGGGCGAGCGCGTGCGCGAACTGCTCCCAGAAGGTCTCGCTGGGCGGCCTGGGCCGCAGCACCGACAACACCAGCAGATCCCCGTCGGCCAGGATCACCTCGGGCGTCGACAGGCCGCCGAGCTCGCGCAGGGCGGCCAGCCCTTCGGCCTCCGCGACGAAGACGTCGTCGGCCGGCGCCTCGACGAACGCCTTGACGAACACCGGCGACGCGTCCCGGCGGGTGGCGATGCCGGCGAGCGCCGCCAGCCCGCCCGTCGCCGGCTCGACCGTGTCGACATCGGCCAGCCCGGCCTGGTGCAGGCGCTCCAGCAGGAACGTCGGTGACCGCAGCACGACTGACTCCTCACCTCTGGGCCGCTTGTGGGAACGATCTTAGGGGCCCGGTGATCAGCCGGCACCGGCTCAACCGCTCCGCCGCGCGGATGCGGGCGAGCACGTCACCGTGGACTGGCCTATCCGGCTGGGATCGTCCGGGTGGCTTGAATGGCGCGGCGCAGCCGACCGTCGGCAGCCAACTCCCCGAACATGTAGATCTCCGTGGTGATGGTGCTGCCCTTGCGCAGCTCCGCGATGAGCCGGTATCGGGCGGCGACCTGGTCGCCGTCCACCAGCGCCTGCTGCACCTCGACCCGGAGCCCGGTTGCCCGTCTGCGGGCCGGACGGATGTGCTCGAGCAGCCGCTTCCGGTCCAGCAGCACGCCGTCGTTGACCAGCTCATAGTCCGGCGTGTGGTAGCGGTCGAGCACGGTCGCCGGGTCCTCGTCGCCCAGCCCCGCCTCCTGTGGATAGCGGATCAGATAGCCGGTCAGATCAGTACGGGGCGTCACGCGATCTCCCTGTGTCGGACTTATCTTTGACATGCTGTATAGGTTAACGGCGAACGGTAGATTGGACAACGTGTCAGAGCTGACGGGTGGTCGGCGCCGGCGGCGACGTTCGGACGCCGAGCGCAGCGCCGCCGCCGTACTCGACGCCGCCGTCCAGGTGCTCGGCCGGCATCCGGACGCGAAGGTGGAACAGGTCGCCGCCGCGGCCGGCGTCACCCGCCAGACGGTGTACGCCCACTACCCGTCCCGGCCGCTGCTGGTGGCCGCGGTCGTCGACCGGATTACCGCCGAAGCCGTCGCCGCCCTCGACGCCGCCGACGTGGGCGGCGG
The DNA here is from genome assembly GCF_040655175.1 of Micromonospora sp. NPDC050495. Taxonomy (NCBI): domain Bacteria; kingdom Bacillati; phylum Actinomycetota; class Actinomycetes; order Micromonosporales; family Micromonosporaceae; genus Micromonospora; species Micromonospora sp. NPDC050495. The sequence continues at coordinate 11,634 of NZ_JBFAJK010000062.1, read as the reverse complement.
CACCGTCACCGAGGCGCTGCTGGGCTGGCTGGACGTCACCTGGCGGCTGTTCGACCGGTACCCGCTGCTCCTGCACCCCTCGATCACCGCGATGGAACAGGCGGACGCCGACCGCCAGCATGCCCCGGTCGTCGAGCGCCTGGAGCGGCTGATCAGGCGCGGCCAGGCCACCGGCGAGTTCGACGCCACCCTCAGCCCGGCCTGGCTGGTCTCGGCGACCATCGCGCTCGGTCATGCGGCCGGCGGCGAAGTCGCCGCCGGCCGGATGACCACCGCGCAGACCGCGGCAGCGTTACGCCACAGCATCCTGCGCCTCTACCGCGCCGGCGAGCCCTGATCAGCGACGGTCTCCGGCGCTCCCGGGCCCACTCGTGGCCCGAGCCGGCCGACCAGCGCGCCGAGGTTCTCCTCCACCCGGCCGGCTTCTACCATTCCGGCGGCGGCGGGCTGGTTGTCCAGACAACACCCGATGATCACGCGGTGGCCGCGCCACGCCTGCAGCAACATGCCCTGAGGTGATCGGCGGGATACCCGGCTGGGCGCTACCTTTGGCGCTTCGGGTGAAGGAGGGGCCGCGATGTCCGGCGACGCGGTACCGGAGCAGCCCGAGGCTGAACGGTTGTTCGCCGAACACCGTGGCCTGCTGCAAGCTGTGGCATATCGCGTCCTGGGCAGCGTCGCCGATGCCGAGGACGTGGTGCAGGACGCCTGGCTGCGCTGGAGCCGCGTTGACATTGCCGGCATCAACGACGCCGAGGGTTATCTGGTTCGGGTGGCCACCCGGCTGGCGATCGATCGGCTGCGCAGTGCGCGCGTGCGGCGGGAGTCCTACGTCGGGCCGTGGCTGCCGGAGCCGATGCTCACCAGCCCAGATATTGCCGAAGACGTGGTGCTGGCCGACTCGGTGTCGACCGCGATGCTGCTCGTGTTGGAGGCGCTGTCCCCGATGGAGCGCGCCGTGTTCGTCTTGCGCGAGGCATTCGGCTACAGCTACGCGGAGATAGCCGGGCTCGTCGAACGCAGCGAGGCGACGGTGCGGCAGATCGCGCGCCGCGCCAGGGTGGCGGTCGAGGCGCGCCGCCACCGCTACGACACCGATCAGGCGACCAGGCAGCAGGTCACCGAGCGGTTCCTGGCTGCCACCCTCGGCGGCGATCTCAACGCCCTCATGGAGGTGCTTGCACCGGAGGTGACGCTGATCAGCGACGGCGGCGGTATCACTGCCGCGCCACGCAAGAGCATCCACGGCCGGCAGCGGGTGGCTCGCGCGCTTGTCATCTTCGCCAGGCGCAAGCCCGAGGACGCGAACCCTGAGATGTTGCAGATCAACGGCGGCCCCGGGATCGTCATCGTCTCGGGACGGACGCCGATTCTCGCGATCACGCTGCATCTGGTGGATGGGGTCATCGAGACGGTTCACGTGGTCAGCAATCCGGAGAAGCTCACCGGCGTCTTCGAGTGACCCAGCCCACACCGGAGGATGTCACGCGGAGACGTCACACCTCGTCCGTGCGGGCGAAGAACCAGGCATGACCCTCGCCGAGACGGAGATCCCATGTTCGCCGCCTACGTCGCAATCACTCTGATAGCCGCGGCCGCCAACGGCTACGCCGCCTATTCGAGCCTCACCGGCGCGGAGTTCGTCAAGGCCACGGCGGACAAGATCCGCGTGCCGCAGTCCCGGATGATCCCGTTCGGTGTCCTCCTGGCGGCGGGCGCGCTGGGACTGCTGGCCGGGTTTGTCGTGCCGGTGCTGGGAACGCTTGCCGCCGTCGGCCTTGTGCTGTACTTCCTTGGCGCGCTGGGGGCCCACGTACGGGCGCACAACTACCAGCTCGGCGCCCCGGCGACGTTCCTGCTGGTGGCGGCGGCCGCACTGGCCGGGAACCTGGCCTACCGCAGCCCCTGGTAACCGACTCCCCCACGCACCGGACAGCTACCCAACTGGGGCCGTGCCCCGTCCACCGTTGCCGTCCTCGGGCTGAGCCTGGCCCGATCTCCGTGGAAACCAAGGGTGGCGGTCACGTCATGAAGTACGGCCGCCGGACTAGTCATGACGGCCACGCGTTACGGCGGCATAGCGCTGGCCGAGTTGCTGGCGGGCGTATTGCAGCCGCTGAGCGGCGTTGGCGCTGGTGGAGGTTGCTTCGGGTTGCGAGATCGACGATATCCACCAGTCCGGCGGAGCTTTCGCGTGCAGGATGAGGGTCGAGATTTCGATGATCTCCTCGACTATGGACAGCGCCCACTCGCGCTCGTCCTTCAGCAGGAAGGGCGCGGCGTCAATCAGCAGCAGGTTGACCTCTCGACGCTCCTCGGCGCCCAGCGGGATCGGACCCTCACCAAATCTGGCAACCTGCCGGAAGGCGCTCTCCACTTCGGACAGCCTCGTCCACACCGTCGAGAGATATTCGATGCGCTTGGCCCGGTACTCCTTGGACTGCTCGCGCGCCTGAGTGCGCCGCCATTGCCAGGATCCCGCCCCGATGACCAGGAGCGTGCCCACGAAGGTGAACAGGGACGCATAGATCTGGGACATTCACACCTCGCCTGGTCGCCGGTCAGCCTCCGGAACACGCGCCGATCCTGCCGCACCCGAGCAACATCCGAGCTCAGCCGCGGTCTACCGCGTCCCGACGGGTGGCGTGCCGGTGGCGCTGTGCCGGGGGCCAGTGCGGTGCTCGGGCCGGCACTATCGTGACCCGGTGACGACCGACAGGTGGGCCCAGTGGCTGCTGACGCGCCGAGACGGCGGCGACGCCACCCTGCGCGCCCGGTACGCCTCGGACCTGGCGTGGTTCCGCGACGGCGTCCTCGACCGAGCGGACCTGAAGCGCGATGACGTCCTCCTCGACGTCGGATGCGGGACCGGACTCATCGGGTTCGGTGCGCTCGACCGTCTCGGCCCGGACGGCGGGGTCATCTTCAGCGACGTGTCGCAGGACCTGCTCGACCAGTGTCGGCAGACCGCCGACGGCGATGAGCGGTGCAGCTTCGTGCAGGCGCCGGCCGAGGACCTTGCCGGCGTTGCGGATGCCTCCGTCGACGTCGTCACCACCCGGTCGGTGCTCATCTACTCCGAGCACAAAGCCACCGCGTTCGCAGAGTTCTTCCGGGTGCTACGACCAGGCGGAAGGCTTTCCCTCTTCGAGCCCATCAACCGCTTCGAGCGGCAGCACCGCCCCGACGATCTGTTCGGCCTGGGCGGCTCGCCGGTCGACGACCTGGTGGCCAAGGTCCGCGACGTGTACCGGGGCGGCACGGAGGCATCCGAGCGGCCGATGGTCGACTTCGACGAGCGCGACCTCATCGCCTGGGCGGAGGCTTCGGGGTTTGACGCGGTGGAGTTGGACTACCGCGCCCAGCTCGGCGTACCCGCCGAGCCGATCAGCGACTGGGAGGCGCTCAAGCGGGTGGCCCCCAACCCCCTGGTCCCGGCGTATGGCGAGGCGATCGCCGCCGCGCTGACCAACCACGAGCGCGAGCGCCTCGACGCGCACATGACCGCCCTGGCCGCGGCCGGAACGCCGACGCGCCGCACGATGGCCATCGCGTTCCTCCGCGCGCTGCGCCCCTGACGTCCGTCCTGACCTTCGCAGGCCAACCTTGACGCGATGCGGCAGGCGCTCGGCCAGCTCGATGGACGGCTCTCGGGGACCCGTTGCTGCCACCGCCCCGGGGAGTGATCTTCTTGGGGCGGTTTCCGCTGGTGGTGTGTGGTGGGCGCGGCAGGTTTCGAACCTGCGACCCCTCGCTTGTAAGGCGAGTGCTCTCCCACTGAGCTACGCGCCCGGAACGCCCGTACGGCGGGCCGGAGGTTGGCAAGCTTACCTGCCGACCTCCGACCCGGTCGAACGACGTGCCTGGGGTGGGATCAGGCGGCGACGGCCTCGGCCAGGGCCTTGCGCCACCCTTCCTGGTCCCGGGGTTCACCGGGCATGTTCATCTCGGCGAAGCGGACCACGCCGGCCTTGTCGATCACGAAGGTGCCCCGGTTGGCGATGCCGGCGACGTCGTTGAACACCCCGTACGCCTGGGCCACCGCGCCGTGCGGCCAGAAGTCGGCGAGCAGCGGGAACTGGTAGCCCTCCCGGTCGGCCCAGATCTTGTGGGCGTAGACCGAGTCGACGCTGACGGTCAGCACCTGGACGTCGTCGTTGACGTACTCGTTGAGGTTGTCCCGCACCTCGCAGAGCTCGCCCTGGCAGATGCCGGTGAAGGCGAGCGGGTAGAACACCAGCAGCACGGTCCGCCGGCCGCGGAAGTCGGCGAGTTGGACCTCCTGGTTGTTCTGGTCCTTGAGCACGAAGTCCGGCGCCTCGGCGCCAACCTCGATGGGCATGCGTACTCCTCGGGTCGAGTCTGGAGATGATCAGCCTGCCACACCCGGCGGCGCCGCCGCCGGGTGTGCCGGAACGGCTACTTCTTGCCCTTCGACCCGCGCCGGAGCACGAGCCGGGCGCCGCTCCAGTCGCGGCCCGCGTTGATGGTGGAGGTCTGCTGCAGGCCGGCGGTCTGCGCGCTCTCCGCGACCTCGCTCGGCTCGACGTGACCGTCCCGGCCCGCCTTCGGCGTGAGCAGCCAGACCACGCCGGCGTCGGCGAGCGGTCCGAGGGCGTCGACGAGGAGCTCGAAGAGGTCACCGTCGCCGTCGCGGTACCAGACGAGAACCGCGTCGACCACCTCGTCGGTGTCCTCGTCGACCAGCTCTCCACAGCGGTCGGTCAGGGCGTCCCGGAGATCCTGGTCGACGTCGTCGTCGTACCCCATCTCCATGACGACCATCCCCGGTTCGATCCCGAACCGGTCCGCCAGGCTGCGTACCCCGTCGGCGGCCTGACCAGCGGTCGCGCTCACTGTCGCGTGCCTCCTCATCTCATCCCTGCTCGCGGCGTCCCACGGATGCCGTCGGGCCAAGTCCACACAGTTGTGGCTCCCCGCGCAAGTGGCGCACCGGGTGGAACGGAATTTACCGTGCCAGCAGCGTACGGGCACCCTCGGTAATGGCTTCCTCGGAGACCAGAACCTGACGCGCAGCCGGGCCTAATGGTACAAACGAGTCAAGTCCGGCCACCCGGCGCGCAGCCCCGACATACCCGGCGTCGACCAGTGCGGCGATCACTCCCTCGCCCACCCCGCCCGACCGGCGGGTCTCGTCGACGACCAGCACCCGGGACGTGGCCGAGGCCTCCCGGATGATGTCGGCGACCGGCAGCGGGGCCAGCCAGCGCAGATCCACCACCCGGCAGCCGATCCCCTCGTCGGCGAGGGTGGCCGCCGCGCGCAGGGACATCCGTACCCCGTTGCCGAAGGTGATGATCGTGACGTCCTCGGCGGAGCCCACCCCGTACACCCGGGCCCGGCCGACCGGCACGTGCCCGGCGGCCCAGGCGCCCGGCTCGGCGTACCCGGCCAGCCACTCGCCGTCGCCGTCGACGTACAGGTCGCGGGTGTGGTAGAGCGCGATCGGCTCCAGGAAGACGCTCACCGTGCCGTCCACCGCGGCGGCGGCCAGGCAGCTCCGCAGCATCGGCGCGGCGTCGTCCGGCCGGGCCGGCACCGCGATCACCAGTCCGGGTACGTCCCGGAGCACGGCCACCGAGTTGTCGTTGTGGAAGTGGCCGCCGAACCCCTCCTGGTACGCCAGCCCGGCGACCCGCACCACCATCGGATTGCGGAACGCCCCCCGGGAGAAGAAGCGCATGGTCGCCGCCTCGCCCCGCAACTGGTCCTCGGCGTTGTGCAGGTACGCCAGGTACTGGATCTCCGGCACCGGCAGCATCCCGGCCAGGCCGGCCCCGAGCCCGAGCCCGAGGATCGAGGTCTCGTCCAGCAGCGTGTCGAAGACGCGGGCCGGACCGAACCGGTCCCGCAGCCCCTTGGTCACCCCGTACACCCCGCCCTTGGCGGCGACGTCCTCCCCGAAGACGGCCATCTCCGGGTGGTCCAGCATCCCGTCGGCGAGCGCGGCGTTGATGCTCTGCGCCAGGGTGAGCGGTCCGGCCAGCTCGGGCAGCTTGCCGCCGAAGCGGGCGGCCCGGACGGCCGCACCCGGTCCCGCCGCCCGGGCCGCCGCGTCGGCCACCGCCCGCGACACGCGCGCCGGCCGGCGGGGGGCCAGCTCGGCCACCACCTCCGCCGGGGAGGTGAGTTTCGGCTCGTCGAGCACCTCCTCGGCGATCCGGCGGAGCTGCCAGCCGCGCTCGTCGTACCGGGCCAGCAGTTCCTCGCCGTCGGCGAAGCCCGCCTCGACGAGCAGCCGCGCGGTGGCCAGCAGCGGGTCCCGCGCGGCGTCCGCGGCCAGCTCGGCGGGGCTGCGGTACGCGGTCTCCGCGTCCGCCCCGGCGTGCCCCATCAGCCGGACGGTGCGCAGGTGCAGCACGGCGGGGCGCCGGTGCCGGCGGACCCAGGCGGCGGCCTCGGCGGCCACCCGGTACGCCTCGACCGGGTCGCTGCCGTCCGCGGCGAAGTAGCGGATCCCCGGCTTGGCGCGCAGCGTCGCCTCGACCCAGCCCTCCGGGGACCGGACGCTGATCCCCAGCCCGTTGTCCTCGCAGACGAAGAGCACCGGGATGCGCAGGCCGGTGTGGTCGTACCAGCCGGCGGTGTTGAACGCGGCCGTGGCGGTGGCGTGGTTGACCGAGGCGTCGCCGAAGGAGCAGACCACGATGGCGTCGGGCGGCCACGGCGAGGCGGTGCCGGCGTCCCCGCCGGCCCGGCGGCCGGTGCCGGGGTCCTCCCCCGCCCGGCGGGCGGAGCCGGGGTCCTCCCCGGCCCGGCGGGCGGCGCCGCTCCGGCGCAGCCGTTCCAGGGCCAGTCCGGCGCCCACCGCGCGGGGCAGGTGCGAGGCGATCGTGGAGGTGGTCGGCACCACGGCCAGGTCGGCCCGGCCGAACACCTTGTGCCGGCCGCCCGCGATCGGCTCGCAGGCCGAGGCGACCATGCCCCGCAGCACGTCCCGCGCCGCCTCCGCGTACGCGTCACCGGGGACCGGCGGGGGCAGCGGCGGCGCGTCGACCTCGGCCCGGCCGGCGCTGTCGACCGCCACGGTGACGCCGGCCGGGAGCGGGGCCGCCTCCGCGCCGGGCCCGGTGGGCGCGGCCCCGCCCGCCGGCTCGTCCGGGTCCGTCCCGCCCGGGTCCGTCCCGTCCGGGGCGGGCGGCCCGACCACGACGGTCCGCTCCGCGACCGGCGGCACGCCGGTCGACTGCTCCGGCACCCCGGGCTCGCCCGCGACCCGCGACGCGCCAGCCGGCGGCTCTCCCGATGCCGGCGGGTCCGCGCCGGGCGCGCTGTCGGCCGCGGGGCCGTCCAGGGCCGGGGCGTCGGGTGCCGGTTCGGTCCGGGCCGGGACGTCGCGGTCGACCGGGGTCCGGGCCCCGGGGATCCCGGTCGCCGGGCCGGCGGCGACGTCGTCGGTGGTGCCACCGGTCGGCTCAGCCGGTGCCGGGAAGCCGCCCGCGGCCTGCGCGGCGCGCAGGCAGTAGAAGGCCCCGGAACGGTAGTGCAGCAGAGCGGGGTCGGTCGGGCGCAGGGCCGCGGCGACCGCGGCGTTGCCCTCGTGGCCCGCCGAGCCGATCGTGTAGTAGCCCTCCCCGAAGCCGCGCAGCCACCGGCCGGCGAGGTCCAGCAGCCGGCTGGTCACCTGGGCGTCGAAGAGCGCCAGCGCCTGCGCGCCGGTCAGCGGCGCGCCGTCGGCGAGCGGCTCGGCCAGGTCGCGGCGCCGCGCGGGGGCGCCGAGTTCACCCAGGGCCGCCCGGAACCGGTCGTCGAGATCTTGCGGGGAGGTCACGTCGGACAGCATTACCGACGCGGGCCCGGGTCGCCCAGTCGGACACGTACCACGCGGTGCGGCTCAGTCCTCCGCGCACCGCTCCGGGCAGCCGCCGTCGGAGACCTTCCAGACCAGCTCACGCAGGGTGGCCAGCTCCCCGGTGGTGAGCCCGCCGAGGAGTCGGGAGTCGGACATCACCCGGTGGACGTGGTCGCGTACCCGCCGGCCGGCCTCGGTCACCACGAGCGTCTTCTGCCGCCGGTCGGCCGGGTCGACCCGCCGTTCCACCAGCCCGGCGTGCTCCAGCTTGTCGACCAGGGCGGTGACGTTGGACCGGTCACAGCCCAGTTGCTCGGCCAGCTCGCGGGCCGGCAGCGGACGGTCCGGGTCCAGCTCGTGCAGGGCGCGGGCGGCGGCCGGGGTGAGGCCGAGGCCGGTGAGCTCGACGTCCTGGTGGTGGCGCATGGCGGCGGCGATGTGCAGGATCCGGCGCACGGCGTCTCCGGCCAGGCCCGCGCGGTCGCTCGCGTCGGGGCCGATTGAGGAGAGGACTGGGTACGCCACGAGGCCCATTCTACTTGCTCGGCAGCAGTTGACTCGCCAACTATTGACCAGTCTCGGATCGGCTGACCAGGTGATCCGCGCCAACCTCCGGCCGGACGGGCGTGGGCGCGGCGGTTCCGAGAGTGCGGCGGGCGGCCAGGGCGCCGGCCAGGAGCAGGGCGGCGGTCAGCGCGGCCGGAGCCGCCGGGGTGCCCGGTCGGGCCAGGTGCAGGCCGCCGATCAGCGTTACGCCCAGCACCGCGGCCAGCAGGGTGCCGGTGGAGACCAGCGCGGAGAGCGCGGCGGCCGCACCGGCCGGCACGCTCGCGGTGAGCCGGGTCACCAGCGGGCTGAACGATGCGGCGTGCGCGGCGCCACCGGCGAGCAGCAGGACGCTGCCGGCCGGCCACGGCCAGCCGGTCCGGGCCAGCCCGGCCAGCGCCAGCACCACCGCCGCCAGCACCAACGGCCCGGCGACCGGCAGCCGCCGGCCGATCCGCTCCGGCAGGCGCGGCACCGCCAGCCCGCAGACAGCGAACCCCGCGGCGTACGGGACGAAGGCGAGCCCCGCGGCCAGCGCGGTGAACCCCAGCCCGTCCTGCAGGCGCAGGGTGAGCACGAAGAGGAATCCGGCGTAGCAGCCCATCACCACGCAGCAGGCCAGCAGCCCGGTCGCCACCCCGGGCCGGCGCAGCACCGTCACGTCCAGCAGTGGGTCGGCGCCGCGCCGGGCCCGTCCGGCCTCGTAGCGGAGGAAGAACCACAGCCCGGCGGCGCCGACGGCGACCGCCACGGGAGTCGTCCAGCCGGGCCAGCCCAGATCCCGGCCGACCACCAGCGGTCCGACCAGGGTCAGCATGGCCGCCGAGAGGAGCAGCACACCGGGTACGTCCAGACCCTCCCGGCGCGGCGGCGGGCCGGGCGGGCCGGGCGGGCCGGCCAGCACCCGACGACCGGCCACCAGCAGCACCGCCCCGACCGGCACGTTGACCAGGAACGCCGTCCGCCAGCTCAACCCGGCCAGGTCCAGGGTGACCAGCAGCCCGCCGGCGACCTGGCCGGCGGCCACGCCGAGCGCCAGCACCATGGCGTACGCCCCGATCGCCCGGGCGCGGGCCGCGCCGCCCATCCGGGTCTGGATCAGCGACAGCACCTGCGGCACCAGCAGCGCGCCGGCCGCCCCCTGCGCCGCGCGGGCCAGCACCAGGGCCACCGGACCGGGTGCCAGGCCGCAGGCCAGCGAGGCGAGGGTGAACCCGGCCAGGCCGAAGCGGAAGACCCGGGCGTACCCGTGCCGGGCGCCCAGCCGCGCGCCGGTGACCACCAGCACCGCGAAGGTCAGGGTGTAGCCGGCCAGCACGAGTTGCTGCACGGCCGGCGGGCCGGCCAGGTCCGCCCGGATCGCCGTGGCGGCGACCGCCGCGATCGAGGTGTCCATCGAGGCCATGGCCTGCCCGGTCAGCAGGACGGTCAGCAGCGCGGTCGTGCCGCGGTTCGGTCCGGTCACGCCGCCAGCCTGCCGAGCACGCCGGCCCGGGTCTTGTCGATCCTTGCGGCACCGGCCGCCCACCCCGGGCGCCGGATCGGGCGGCCTTCCCTCGGCGGCGACCGGCAGCCCTCCCCTCAGCGGCGACCGGCAGCCCTCCCTTCGGCGGCGACCGGCAGCCGTTGCCCGGGCGGCGGGTCGGGCCGTGCTCGGGTCTGCGCGGCCGGCCGCGCTGTCGGCCGGGCGGCCTATCCTGGCCGGCGTGCGCACCGCCACGCCGCTGCTGCGGCACCCGGACTTCCGGGTCGCCGCGGTGCGCTGCCGCGACGAGCACACCCCCTGGTCCGGGCCGGAGCCGGCCACCGCGTACGGGCTGGTGCTGACCCGGCGGGGCGGCTTCCGGCGGGCCGGGCGCGGCGGCCCGGAGTTCGTCGACCCGACGACGGCCTACCTGACCGTGCCCGGCGAGGAGGAGCGCTTCGCCCACCCGGCGGCGGGCGGGGACGACTGCACCTCCGTACACCTGTCGGAGCGGTTGTGGCGGGAGCTGTTCGCCGACCGGCCGGTGCCGGCCGTGGTCCACGTCGACGCCCGGGTCGACCTCACCCACCGGCTGCTGCTGCGGGCCGCCGGTCGGGGCGACCCGGACTTCGCGGCGGCCGAGCGGCTGGTCCGGCTGGTCGGTACGGCCACCGGGCCCGCGACCGGCGGCACCGGCCGGAGCCGGCGGCTGGTGGAGCGGGCCCGCGCCGCGCTGCACGACGGCCTTCCCGACGCCGCCGGCCTCGTCCCGCTGGCCCGCTGGCTCGGCGTGTCGCCCTACCGGCTGAGCCGGGAGTTCCAGGCGCTGGTCGGGGTGCCGCTCACCCGCTACCGCAACCGGTTGCGGGTCGGGCGGGCGCTGGACCGGCTGGAGGAGGGCGTCGACAGCCTCGCCGGGCTCGCGGCCGAGCTGGGCTTCGCCGACCAGGCGCACCTGACCCGCACGGTCCGCGCTCAGCTCGGGCACACCCCACGCGAGCTACGCCGCCTGCTCGGTCCGGCCGGCGACTGACCGACCCGGCGGCGGCCCTGAGCTTGGGTTCGTGGTCAGCCCGGGAGGAAGGAGAAGCGGACCTTCCGGGTCGGGTTGTCGCCGTTGGTGTCGACGAGGCAGACGGACTGCCAGGTGCCGAGCTGGAGCCGGCCGCCGAGCACCGGCAGCGTCGCGTACGGCGGGACGAACGCGGGCAGCACGTGGTCCCGGCCGTGCCCGGGCGAGCCGTGCCGGTGCCGCCACCGGTCGTCGGTGGGGAGCAGGTCGTCCAGCGCGCGCAGCAGGTCGTCGTCGGAGCCGGAGCCGGTTTCGATGATCGCCAGCCCGGCGGTGGCGTGCGGCACGAAGACGTGCAGCAAGCCGTCGCCCTGGCCGGAGACGAACCGCTCGGCCTCGGCGGTGATGTCCCGGACGGTCGGCCGGGACCCGGTCTGGACACTGATCACCTCGCTACGCATACGGCGCATTCTGCCCCACCCGGCCGGGCGGCGCGGCCGGCCGGCGGAGGGACCCCGACGGGGCGACCGTTCGCCGCCCGGACCCGGGGCGGCCGGTAGCGCAAAGTTACTGGCGAGTACCTGTGTTGAGCGTCGCGTCTGAGGGAGGGAGACGTGACGACGAGCGGCATCAGGGGGCAGGATGGCGCTAGAGACCTATCCCACACAGAACCGAGGGAACGCCTGTGGCTACGGAACGCAAGCGCCCGGTGATCACCGCTGGTCTGCCGAGCCAGCTTCCGGACATCGACCCTGAAGAGACCAGCGAATGGGTCGAGTCGCTTGACGGTGTCATCGA
>NZ_JBFAJK010000061.1:0-27376 GCF_040655175.1 Micromonospora sp. NPDC050495 | reverse complement strand
GGCCTCGCCACCCTCTGGCACCACCACGGCATCACCCCCGACGCCGTCCTCGGCCACTCCCAAGGCGAAATCGCCGCCGCCTACCACGCCGGCGCCCTCACCCTGCACGACGCCATCACCATCACCACCGCCCGCGCCACCGCCGTCACCACCCTGCACGGCACCGGCACCATGGCCTCCATCCCCCTACCCGCCGACCAGGTGGCCGCCCTGCTGACCGAGCACACCGACCTGCACATCGCCGCCCACAACAGCCCCACCACCACCGTCATCGCCGGCAACCCCAACCAGGTACGGACGCTGGTCGACACCCTCCAAGCCCAAGACATCCGCGCCCGCGTCATCGCCGTCAACTACGCCTCACACACCCCCCACATCGAACCCCTCCGCGAAGCGCTCCTCACCACCCTCGGCACCATCACACCCCAGCCGACCGACGTCACCTTCTACTCCACCGTCACCGGCACCCACATCGACACCAGCCACCTCACCGCCGACTACTGGTACGACAACCTCCGCCAACCCGTACGCCTACAAACAGCCACCCAAGCCCTGCTCACCGACGGACACCACACCTACATCGAAGCCACCCCCCACCCCATCCTCACCCCCACCCTCCAACAAACCTTCGACACCTGGGACAGCGTCGACGAGCCCCGCGCCCTCGCCACCCTCAAACGCGACCACAACAGCCACCGCCAGTTCCTGCACGCCCTCGCCACCGCCCACACCCACGGCCTCACCATCAACTGGCACCTCCCCGTCCCGGCCCGACACCTGCCCCTGCCCACCTATCCCTTCCAACACCAGCGCTACTGGCTCGACCCGGTGCCGGTGGCGTCGACGCCGGCCCACCACGGCCAGAGCCCGGCGGGGCATCCGCTGCTCGCCGCGACGATCACCACCGAGGACGGCACGCACGTCTTCACCGGCCGGCTCACCGTGGATGGTCACCCGTGGACGAGCGACCACGCGGTGGGCGGGCAGCCGATCCTGCCCGCCGCGGCCCTGGTCGACCTGGCCCTGCACTGCGGCACCTTCACCGGCCGGCGGCACCTGCGGGAGCTGACCATCCACGCGCCGCTGACCCTGCCGGAGACCGAGCCGCTGCACCTGCGGGTCGAGGTGGGCCGGCCGGCGGAGGACGGCAGCGCCATCACCATCAGCAGCCGGCCGGAGGGGCAACCGGACGAGCCGTGGACCCGGCACGTCAGCGGCCTGCTCACCGCCGCGCCGGGACCGGCGCCCAGCCCGGCCCCGCCGGCGCCGTCGCCCACGGCGGAACCGGTCGACGTGGCGGCGTTCTACGCCGGCCTGGACGACCTGGGCCTGCACTACGGCCCCGCGTTCCGCAACGTGGTCCGGGCGTGGCGGGACGGGGAGAGCGTGCACGCCGACGTCGCGCTGAACCCGGATGTCGAGGCCGCCGGCTACGGCCTCCATCCGGCGCTGCTGGACGCGGCGCTCCACGTCGGGGCCGCGCTGCGTACCGGGGACACCGTGCAGGTGCCGTTCGCGTTCGCGGGTGTCACGGTGCACGCCGTGGGGCCGACCGCGTTGCGTGTCACGCTGACCCGCACCGGCGCGGGGGCGGTCAGCGTACGGGCCACGACGCCGCAGGGCGTTCCGGTCCTGGACGTCGAACGCCTCGACACCCGGCCGCTGGACGTCGCCGCGCTGCGGGCCGCCCCGCTGCACCGGGTGGTCTGGGAGCCCGTCGCGGCCACCGTCGACACCGTCGACGGGTACGAGGCGGTCGACGACGACGGGCTGGCCGATCTGCTGCGTACCTCGATGAACGCCCCCGACGTGGTGGTCTACTCGCCGGCGACGGGCGGCGATCCGGTGGCCGGTACGCACGACGCGGTGGCCCGGATGGTGGCCACCCTGCAGAGCTGGCTGCGCGAGCCCGACCTCGACGGCTGCCGCCTGGTGGTGCTCACCCGCAACGCGGTCGCCGCCGGCGACGGCGAGGACGTGACCGACCTGCCGGCCGCCGCGCTGTGGGGGCTGCTGCGGTCCGCCCAGACCGAGCACGCCGACCGGTTCGTGCTGGTCGACAGCGACGGGACGGCGGCGAGCGAGGACGCGCTCGCCGCCGCGCTGGGCTGCGGCGAACCGCAGCTCGCGCTCCGCGACGGCCGGCTGCTGGCCCCGCGCGTGGCGCCGGTCGCGCCGGCACCGGATCATCCCGCGGTCCCGCTCGACCCGGACGGCACGGTCCTCATCACCGGGGGTACCGGGACCCTGGGCGGCCTGCTCGCCACCGAGCTGGCGACCACCGGTCGGGCCCGGCACCTGCTGCTGGCCGGCCGGCGCGGCGCCGATGCCCCGGGCGCGGCCGAGCTGGTGGCCCGGCTGCGCGAGTTGGGCGCCGAGGCCACCGTGGTGGCGTGCGACACCGCCGACGCCGAGGCGGTCGCCGCGCTGGTCGAGGGGATCCCGGTGGCGCGTCCGCTCACCGCCGTGTTCCACACCGCCGGCGTCCTCGACGACGGGGTGCTCACCGGTCTCACCGCCGAGCAGGTGCACGCCGTGCTCCGGCCCAAGGTGGACGCGGCCTGGCACCTGCACCGCGCCACCGCGCACCTCGACCTGTCGGCGTTCGTGCTCTACTCGTCGATCGCCGGCACCCTCGGCGCCGCCGGGCAGGCCAACTACGCGGCGGCGAACAGTTTCCTCGACGCGCTCGCCCAGCACCGCGTCGCGCAGGGCCGGCGCGCGCTCAGCCTGGCCTGGGGCTTCTGGGCGCAGGCCAGCGGCATGACCGGGCACCTCGGCGACGCCGACCGGGAGCGGCTCGCCCGGGGCGGGCTGCTGCCGCTGCCCACCGGCGAGGCGCTGGCCATGCTGGACCGCGCGCTCGCCGGGACCGCCCCGACCGTCGTACCGACGCGGTGGCACCGTCCGGCGCTGCGCGCGCAGGCCGAGGCGGGCACTCTGCCGGCGTTGCTGCGCGGCCTGGCCCCGGCGCCCGCCCGGCCGGTGGCGGGCCTCGACGGCGCGGCCGGGCTCCTGCACCGGCTGGCCGGCCTGACCGCTGACGAGCGGCACGCGCGCCTGCTGGACCTGGTCCGGGCCCAGGTCGCCGTGGTGCTCGGGCACGCCGACGCCGCCGCCGTGCCGGCGCAGCAGCCGTTCAAGGAACTGGGCCTCGAATCGGTCACCGCCGTCGAGCTACGCAACCGGCTCACCGCCCTGACCGGCTGGAAGCTGCCCACCACGCTGGTGTTCGACCACCCGACGCCGCTCGCGCTGGCCCGGCACCTCGGCACCCACCTGTCCGCGCCGGCGGCGCCCGCGCCGGCCCCGGCCACCGCCGCGCCGGCGGTGGCCGACGAGCCGATCGCCATCGTCGGGATGGCCTGCCGGTTCCCCGGTGGCGTCGACTCGCCGGAGCGGCTGTGGCAGCTGGTCCGCGGTGGTGTGGACGCGATGGCCGGTTTCCCCACCGACCGGGGCTGGGACCTCGCGACGCTGCACGATCCCGACCCCGACCGGCCCGGCACCACGTACGCCCGGGAGGGTGGTTTCCTCGGCGACGCCGGCCTGTTCGACGCGGAGTTCTTCGGGATCAGCCCGCGGGAGGCGCTGGCGACCGACCCGCAGCAGCGGCTGCTGCTGGAGACCGCCTGGGAGGTCCTGGAGCGGGCCGGCATCGATCCCACCCGGCTGCGCGGCACGGCCACCGGCGTGTTCGCGGGCGTCGTCTCCCAGGAGTACGCCCCGGCCACTCTGGCGCCGCCCGCGGAGGTCGCCGGCTACCTGCTGACCGGCAACACCACCAGCGTCGCGTCGGGCCGGCTCGCCTACGCGCTCGGCCTCGAGGGGCCGGCGCTGACCGTGGACACCGCCTGCTCGTCGTCGCTGGTCGCCACCCACCTGGCCATGCAGGCGCTGCGCAACGGCGAGTGCACCCTGGCGCTCGCCGGGGGCGCCACCGTGATGGCGACCCCGAAGATCTTCGTGGAGTTCGCCCGGCAGCGGGGACTGTCCGCCGATGGGCGGTGCAAGTCGTTCGCGGAGTCGGCGGACGGCACCGGGTGGGGCGAGGGGGTCGGCCTGATCCTGCTGGAGCGGCTCTCCGACGCCCGCCGCAACGGCCACCCCGTCCTCGCGGTGATCCGCGGTTCCGCGGTCAACCAGGACGGCGCCAGCAACGGGTTGACCGCCCCCAACGGACCCTCCCAACAACGCGTCATCCGCCAAGCCCTCGCCAACGCCCGGCTGAGCCCCGCCGACGTCGACGCCGTCGAAGCCCACGGCACCGGCACCACCCTCGGCGACCCCATCGAAGCCCAAGCCCTCCTCGCCACCTACGGCCAGGACCGCTCACAGCCCCTCTGGCTCGGCTCGATCAAATCCAACATCGGCCACACCCAAGCCGCCGCCGGCGTCGCCGGCATCATCAAAATGGTCCAAGCCATCCACCACGGCACCCTGCCCAAGACCCTGCACGTCGACGCCCCCTCCACCCACGTCGACTGGACCTCCGGCGCGGTGGCCCTGCTGACCGACACCACCCCCTGGCCCGACCACGACCGACCCCGCCGCGCCGCGGTCTCCTCCTTCGGCATCAGCGGCACCAACGCCCACCTCATCATCGAACAAGCCCCCGACCCCGCCGGCCAGGACCCGGCCCCGGAGGAGCCGGCCGGATCGGAGTCCGCCACCGACGCCCATTCCGCCGTGCCGCTGCCCTGGCTGCTGTCGGCGAAGACCCCGGCGGCGCTACGCGACCAGGCGGCCCGGCTGGTGGAGGTGCTGGACGAGCGGCCGGACCTGGCTCCGGCCCGGGTGGCGCACGCGCTGGCCACCACCCGGACCGCGTTCGACCACCGGGCGGCGATCGTCCCCCCGCTGGACGACCCCGACGGTGAACCGCACACCACCGCGGACCTGATCGCCGCCCTG
Organism: Micromonospora sp. NPDC050495; assembly: GCF_040655175.1. Lineage (NCBI taxonomy): Bacteria > Bacillati > Actinomycetota > Actinomycetes > Micromonosporales > Micromonosporaceae > Micromonospora > Micromonospora sp. NPDC050495. The sequence goes on along the minus strand of NZ_JBFAJK010000061.1, from coordinate 22,462 downwards.
CACGCCCTCTCCGACGGCGTAAACCACCCGAACCTGGTCCAAGGGGCGGTGAGCACGGTCGGGAAGGTGGCGTTCCTGTTCACCGGGCAGGGCGCCCAACACCCCGGCATGACCGCCGACCTCTACCACCACTTCCCCGTGTACGCCGCCGCGCTGGACGAGGTGTGCGCGGCCCTCGACCCGCACCTCGACCGGCCGCTGCGGGAGGTCATGTCCGGCCAGCACACCGACCTGCTCGGACAGACGCTCTACACCCAGCCGGCCCTGTTCGCCGCAGAGACCGCCATGGTGCGGCTGCTGGACAGCTTCGGGATCCGACCCGACTACCTGATCGGGCACTCCATCGGGGAACTCACCGCCGCGCACATCGCCGGCGTCCTCGACCTCACCGACGCCGCCCACCTCGTCACCACCCGCGCCCGGCTCATGAACACCATGCCCACCGGCGCCATGCTCGCCATCACCGCACCCCTCGAACGGGTGCAACCACTGCTCGACGCGCACCCCGACGTGAGCCTCGCCGGACACAACAGCCCCACCTCACTCGTCCTCGCCGGCAACACCGACACCATCGACACCATCGCCGCCCAGCTCACCGACGACGGCGTGCGCGCCCGCAAACTGCACGTCGCCCACGCCTTCCACTCCGCCCACACCGAGACGATCCTCGACGACTTCCGCACCGCCGCCACCACCGTCACCTACCACCCGGCAGCGCTGCCCATCGTGTCCAACCTGACCGGACAACTCGCCACCAACCAGCAACTCGCCGACCCCGACTACTGGGCACGCCACATCCGCGACACCGTCAACTACACCGCCGGCACCGAAACCCTGCACGAACTCGGCGTCACCCACTACCTCGAAGTCGGACCCGACGCCACCCTGAGCACCCTCACCCGCGAAACCCTCACCGACGCCACCGCCATCCCCACCCAGCGGCGCGGACACGACGGAACGGCAACCCTGCTCACCGCACTGGCCACCGCCCACACCAGCGGCGTCGACGTCGACTGGACACCGCTGCTCCCCGCCATCCCCGCCCCGGCGGAACCGCTGCCCACCTACCCGTTCCAGCGCCGCCGCTACTGGCTGCACCACGGAACCGGCCCGATCGAGGCGGCGGACCTGGGGTTGAGCCAGGCCGGGCACCCGCTCCTCGGCGCCGCCATCGAACTCCCCAACGACCAGGGCCACCTCTACACCACCCTGCTGAGCGTCGACGCCCATCCGTGGCTGCGCGACCACGCCATCGCCGGCGCCGTGCTGCTCCCCGGCACCGCGTTCGTCGACCTCGCCCTGCACGCCGGGCACGAGACCGGGCAGCCGTACCTGGACGACCTCACCATCGAGGCGCCGCTCGCCCTCGACGCCGGCAGCCACGTACCGCTCCAGGTGCACGTCGACGCCCCCGACCGGGACAACCGGCGGGCCGTCACCTTCCGGACCCGGTACGGCGCCGACCCGACCTGGCGGGTGATCGCCACCGGCACCCTGACCGCCCGGGGCGGACCGGCCGCCGAGCGCGAGCCCGAGCCGTGGCCACCCGCCGACGCCACCGCCGTGGACGTCTCCGACCTGTACGCGACGCTGGCCGAGGCGGGCGTCGACTACGGTCCCGCCTTCCAGGGCCTGCGCGCCGCGTGGCGGGCCGGCGACACCGTGCACGCCGAGGTCCGGCTCCCCGACGAGGTCACCAGCAGCGGGTACGGCATCCACCCCGCGCTCCTCGACGCCGCCCTGCACCCGCTCGCCCTCACCGCCGGGGACGGCGGGACCCGCCTGCCGTTCGCCTGGTCGGGCGTCGCCCTGCACGCCACCGACGCCACCACCCTGCGGGTCCGGTTCCGGCAGGTCGACGCCGACGTGGTGAGCGTGCACGCCACCGACCCGGCCGGCGCGCCGGTCATCGACATCGAGTCGCTCACCCTCCGGCCGCTGCCGCGGGGCGGCCACCGCGACGTGGCCGGCCTGTTCACGGTGGAATGGGCCGCCCTCGACGTGACCCCGGTCGGCGCGGCACCGGCGTACCCGATCCTGGACCCGGCGGGACTCGACCGGCTGCTCGCCGCGGACGCCGTACCCGACGAGGTCGTCGTCCTGGCCGTCAGCGGCCCGGACGGGCCCGACGGCGTCGCGGCGCTCACCGCCGAGACGTTGGCGCTGCTGCGCCGCTGGCTGGCCGACGACCGGTGCGCCGCCGGCCGCCTGGTGGTGCTGACCAGCGGCGCGGTCGCCGCGGCACCGCACGACGAGGTCGCCGACCTGGCCGCCGCGGCCGTGCGGGGGCTGGTCCGCGCGGCGCAGGCCGAGCACCCGGGACGCCTCGTCCTCGTCGACTGGGACGCCACCCCGACCAGCCGGGCCGCCCTGCCGGCCGCCGTCGCCAGCGGCGAACCGGAGCTGGCCCTGCGCGAGGGCGCCGCGCTGCGACCGCGACTCGTCCGGACGCTGCCCGGCGAGCGCCCCGACACCGACCTGGACCCCGAGGGTACGGTCCTGATCACCGGCGGCACGGGCGGACTGGGCGCGCTGCTGGCCGGCCATCTCGCCGCGACCGGGCAGGCCCGGCGGCTGCTGCTGGCCAGCCGGCAGGGACCGGCGGCGCCCGGCGCCGACGCGCTGACCGCCCGGCTGGCCGAGGCCGGTGCCGAGGTGACCGTGGCGGCCTGCGACGTCACCGACCCGGCGGCGGTGACCGCCCTGCTCGCCGGGATCCCCGCCGGGCACCCCCTCACCGCCGTCTTCCACACCGCCGGCGTGGTCGACGACGCGCCGCTGCACACCCTCACCGGAGCGCAGCTGGACCGGGTGCTGGCACCGAAGGTCGCCGGGGCGTGGCACCTGCACCAGGCCACCGCGGACCTGCCGCACGCCGCGTTCGTGCTCTACTCCTCCGTCGCCGGCACGCTCGGCAGCGCCGGGCAGGGCAACTACGCGGCGGCGAACGCCTACCTCGACGCCCTGGCCCAGCACCGCGCGGCGCAGGGACGCCCCGGCACCTCCGTCGCCTGGGGGCTGTGGGAGCGGGAGACCGGCATCACCCGGCACCTCGACGCGCGGGACCGGTCGCGGGCCGCCCGGCACGGCGTACGGCCGCTGACCGACGCGGCGGGCCTCGCCCTGCTCGACGCCGCGCTGGCGGACGGGCGGCCACTGCTGGTGGCCGCCGACCTCGACGCGCGGAGCGTGCCCGCGCTGCGCCCCTCCCGGCTCCGGCGCAGCGCGGCGACCAGCACCGACGCCACCGGCCCGGCCGGCAGGCTGGCCGGGCTGGACGCCGCCGGGCGGGCCCGGTTGCTGTCCCGGCTGGTCCGCACCGAGGTCGCCGCGGTGCTCGGCCACGCCGACGCCGACCAGGTCGACCCCGACCGGGCGTTCAAGGACCTCGGGTTCGACTCGCTGACCGCCGTGGACCTGCGCAACCGGCTCACCGCGGCCACCGGCCTGCGGCTGCCCGCCACGCTGATCTTCGACCACCCCACCGCCGAAGCCCTCGCCACCCACCTGCTCACCCGGTTGGCGCCCGCCGGCGGACCGGGCGTCACCCGGACCGTCGCGGGCCCGGCGCCGGCCGACGAGCCGGTCGCCATCGTCGGCATGGCCTGCCGCTACCCGGGCGGCGTGCGCAACCCGGACCAGCTGTGGGACCTGGTCGCCGGCGGGATCGACGCGATCAGCGAGTTCCCCACCAACCGCGGCTGGCAGCTCGACCGGCTGCACCACCCCGACCCCGACCACCCCGGCACCACGTACACCCGCCACGGCGGCTTCCTGCACGACGCCGACGCCTTCGACGCCGACTTCTTCGGCATCAGCCCGCGCGACGCCGCCGCCACCGACCCCCAGCACCGGCTGCTGCTCGAGACCGCCTGGGAGACCATCGAGAACGCCGGGATCAACCCGCACACGCTGCGGCACAGCGACACCGGCGTCTTCACCGGCATCATGTACGGCGACTACGGCGCCCGCCTGCAGCACCCGCCCGCCGGCTACGAGGGCCACCTGAGCAACGGCAACGCCGGCAGCATCGCCTCCGGGCGGCTCGCGTACACGCTGGGGTTGCAGGGGCCGGCGCTCACCGTCGACACCGCCTGCTCGTCCAGCCTGGTCACCGCCCACCTCGCCATCCAGGCGCTGCGCAACGGCGACTGCAGCCTCGCCCTGGCCGGCGGGGCGACCGTGATGGCCACCCCCGGGACGTTCATCGAGTTCGCCCGGCAGCGCGGGCTCGCCGCCGACGGGCGGTGCAAGTCCTTCGCGGACACCGCCGACGGCACCGGGTGGAGCGAGGGGGTGGGTCTGCTCCTGCTGGAGCGGCTGTCCGACGCCCGCCGCAACGGCCACCCGGTGCTCGCGGTGATCCGCGGCTCGGCGGTCAACCAGGACGGCGCCAGCAACGGCCTCACCGCCCCCAACGGCCCCGCGCAGGAGCGGGTCATCCAGCAGGCCCTGGCCGCCGCCCGCCTCTCCCCCGCCGACGTCGACGCAGTGGAGGCGCACGGCACCGGTACGACCCTCGGTGATCCGATCGAGGCGCAGGCGCTGCTGGCCACGTACGGGCAGGACCGCTCGGAGCCGCTGTGGCTCGGTTCGGTCAAGTCGAACCTGGGGCACACCCAGGCCGCCGCCGGCGTCGCCGGCATCATCAAGATGGTCCAGGCGCTGCGCCACGGCGTGCTGCCGAAGACCCTGCACGTCGACGCCCCCTCGTCGCACGTCGACTGGGCCTCCGGCGCGGTGGCCCTGCTCACCGAGAACACCCCGTGGCCCGAGCACGGCCGGCCGCGGCGCGCCGCGGTCTCCTCGTTCGGCATCAGCGGCACCAACGCCCACGTCATCATCGAACAGGCCCCGGCAGCGGGACCGGGCGTCTCGACCCCGGCCGTCTCGACCCGCGGTGGATCGACGGCCGCACGTGCGGACGCGGAGTTGGGAACGCGGCCGGCTGACGTTCCGGCGGATCCGGCAGGGCCGGCGGACGGTCCGGCAGGGCTGGTGGCGGCGGGCGGCGACGCGGGGGAGGTCACGCTGCCGTGGCTGTTGTCGGCGAAGACCCCGGGGGCGCTGCGCGACCAGGCGGCCCGGCTGGCCACCCACCTCGACGAGCACCCCGAGCTGGAGCCGCCCGCGGTCGGGTACGCGCTGGTCGCCGGGCGGGCCACCTTTGCCGAGCGGGCGGCGATCGTACCGGCCGGCCCGCCCGGCGACGGCGAGCCGCACACGGCGGCGGACCTGATCGCCGCGCTGCGTGCCCTGTCCACCGGTACGACCCACCCGAGCCTGTGCACCGGGGTAGCCGGTGGCGGCGGCAGGGTGGCGTTCCTGTTCACCGGGCAGGGTGCCCAGCACCCCGGCATGACCGCCGACCTCTACCACCGCTTCCCCGCCTACGCGACCGCCCTGGACGAGGTGTGCGCCGCCCTCGACGTCCACCTCGACCACCCGCTACGCGAGGTCATGTCCGGCCAGCACACCGACCTGCTCGGACAGACCCTCTACACCCAGCCGGCCCTGTTCGCCGCCGAAACCGCCATGGTGCGGCTGCTGGACAGCTTCGGGGTCCGACCGGACTACCTGATCGGGCACTCCATCGGGGAACTCACCGCCGCCCACATCGCCGGCGTCCTCGACCTCACCGACGCCGCCCACCTCGTCACCACCCGCGCCCGGCTCATGAACACCATGCCCACCGGCGCCATGCTCGCCATCACCGCACCCCTCGAACGGGTGCAACCACTGCTCGACGCCCACCCGCAGGTGAGCCTCGCCGGACACAACAGCCCCACCTCACTCGTCCTCGCCGGCGACACCGACACCATCGAGGCACTAGCCGCCCAGCTCACCGACGACGGCATCCGGGCCCGCAAACTGCACGTCGCCCACGCCTTCCACTCCGCCCACACCGACGCCATCCTCGACGACTTCCGCACCGCCGCCGCACAGCTCACCTACCACCCGGCGGCCCTGCCGATCGTGTCCAACCTGACCGGACAACTCGCCACCGACCAGCAACTCGCCGACCCCGACTACTGGACCCGCCACATCCGCGACACCGTCAACTACACCGCCGGCACCGAAACCCTGCACGAACTCGGCGTCACCCACTACCTCGAAGTCGGACCCGACGCCACCCTCACCACCCTCACCCGCGAAACCCTCACCGACACCACCGCCATCGCCACCCAACAGCGCGGACACGACGGAACAGCCAGCCTGCTCACCGCCCTCGCCACCGCCCACACCAACGGCATCGACGTCGACTGGACACCACTACTGCCCGCCGGACCGACCCCGCCGGCGCCGCTGCCCACCTACCCCTGGCAACACCAGCGCTACTGGCTGCACGCCGAACCAACCGTCAACGACGCCGAAGACCTCGGCCTCACCACCGCCGGACACCCCCTCCTCGCCGCCACCATCGAACTCCCTCACGACCAGGGCCACCTGTTCACCGGACGGCTCTCCCCACAGACCCACCCGTGGCTGGCCGACCACACCATCGCCGGCACCACCCTGCTCCCCGGCACCGCCTACCTCGACCTCGCCCTGCACGCCGGCCACCACACCGCACACCCCCACCTACACGACCTCACCATCGAAACCCCGCTCACCCTCAACCCCGCGACCGGACGGCAACTACGCGTCGAGGTGGGTCCCTCAGACGAATCGGGACAGGCACCGCTGACCATCAGCTCCCGCGACCAGGACGACCCCGACGGCGAGTGGACCGTGCACGCCACCGGCGGCCTGTCGTACGGGGCGGTGCCGGTGGTTGACCCCTTCCCGGCCTGGCCACCCGCCGGTGCCACGCCGGTGGATGTCGACGCCCTCTACGCCGGGTTCGCCGAGGCGGGCGTGGACTACGGGCGTGCCTTCCGGGGCGTACGGGCCGCCTGGCGGGACGGCGAAACGGTCTACGCCGAGGTCGAGGTGCCGGACGAGCTGACCACCACCGGGTACGGCATCCACCCGGCCCTGCTCGACGCAGCCCTGCACCCCCTCGCCCTGCTCGACGGGACCGACCAGGGCGTACGGCTGCCGTTCGCCTGGTCGGACGTCCGGCTGGCCGCCGGTGGGTCCCGTGCGCTACGGGTCCGGATCGCCCGGGCGGCGCCGGACAGCGTCACCGTGGATGCCGTCGACCCGACCGGTGCTGCCGCCGTCACCATCGGCCGGCTGGCGCTACGCACCCCGTCGACGGGCGACCTCGATCCGCAGGCGGCCGCTCTCTACGGGACCACGTGGATTGCGGTGCCGGCGCCGACCCGGACGGCCGTACCGCCGGCGGTCGACCTGCCCGGCCTCGACGACCTGATCGACGGCCCGGAGCCGGTCCCGGCGGTGGTGGTCGTCCGCCCGACCACACCGCAACAGGAGGTGGTGGCCGGTACGCACGATCTGGTCGACCGTACCCTCGCGGCCCTGCGCCGCTGGCTGTCCGACGACCGGTGCGCGACGAGCCGCCTGATCGTCGTGACCCGCGGGGCGGTTGCCGCGCGGGCGGGTGAGGACGTCACCGACCTGCCTGCGGCGGCGCTGTGGGGGTTGGTCCGGTCGGCGCAGTCGGAAAACCCGGACCGGATCAGCCTCGTCGACCTGGACCCGGCCGGCGACGACCTGCTCGGGGCGGCCGCCGCCACCGGCCGGCCCCAACTGGCCGTCCGCGACGGCGCGCTGCTCGTCCCCCGGGTGGTCCGGATGAGCGCCGCGACCACCGAGGATGGCGGTTCCGCCGGCTGGGATCCGGAGGGGACGGTGCTGATCACCGGCGGCACCGGCACCCTCGGCGCCCTCCTCGCCGAACACCTCACCACCACCGGCCAAACCCGACACCTCCTACTCGCCAGCCGCCGCGGCCCCAACGCACCCAACGCCACCGACCTGACCACCCGCCTTCAGAACCTCGGCGCCACCGTCACCGTCGTCGCCTGCGACACCGCCGACCCCGACGCCGTCACCGCCCTCATCGGCGGTGTGCCGGACGCACACCCGCTCACCGCCGTCTTCCACACCGCCGGCACCACCGACGACGCCACCCTGCACACCATGACCACAGACCAGGTACACACCGTGCTGCGACCCAAGGTCGACGCCGCCTGGCACCTGCACCACGCCACCCGCCACCTCCCCCTGGCCGCCTTCGTCCTCTACTCCTCCGCCGCCGGCACCCTCGGCAGCCCCGGACAAGCCAACTACGCCGCCGCCAACACCTACCTCGACGCCCTCGCCCACCACCGCCACCACCAAGGCCTCCCCGCCACCAGCCTCGCCTGGGGACTCTGGGCCCACACCAGCACCATCACCGCCACCCTCGACACCACCAACCAACAACGCCTCACCCAAGCCGGCATCCACCCCCTCCCCACCCCCGACGCCCTCCACCTCCTCGACACAGCCCTCCACACCACCCACCCCACCCTCATCCCCGCCAAACTCACCCCGGCAGCACTGCGCCTGTTCAACCCCACCCCGCAGCGGCGGGCCACCGCCGTCGTGGCCGGTGATCTCGCCGGCCGGCTCGCCGGACTGGGTCGGGCCGAGCAGGCGCGTCAGGTCCTGCGGTTGGTCCGTACCGAGATCGCGGCCGTGCTCGGCCACGCCGACGCCGAGACCGTGGACCCGCGACGGGCGTTCCGGGACCTCGGCTTCGACTCGCTCACGGCGGTGAACCTGCGTAACCGGCTCGCCGGCGCCACCGGCCTGCGGCTGCCCGCCACCCTGGTCTTCGACCACCCCACCGCCGACGCCCTCGCCGAGCACCTGCTGGCGCAGCTCGCGCCCCGCACGTCCGGCCCAGCCGCGCCGGTTGCCGCCGCGGCCACCGACGAACCGATCGCGATCGTCGGGATGGCCTGCCGCTATCCGGGCGGGGCCGGCTCACCCGAGGAGCTGTGGCGACTCGTCGCGGGCGGCGTCGACGCGATCAGCGGATTCCCCACCAACCGGGGCTGGGATCTGACCGGCCTGTACGACCCCGACCCGGACCACCCCGGCACCACGTACGCCCGGCACGGCGGGTTCCTGCACCACGCCGACGAGTTCGACAACGACTTCTTCGGCATCAGCCCCCGCGAGGCCGCCGCCACCGACCCCCAACAACGACTCCTGCTCGAAACCGCCTGGGAAGCCCTCGAACGCGCCGGCATCGACCCCGACCGGCTACGCGCGTCCGCCACCGGCGTGTTCACCGGCGTCATGTACAACGACTACGCCAGCCGCCTGCAGAACCAGGCACCGGCCGGGTACGAGGGCTACCTCGGCAACGGCAGCGCCGGCAGCATCGCCTCCGGACGCCTGGCGTACACGCTCGGGCTGCAGGGGCCGGCGGTCACCATCGACACGGCCTGCTCGTCGTCGCTGGTCGCCACCCACCTCGCCATCCAGGCGCTGCGCAACGGCGACTGCGGTCTGGCCCTGGCCGGTGGCGTCACGGTGATGGCCACCCCGACCACCTTCGTCGAGTTCAGCCGGCAGCGCGGGCTTTCCCCCGACGGGCGGTGCAAGCCGTTCGCCGAGGGCGCCGACGGCACCGGCTGGGGCGAGGGCGCCGGCCTCATCCTGCTGGAACGCCTCTCCGACGCCCGCCGCAACGGGCACCAGGTGCTCGCGGTGATCCGCGGCTCGGCGGTCAACCAGGACGGCGCCAGCAACGGGTTGACCGCGCCGAACGGGCCGTCGCAGCAGCGGGTCATCCAGGCGGCGCTGGCCAGCGCCGGGCTCACCCCCGCCGACGTGGACGCGGTCGAGGCGCACGGCACCGGCACGAGCCTCGGCGACCCGATCGAGGCCCAGGCCCTGCTCGCCACCTACGGCCAGCACCGCACCGACGACGAGCCGCTCTGGCTCGGGTCAATCAAGTCGAACATCGGGCACACCCAGGCCGCCGCCGGGGTCGCCGGCATCATCAAAGTGGTCCAGGCCATCCGCCACGGCATGCTGCCGAAGACCCTGCACGTGGACGCGCCCAGTTCCCACGTGGACTGGGAAACCGGCGCCGTCGCCCTGCTCACCGAGAACACCCCCTGGCCCGAGCACGACCGGCCCCGCCGGGCCGGCGTCTCCTCCTTCGGCATCAGCGGCACCAACGCCCACCTCATCATCGAACAGGCCCCCACCACCACGCCGGCACCGGCCACCCCCGAACCACCGACCGCCCCCGTCGCGCTGCCGTGGCTGCTGTCAGGGAAGACCCCGGCCGCGCTGCGCGCCCAGGCGGCGCAACTGGTGGCGCACGTCGACCAACACCCGGACCTGGACCCCGGTGCGGTCGCCGCCGCGCTGCTCACCACCCGCACCGCGTTCGGACAGCGGGCAGCGGTGCTCCCCGGTGCCGAGCCGGTCGAGGCGCTGCGGGCCCTCGCCGAGGACCGCCCGCATCCCGCCCTGCTCCAGCACACCGCCGCCCACGGCGGCCGGACCGTGTTCGTGTTCCCCGGCCAGGGCGGGCAGTGGCTCGGCATGGGCCGCGAACTCGCCCAGCACAGTCCCGTCTTCGCCGCCCACCTCGACGCCTGCGCGACCGCGCTGCGGCCCTACGTGGACTGGGACCTGCACACCGTCCTGCACGACGACGACCCCGACTGGCTCACCCGGGTGGACGTCGTCCAGCCGGTGCTGTTCGCCGTGATGACCGGCCTCGCGACGGTGTGGCGGCACCACGGCATCACCCCCGACGCGGTGATCGGCCACTCCCAGGGCGAGATCGCCGCCGCGTATGCCGCCGGCGCGTTGTCCCTCGACGACGCCGCGAAGGTCGTCGCGCTACGCGCCCAGGCGCTGCGGGCGCTGATCGGGCACGGCGACATGGCCTCCCTCGCCCTACCCGCCGACCAGGTCACCGACCTCCTCGCCACGCTGACCACCGACACCGCGACGCCGCCCAACACCAGCTACGCCGACGAAGGCAACGCCGGCCCCAACGGCACGAACACCAGCACCAACGGCAGGCCAACCACCACCGAAGCCGACCCCACCCACCCCAGCACCAACGGCCACAGCACCGGACCCCGGGCGTACATCGCGACGGTCAACGGGCCGAACGCCACCGTCATCGCCGGCGACCCCGACGCCGTCGCCGCGGCCGTCGCCCACTGCAAGGACCGCGACATCCCCGCCCGAGTCCTGCCGGTCGGCTACGCCTCCCACACCCCGCACGTCGAAGCACTGCGCGACGACATCCACACCGCCCTCGACGGCGTCCAACCCACCACCACCGATGTGGCCTTCTACTCCACCTACACCGGCGACCGGATCGACCCGACAGAGCTGACCGCCGACTACTGGTACGACAACCTCCGCCACCCGGTCCAGTTCCAGACCGCCACCGAAGCACTGCTGCGCGACGGGTACGCCACCTTCATCGAGGTCAGCCCGCACCCGGTCCTCATCCAACCGATCGAGGAGACCGCCGACCAGCACGAGATCGTCGCCGTGGCCAGCATGCGCCGGGACACCACCGACCAGCTCGCCACCGCCCTGGCCACCGCGCACACCCACGGCCTGCCCGTCGACTGGACGCCGCTGCTGCCCGCGGCGCCGCCGGTCGAGCTGCCCACCTACCCCTTCCAGCGGCACCGCTACTGGCTCCAGGCGCCCCCGGCCATCCAGCAGGCCAGCGATCTCGGGCAGGATCCGGCCGGCCACCCCCTGCTCGCCGCCGCCATCGACCTGCCCGACCAACAGGGCCACCTCTTCACCGGCCGACTCACCCCCACCACCCAACCCTGGCTCGCCGACCACGCCGTCACCGGCACCGTGCTGCTCCCCGGCACCGCCTACGTCGACCTCGCCCTGCACGCCGGCCACCACACCGGACACCCCCACCTCGACGACCTCACCATCGAGGCACCGCTGATCCTCGACCCGGACAGCGACGTGCAACTGCGGGTGGAGGTCGGCGCCGAGCAGGCGGACGGGAGCCGTTCCGTCGCCGTCCGCTCGAAGGCGGGAACCGCGCCGGGCTGGACCAGCCACGCCACGGGGACGCTCACCCGCGTACCCCCGGAGATGGACCCCGCGCCGGCGTCGTGGCCGCCCGCCGACGCCGTCCCGGTCGACACCACCCACCTGTACGACGGGCTCGACGCGGCCGGCATCTCGTACGGGCCGGCGTTCCGGAACCTGCGCCGGGCGTGGCGGCTCGGCGACGACGTCTACGCGGACGTGGAGCTGCCGGCCACCACCAGCCCCGGCGGGCACCGCATCCACCCGGCGCTGCTCGATGCCGCGCTGCACCCCGCCGCGCTCGTCGGCGGCGACGACGCGGTGCTGCTGCCGTTCTCCTGGCAGGGCGTTTCCGTACCCGCCGACGCCCCGACGGTGCTGCGGGTGCGGGTCCAGCGACCGGCTCCCGAGGCGGTCCGGCTCACCGGGTGGGACGCGGCGGGTGCCCCGGTGGTGGCGGTGGAGAGCATGACCGCCCGGCCGCTGGCGACCGCGCAGCTCGGCGCGGCGGCCACCCGGATCCCGGCGGACTCGCTCTTCACCGTGGAATGGACACCGGTCGACGGCCGGCCCGGGGAGCCGGCGGACACCGGCCGGTGGGCGGTGCTCGATCCGTCCGGCGGCGCGGCCGACACGATCCTGCCCGACGCCGACCGGCTGGACTCCCTCGCCGCGCTGAGCGACCGCCTGGAACGCGGCGAACCCGCCCCCGACCTGGTGATCGTCCCGGTCCCGGCCGCCCCGGACGGGCCGCCGCCGGCGCAGGTCCGCAGCGTCCTCGACGAACTGCTGACCCTGCTGCGCGACTGGTCGGCCGACGAGCGGCTGGCCGCCGTCCGGCTGGCCGTGCTCACCCGCGGCGCGGTCGCCGCCGGCACCGACCAGGGCGTACGCGATCTGGCCGGCGCAGCCGCGTGGGGGGTGACCACCACCGCCCAGTCGGAGAACCCGGGACGCATCACGCTCGTCGACCTGGACGACGACGAGGCGTCGGCGCGGGCTCTGCCGGACGCGCTGGCCGGCGCGGACCCGCAGCTCTGCCTGCGCGCCGGGGTTGTGCTGCTGCCGCGACTCGTCCGGGCCCCCCTGGACGTACCCGAGCCGCAGCGGACGCCCGACGGCGCCGGCACCGTCCTGGTCACCGGCGGCACCGGCACCCTCGGTGAACTTGTCGCCCGGCACCTGGCCCGCACCGGCGGCGCCCGGCACCTGCTGCTGGCCAGCCGGCGCGGCGCGGCGGCGCCCGGCGCGGCCGCGCTCGCCGCGGAGCTGCGGGAGCTGGGAGTCGAGGTGACCGTCGCGGCGTGCGACACCGCCGACGAGCGGGACCTGGCCCGGCTGCTCGCGGCCGTCCCGGCGGACCGGCCGCTCACTGCGGTCATCCACGCGGCCGGTGTCCACGACGGCGGGCTGGCGCCCACGTTGACCCGCGAGCAGGTGGAGCGGGTGCTGCGGCCCAAGGTCGACGCGGCCTGGCACCTGCATCGGCTGACCCGGCACCTGGACCTGAGCGCGTTCGTGCTGTTCTCCTCCGCGGCCGGGCTGCTCGGCAGCCCGGGTCAGGCCAACTACGCCGCCGCGAACACCTTCCTCGACGCCCTCGCCGGGCAACGGCGGGCGGCGGGCCTGCCCGGCGCGTCGCTGGCCTGGGGGGTGTGGGCGCACGACGCCGGGATGGCCGGCGACCTGGGCAGCGCCGACCGGGCCCGGATGGCCCGGTCGCGGATCCTGCCGCTGCCGGTCCGGCAGGGTCTCGCCGTCCTCGACGGGGTGCTCGCCGGGGCCGGCGCCCCGGTGCTGGTGCCCGCGCGGCTCGATCTGACCACCCCGTCGGACCCGGAGCAGCGGGCGTCGCTGCCGCCGCTGCTGGCCCCGCTGGTGCCGGCCGCGCCGGCCGGGCGGGCCGCCGACCCGGCGGCGCTGGTCGACCGGGTCGCGGAGCTTCCGGAGGGCGAGCGGGAACAGGTCCTGCAGGATCTGGTACGCGACCACGTCGCCGCCGTCCTCGGGCACTCCTCCGGCCAGTCGGTCGACGCCGACCGGGCGTTCAAGGAACTCGGCTTCGACTCGATCACGGCGGTCGAGCTGCGCAACCGGCTCAACCACCAGACCGGGCTGCGCCTGCCGGCGACGCTGGTCTTCGACTACCCGACGGTCGGCATGCTGGCCGCGCACCTGCACACCCGGCTGGCGCCCCCGGTGGTCGCCCCGTCGACCCGGGCCCTCGCCCAGCTCGACGAGCTGGCCGCGCTGATCGCGGCGATCCCCGGCGACGACGCCGGGCAGGAGATCGTGGCCGCCCGGCTGCGCGCCCTGCTCGCGGACGTGGGCGCCCGCCACACCGAACCGGGCGACGACGACCTGCTGTCGGCGACCACCGAGGAGCTCTTCGACGTGCTCGACAACGAACTCGGACTCCACCAGGGCGGTGAGCTGCGATGAACGCGAGGACCCAGCGGGCCGAGGTCACGGTCAGCCAGGAGAAGCTGCACGACTACCTGCTGCGGGCGACGACCGACCTGCGACAGACCCGGCGGCGGCTGCGCGAGTACGAGGAGCGGGCGCGGGAGCCCATCGCCATCGTCGGCATGGGCTGCCGGTTCCCGGCCGGCAGCACCTCCCCCGAGCGGCTGTGGGAGCTGCTGGTGACGGGGCGGGACGCGGTGACCGACTTCCCGGCCGGCCGTGGCTGGGACACCGACCGGCTCTACGATCCCGACCCCGACCGCCCCGGCAGCTCGTACGTCCGCACCGGCGCGTTCGTCGGCGACGCCGACCAGTTCGACGCGGACTTCTTCGGCATCAGTCCCCGGGAGGCGCTCGCCACCGACCCGCAGCAGCGGATCCTGCTCGAGGTGGCCTGGGAGACGCTGGAACGCGCTGGCCTCGACCCGGCTGGGCTGCGCCACAGCAGCACCGGCGTCTTCGTCGGCACCAACGGGCAGGACTACGTCAAGCATCTCTCCGGGGCGGTCGCCGGCGCCGAGGGCTTCCTGGCCACCGGCAACATCGCGAGCGTCGTGTCGGGTCGCATCTCGTACGTGCTGGGCCTGGAAGGGCCGGCGGTCACCGTGGACACCGCCTGCTCGTCGTCGCTGGTCGCCACCCACCTCGCCATCCAGGCGCTGCGCAACGAGGAGTGCAGCCTGGCGCTGGCCGGCGGGGTGACCATCATGGCCACCCCGACCACCTTCGTGGAGTTCAGCCGGCAGCGCGGGCTCGCACCGGACGGGCGGTGCAAGCCGTTCGCCGAGGGCGCCGACGGCACCGGCTGGGGCGAGGGCGCCGGCCTCATCCTGCTGGAACGCCTCTCCGACGCCCACCGCAACGGCCACCGGGTGCTCGCGGTGATCCGCGGCTCGGCGGTGAACCAGGACGGCGCCAGCAACGGGTTGACCGCGCCGAACGGGCCGTCGCAGCAGCGGGTCATCCAGGCGGCGCTGGCCAGCGCCCGACTGACCCCGGCCGACGTCGACGCCGTCGAGGCGCACGGCACCGGCACCACCCTCGGCGACCCGATCGAGGCCCAAGCCCTGCTCGCCACCTACGGCCAGCACCGCACCGACGACGAGCCGCTCTGGCTCGGGTCGATCAAGTCGAACATCGGCCACACCCAGGCCGCCGCCGGCGTCGCCGGCATCATCAAGATGGTCGAGGCGATCCGGCGCGGCGTGCTGCCGAAGACCCTGCACGTCGACGCGCCCAGCTCGCACGTGGACTGGTCGGCCGGAGAGGTCGCCCTGCTCACCGGGAACACGCCGTGGCCGGAGCACGGCCGGCCCCGCCGGGCCGGCGTCTCCTCGTTCGGGATCAGCGGCACCAACGCCCACCTCATCATCGAGCAGGCCCCGACGGGCGAGGACACGCCCGCAGCCGCCGACCGACCGGCCGGTGGGTCGGGGCGGCTGCCCTGGGTGCTGTCGGCCAAGACGCCGGCCGCGCTGCGCGCCCAGGCCGCCAACCTGGCCACCCACCTCGACCAGCACCCCGACCTGGACCCCGGTACGGTCGCCGCCGCGCTGCTCACCACCCGCACCGCGTTCACCCAGCGGGCAGCGGTGCTGCCCGGCGCCGACCCGATCGAGGCACTGCGGGCCCTCGCTGAGGACCGGCCACACCCCGCGCTGCTCCAGCACACCGCCACCCACAGCGGCCGGACCGTGTTCGTGTTCCCCGGCCAGGGCGGACAGTGGCTCGGCATGGGCCGCGAACTGGCCCAGCAGAGCGACGTCTTCGCCGCCCACCTCGACGCCTGCGCGGCTGCGTTGCGGCCCTACGTGGACTGGGACCTGCACACCGTCCTGCACGACGACAACCCCGACTGGCTCACCCGGGTGGACGTCGTCCAGCCGGCGCTGTTCGCCGTGATGACCGGGCTGGCCGTCGTGTGGCGGCACCACGGGATCGTCCCCGACGCGGTGATCGGCCACTCCCAGGGCGAGATCGCCGCCGCCTACGCCGCCGGCGCCCTGTCCCTGGACGACGCCGCGAAGATCGTCGCGCTGCGCGCCCAGGCCCTGCGAGCGCTGATCGGCCACGGCGACATGGCCTCCCTCGCCCTACCCGCCGACCAGGTCACCGAACTCCTCACCCGGCTGACCACCAACACCGCCACGCCCGACCACCCCGCCAACAACGCCGACGCCGACGAAACCAACGCCAGCATCAACGGCGCTGGCACTCCCCGGGCCTACATCGCCACCGTCAACGGCCCCAACGCCACCGTCATCGCCGGCGACCCCGACGCCGTCGCCGCAGCCGTCGCCCACTGCAAGGACCGCGACATCCCCGCCCGCATCCTCCCGGTCGGCTACGCCTCCCACACCCCCCACGTCGAAGCGCTGCGCGACCAGATCCACCGCGCCCTCGACGGCATCACCCCGACCGCAACCGACGTCGCGTTCTACTCGACATTCACCGGCGAGCGGATCGACCCGGCAGAACTGACCGCCGACTACTGGTACGACAACCTGCGCCACCCGGTCCAGTTCCAGACCGCCACCGAAGCCCTCCTGCGCGACGGCTACACCACGTTCGTCGAGGCCAGCCCGCACCCGGTGCTGATCCAGCCCATCGAGGACACCGCCGACCAGATCGAGGAAGGCGCCGACCAGCACGACATCGTCGCCGCGCCCACCCTGCGCCGCGACAGCACCGACCAACTCACCACCGCCCTGGCCACCGCCCACACCCGCGGCCTGCCCGTCGACTGGACCCCCCTGCTACCCACCTCCGCGCCCGTCGACCTGCCCACCTACCCCTTCCAGCGGCAGCGCTACTGGCTGCACGCCCCCACCACCATCAGCCAGGCCAGCGACCTCGGCCAGACCGCCGCCGAACACCCCCTGCTGGCCGCCGCCATCGAACTGCCCGACCAGCAGGGCCACCTCTTCACCGGCCGGCTCACCCTCGACGGGCAACCCTGGCTCGCCGACCACGCCGTCACCGGCACCGTCCTGCTGCCCGGCACCGCCTACGTCGACCTCGCCCTGCACGCCGGACACCACACCGGACACCCCCACCTCGACGACCTCACCATCGAAGCCCCGCTCACCCTCGACCCCGACAGCGACCTGCAACTGCACGTCGAGGTCGGGCCCGAACACGGCGACGGACGCCGCCCCATCACCATCCACACCCACCAAGACGACACCTGGACCCGGCACGCCACCGGCACCCTCACCCGCATCGCACCCGCCCACGAGCCCGACACCGACACCGCCTGGCCGCCGACCGGCGCCACCCCCATCGACCTCACCGACTTCTACGACACCCTCGCCACCACCGGCCTGCACTACGGCCCCACCTTCCACGGCGTCCACACCGCCTGGCGCCACGGCGACACCCGCTACGCCGACATCCACCTCCCCGACGACCAGGACACCGCCGGCTACGGCATCCACCCCGCCCTCCTCGACGCCGCCCTGCACCCGATCGCCGCCACCGCCACCGAGCTGAAGCTGCCGTTCACCTGGGCCGGGGTGACCCTGCACGCCACCGACGCCCGGCACCTCCGGGTACGCCTGCAGCCCGTCGGCGACGACGCCCTCCGGCTGGACGCCACCGACCCGGCCGGCGCTCCCGTGGTCACCGTCGGCACCCTGACCGTCCGGCCGCTGCCCGCCGGCCATCTCGGCGACGACCGCAGCCTGCGGGACAGCCTGTTCCAGCTCGACTGGAAGCCCACCGCCCCGCCCGCCGGGGAGTACCCGGCCATCGAGGTCCTGGACCTGGTGGCGGCGCGGCAGTTGCTCGCCGGCGGCGGGCCGCTGCCCGAGGTGGTCGTCGTGGCGGCGCCGGCGTCGGACGACCCGGACCTGCCGGCGGCCGCGCACGCCGCCGGGGCGGAGCTGATCGGGCTGCTCCAGGCCTGGTCCGCCGACGACCGGGGGCACGACGGCCGGCTCGTCGTGCTGACCCGCGGGGCCGTCGCCGCGTACGCCGGGGAGGATGTCCCGGATCTGGCGGCGTCGGTGCTGTGGGGCCTGGTCCGGGCCGCGCAGGCCGAACATCCGGGCCGCTTCGTCCTCGTCGATCATGACGGCGGGCCGGCGAGCCGGGACGCGCTCGCCGGCGCCGTGGCGAGCGGCGAGCCGCAGCTCGCCGTCCGGCAGGGCGCCCTGCTGGTGCCGCGGCTGGGCCGGCCCCGCGCCGGGGCCGCGCTGGTCGCGCCCGCGGCGGGCCGCTGGCGGCTGGCCGTGGCGGCGGAGGGTACGTACACCGGTCTCACGCTCGCCCCGGCCGAGGCGCTGCCGGACGTGCCCGGACCGGGCGAGGTGCGGGTGGCGGTACGCGCCGCCGGGCTGAACTTCCGGGACGCCATGGTGGCGCTCGGGACGTACCCGGGCACGGCCGAGCTGGGCAGCGAGGCGGCCGGCGTGGTGACCGCGGTCGGGACCGGCGTTTCCGACCTGGCCGTGGGTGACCGGGTGATGGGCCTGTTCACCGGCGCGCTCACCCAGGTCGCGGACGTGGACCGGCGGTTCCTGGCACCGGTGCCGCCGGGCTGGTCGGATGTGGCGGCGGCCAGCGCGCCGGTCGCGTTCGTGACCGCGTACTACGCGCTGCGCGACCTGGCGGACGTCCGGGCCGGTGAGTCGCTGCTCGTGCACGCCGCCGCCGGTGGGGTCGGCACGGCCGCCGTGCAGCTGGCCCGGCTCTGGCAGGTCGAGCTGTACGGCACGGCCAGCCCTGGCAAGTGGGCGGCGCTGGCCGGGCAGGGCCTGACCGGTGCGCGCGTCGCGTCGTCCCGGGACACCGGGTTCGAGGCCGCGTTCCGGGCCGCCACGGGCGGTCGCGGCGTCGACGTCGTGCTGAACGCCCTGGCCGGGGAGTTCGTCGACGCGTCGCTGCGGCTGCTGGCCCCGAACGGCCGGTTCGTCGAGATGGGCAAGACCGACGTCCGGGACGCCGCGCAGGTGGCCGCCGGCCACCGTGGGGTGCGGTACCGGGCGTTCGATGTGGCCGAGGCGGGACCGGACCGGATCCAGGAGATCCTGGCCGAGCTGTCCGCGCTGTTCGCCGCCGGCCGGCTGCGGCCGCTGCCGGTGGCCGCCCGGGACGTACGGCTCGCGCCGGCCGCCCTGCGCGAGCTGGGCCAGGGCCGCACCGTCGGCAAGCTGGCCGTGACCGTGCCGCGCCGGCTGCGCGCCGGTGACGGCCGGCCACTCGACCCGGACGGCACGGTACTGGTCACCGGCGGGACGGGCACGCTGGGCGGGCTGGTCGCCACCCACCTGGTCCGGACCGGGCAGGCCACCCGCCTGGTGCTCGCCAGCCGCGGCGGCGCCACCGCTCCCGGCGCCGGCGAGCTGGTCGAGCGGCTTCGGGACCTCGGCGCCACGGTCACCGTGGTCGGCTGCGACACCGCCGACCCGGTCGCCGTCGCCGACCTCGTCGCCGGCATCCCGGCGGCCCAGCCGCTCACCGCGGTGGTGCACGCCGCCGGCGGGCTGGACGACGCCACCATCGGGTCGCTCACCCCAGCCCGGTGGCATGCCGTGCTGCGCCCGAAGGTCGACGCGGCCTGGCACCTGCACCGGGCCACCGCACACCTGGACCTCGCGGCGTTCGTGCTCTTCTCCTCGGCGGCCGGCGCGCTGGGCAACCCCGGCCAGGGCAACTACGCGGCCGGTAACGCCTTCCTGGACGCGCTGGCACACCATCGCGCCGCCCGCGGCCTGCCGGCGGTCAGCCTGGCCTGGGGCCCGTGGGCGCAACGCAGCGGGCTGACCGGCGGGCTCGACGAGCGGTCCACCGACCGGATGGCGCGCGGCCTGCGCCCGCTGGCGACCGAGGAGGCGCTGCGCCTGTTCGACGAGGGGCTTGCCGGGGCGCAGCCCCATCTCGTACCCGTGGCGGTGGACCTGGCCGGGCTGCGACGCCAGGCCGCCGGCGCGGCGCTGCCGGCGGTGCTGGCCGATCTGGTACGCGCTCCCGCCCGCCGGGCCGCCGCGGCGCTCGACGGGGGGCCGTCGTTGCGGGACCGGCTGGCCGCCCTCGACGACGCCGGCCGCCGCGATCACCTGCTCGAGGTGGTACGCGGACAGGCGGCGGCCGTGCTCGGCCACGACAGCCCGGCGGGAGTGGCGCCGGGCCGGCCCTTCAAGGAGCTGGGATTCGACTCGCTGACCGCGGTGGAGCTGCGCAACCGGCTCAACACGGCGACCGGGCTGCGGCTGCCGGCCACGCTGGTGTTCGACCATCCCACCCCGGAGGCGCTGGTCCGGTTCCTCGCCGCCGAGCTGGGCGGCGGCGCGCCGCTGCCGGTGACGCCGGCCGGGGCGGCGGCGGTCGGACCGGACGAGCCGGTCGCCATCGTGGGGATGGCCTGCCGGTACCCGGGCGCCGAGTCGGCGGAACAGCTCTGGTCGGCGATCCACGCCGGGCTCGACGCCAGCACCACGATGCCGACCGACCGGGGCTGGGACATCGCCGGCATCTACTCGGCCGAGCCGCAGCCGGGCCGCACCTACACCACGCGGGGGGCGTTCCTGCCCGACGCGGGCGCGTTCGACGCCGAGTTCTTCGGCATCAACCCGCGGGAGGCGCTCGCCACCGACCCGCAGCAGCGGCTGCTGCTGGAGACGGCGTGGGAGGCGCTCGAGCAGGCCGGGCTGGACCCGGCGGTGCTGCGGGGCAGCCCGACCGGGGTGTTCGCCGGGGTGGTGGCGCAGAACTACGCGCCCGCCTCGGTCGACGCGCACCCGGAGGTGGCCGGCTACCTGATGACCGGCAGCACGACCAGCGTCGCGTCGGGCCGGGTCGCGTACGCGTTCGGTTTCGAGGGCCCGGCGATCACCGTGGACACCGCCTGCTCCTCGTCGCTGGTGGCCACCCACCTGGCCGTGCAGGCGCTGCGCAACGGCGAGTGCACGCTGGCGCTGGCCGGCGGGGCGTCGGTGATGGCGGCACCGGGCATCTTCGCCGAGTTCAGCCGGCAGCGAGGGCTGGCGCCGGACGGGCGGTGCAAGCCGTTCGCGGCGGCCGCCGACGGCTTCGCGCTCGGCGAGGGGGTGGGGCTGCTGGTGCTGGAACGCCTCTCCGACGCCCGTCGGCATGGTCACCGGGTGCTCGCGGTGATCCGCGGCTCGGCGGTCAACCAGGACGGCGCCAGCAACGGCCTCACCGCCCCCAACGGCCCATCCCAACAGCGGGTCATCCGCCAGGCCCTGGCCAACGCGCGACTGAACCCCGTCGACGTCGACGCCGTGGAAGCGCACGGCACCGGCACCACCCTCGGCGACCCGATCGAGGCCCAAGCCCTGCTTGCCACCTACGGACAGGACCGCTCCGAGCCGCTGTGGCTCGGCTCGATCAAGTCGAACATCGGGCACACCCAGGCCGCCGCCGGCGTCGCCGGCATCATCAAGATGGTCCAGGCGCTGCGGCACGGCGTGCTGCCCCGGACACTGCACGTCGACGCGCCCACCCCGCACGTGGACTGGACCTCCGGCGGGGTTGCGCTGCTCACCGAGAACACCCCGTGGCCGGACCGGGACCGGCCGCGCCGGGCCGGGGTGTCGTCGTTCGGGATCAGCGGCACCAACGCCCACCTCATCCTGGAACAGGCCCCGGCCCCCACCGGGCCCGCTGCGGCCCCCACCGGTCCGACCAGGGCCGGTGCCCGGCCGGCCACGGCCTCCACCGGGCCCGCCACGGTTTTCACCGGGCCGGCCACGGCCGGTGCCGGGCCGGCGGCGGTCGATGCCCAGCCGGCGGCGGTCGTGCCGCTGCCGTGGTTGCTGTCCGCCCGGTCCCCGGCCGCGCTCCGGGACCAGGCCGCCCGCCTGGTCGCGTACCTGGGACAGCACCCGGACGTCGCGGCCGACGCGGTGGCCGCCACGCTGCTGACCCGTTCCGGGTTCGCCCGGCGCGCGGCGGTGCTCCCCGGCGCCGAGCCGGTCGAGGCGCTGCGGGCCCTCGCCGAGGACCGCCCGCACCCCGCGCTGCTCCAGCACACCGCGTCGCACGGCGGCCGGACCGTGTTCGTCTTCCCCGGCCAGGGCGGACAGTG
>NZ_JBFAJK010000060.1:0-29167 GCF_040655175.1 Micromonospora sp. NPDC050495 | reverse complement strand
CCCGACCTGCCCAACACCCCAACCAATCAACATCAACCAATACTCACGCGTCCAAAGAGCCACACCACCAACCATCGGTGGATTCAGGCTGAGCCCGGGGGGACGAGCACGCGAAGCTCCCACCCCGCCGGCCCGGAAAGGGCTCGGTGTGCTAATCGCTGAACTCGGTCACGGGAAGCGCCTTGTCCACCCGAGCGGCGGCCAGGTCGTCGTGGCGGATCACAAAACTCACCGAGTAAAACGCGCCCGCCCAGTCCACGGAGAAGCGGGCGAGCGACATCCACTCGCTCGTCAGCCGGTGCTTCTCCTCCTCCACATGGGAATACCATTTCGCCACCGGGATGACGATCTCGCCGGCCTTCTCGCGCCCCGCGAGGATCTGCTCCGCGATGCTCTTGATCACCTCATCGTCGGCATACCCGCCGATGCGGGCGCTGGCGAGACCTTCGTCAGGCCAGAGCTCGTCGGCCAGCGCACGGAGCTCGTCCAGGTGCGGTACATCACGCTCCAGGCCACGGGCCACCTGCTGCTGGAAGGGCGACAGGTCGTCCCAGTCCTCGTCCTCGTCCTCGTCCTCGTCTTCGTCTTCGTCCGACCCGAACCAGGGGGGCAGCTCGGCGCGGAGGGTGGCGCTGACGTCGTACTGCTCGCCGACGATCTCGGAGTTGGGGGATTCCGCGACCGCCGTATCGGTGCCGGCCCGCACGTACACGACTCGCGCGTACCGCCCGGTCTGGTCCTCGTGGTCCTTCTCGTGGTCCAGGAAGAAGAGCAGCGTCCCGTCTGCCGGCAGGTTGAAGCCGTCGACTCTCGGCAGCGCCCCGCAATCGACGGAAAAGACGAACGGCAACGGACTGTCCCCCGCGGCCGGCCAGTCCATGCCCACCGGCAGCCGGGGCAACCCACCGAACTGCCCCACCGGACGATCACCGGAGCCCCCGAACAACCCGATCGACAAACGGAGGTGCTGGCTGAACCCGCTGATCTCGTCGTCCGGGATGCCCAGCTCAAGCGCCGCACGACGAAACCGCCCCTGATGATCCACATCCCACATGATGCGCCCGCCCCGACCCGGCTGCGCGTCGGGGGTCGAGGCAGCCCGGTCATCGGCAGCCGACCCCGCTCAACGTCGAGGACCCGGTTTGCCCGCCGATGTGCCGGGAATCCGCGCGCGGTCCGGGGCAGCTGAGGAGGCCGGCATGACGAACGCGATGGCGCACTCGCGGGGGCGACGCAACCCGGCCGACGGCCGGGCACCGGTGCGCCGGGCCGCGGCGACGGTCGGCGTGCTCTTCCTGATCATCGGGGTGCTGGGCTTCGTCCCCGGCATCACCAGCAACTTCGGCGACCTGGCCTGGGCCGGGCACAACTCCGACGCCAAGCTGCTCGGGCTCTTCCAGGTGTCCGTGCTGCACAACGTCGTGCACCTGGCGTTCGGCGTGGCCGGCCTGCTGCTGGCCCGGACGATCTCCGGGGCGCGCGCCTACCTCATCGCCGGTGGCGCGATCTACCTGGTGCTCTGGCTCTACGGCGTGGTGATCGACCACGAGAGCGGGGCGAACTTCATCCCGCTCAACGGCGCCGACGACTGGCTGCACTTCTTCCTCGGGGTCGGCATGATCGCCCTGGGGCTGCTCACCACCCGCGGCCCGAATCGTCGCTGACCGGGCGCGGAACGCCGGCTGGTCCGGTTTCACCCGGCCGGGACGCGGGTACGTTCCAGGTCCCGCCGAAGAGACCGAAACGAGGGCCCCGATGTCGACCCGGATCAGCTACGAGGTCCGCGACGAGTCGCCGGTCACCGTGGTACGGCTGGCCGGCGAACTCGACCTGTCCACCATGCGATCGGTGCACACCGTGCTGGACGGGTGCCTGACCGCGCAGCCCGACGCGCTCGTGGTGGACCTGGGGCGGCTCGACGTCGCCGACCCGCTGGCGCTCTCGGTCTTCGCGGCGGCGGCCCGGCGGGCCGCCGACTGGCCGGCGGTGCCGCTGGTGCTCTGCGCCCCGCCGCCGGACGCCGCCGCCTGGCTCGCCGAGAGCACCGCGTGCCGGGTGGTGCCGGTCCGGCCGGACTGCGCCGCGGCGAGCGCCCTGGCCGGCGCCGGGGTGGCTCCCCGGCTGCGGGCCCGCCTCGAACCGGTCACCGGCGCCTGCCGGCGGGCCCGGGAGCTGGTCACCGACGCCTGCGGGCGGTGGAACATCCCGGAGCTGGCCGGTCCCGCCTCGCTGGTGCTCACCGAACTGGTCGGCAACGTGGTGCGGCACGCGGGCACCCCGATGCACGTGACGCTGACCCTGCGCAAGCCGTACCTGCGGGTCGCCGTGATGGACGGCAGCCCGGCCGCCGCGCGGGCGGCGGCCGACCACGACCCCCGCGCGGAGGGCGGCCGGGGATTGATGCTGGTACGCGAGCTGACCCAGCGTTGGGGCAGCACGCCCGCCGGGGCCGGCAAGGTCGTCTGGGCGATGCTACCGGCGAACTGACCGAATTTTCCGCTCTCGCCTGGTTTTATAGGCAGAGGGCCGGGTACGCGCGCCCGTCCTTTCTGCCGTCACGACGGGGTGAGAAGCCATGCCCAAGCGGGTAGTCACGGAGCCGGCACGAGACCGGGGGCCGGCGATCCTCGCGCCGGCCCGGTTCGGGGGTTACCCCGGTCCGGTGCGGGAGGCGGTCAAGGGCAGCACCCTGTGGCGGCTGCTGGGTACGACCGACGCGAAGCTGATCGGCCTGCTCTACCTGGCGACCTCCTTCTTCTACTTCGTCGTGGGCGGCATCATGGCGATGCTGCTGCGGGGGGAACTGGCCCGGCCCGGGATGCAGTTCCTCTCCCCCGAGCAGTACAACCAGCTGTTCACCATGCACGGCACCGTCATGCTGCTGCTGTTCGCGACGCCCATGGTGTTCGGCTTCGGCAACTACATCGTGCCGTTGCAGATCGGCGCGCCGGACGTGGCCTTCCCGCGGCTCAACGCGTTCGCCTACTGGCTGTACTTCTTCGGCGCACTGATCGCCATGGCCGGCTTCTTCACCCCGCAGGGCGCCGCGGACTTCGGCTGGACCGCGTACACGCCGCTGAGCACCGCCCAGCACAGCCCGGGCGTGGGCGGCAACATGTGGGTGGTGGGCCTGGCCATCTCCGGTCTCGGCACCATCCTCGGCGCGGTCAACCTGATCACCACGATCCTGACCCTCCGCGCCCCCGGCATGACCATGTTCCGGATGCCGATCTTCACCTGGAACCTGCTGCTCACCAGCGTGCTGGTGATCTTCGTCTTCCCGCTGCTGGCCGCCGCGCTCTTCGCCCTCGCCTCGGACCGGATCCTGCACTCGCACGTCTACGACGCGACCACCGGCGGGCCGATGCTGTGGCAACACCTGTTCTGGTTCTTCGGCCATCCCGAGGTCTACATCATCGCGCTGCCGTTCTTCGGCATCATCACCGAGATCATCCCGGTCTTCTCCCGGAAGCCGATCTTCGGGTACACCGGTCTGGTGCTCGCCACCATCGCGATCACCGTGCTGTCGATGAGCGTCTGGGCGCACCACATGTTCGCCACCGGCCAGGTGCTGCTGCCCTTCTTCAGCATCCTCAGCTACCTGATCGCCGTACCGACCGGGGTGAAGTTCTTCAACTGGATCGGCACCATGTGGAAGGGGCAGATCACCTTCGAGACGCCGATGCTCTTCGCCGTCGGCTTCCTGGTCACCTTCCTGCTCGGTGGCCTCACCGGGGTGCTGCTGGCCAGCCCGCCCGCCGACTTCCAGGTCACCGACTCGTACTTCGTGGTGGCGCACTTCCACTACGTGCTCTTCGGCACCATCGTCTTCGCCGCCTTCGGCGGCATCTACTTCTGGTTCCCGAAGATGACCGGCCGGCTGCTCGACGAGCGGCTCGGCAAGATTCACTTCTGGACCATGTTCCTCGGCTTCCACGCCACCTTCCTGGTGCAGCACTGGCTGGGCAACGAGGGCATGCCCCGCCGGTACGCCGACTACCTGCCCGGCGACGGCTTCACCACGCTGAATGAGATCTCCACGATCGGCTCGTTCGTGCTCGGCGCGTCCACCCTGTTCTTCATCTACAACCTCTGGAAGTCCTGGCGGTACGGCGCGCAGGTGACCGTGGACGACCCGTGGGGCTTCGGCAACTCCCTGGAGTGGGCGACCACCTGTCCGCCCCCGCTGCGCAACTTCGACCGGATGCCGCGGATCCGCTCCGAGCGCCCGGCGTTCGACCTCAAGTACGGCCCGCTGGTCAGCGACCTCGGCCGGGACCTGCCACAACGGACGACCAAGCCACCCCAGCACCTGGCGCAGGAGCTGCACCACGTGCCGAAGGCCAAGGAGTCGCCGTCCGCCGAGGGCGCGCACGGCGCGCGCGAGGCCGCGGAGTACACCCCCGCGCCGCAGTCCGGCGCCCGGCCGGTCGACGTGCCGGAGCCGGAGGAGGTGCTGCGGCCCAGCTTCGACGAGGCCGACGAACCGGAGCAGACCCAGTTGGGCCCGCAGCGCAACGAGCCGGGCAACCCCCGGTGGGAACACCCCCGCGGGCACGGCGACACCACGGAGAACTGACCGGACCACCAGGGAAGGGTCGGCGCCCGGCGTCGCCGGACCACCGCGGAAAGGGCCGGCGCCCTCGGGCGCCGGCCCTTTCCGTCCATCAGCCGGACCGGCGCCCTGCCGCCTGCGGCAGGGCGCCGTGAACTCAGTCGGCGGCGGGCGGCAGCCCGGCCGCGGCCAGCGAGCGGCGTACCGCGGGCTGGACCCGGGTGAGCCGCAACGGCACCCCGGTCCGGGCGGCCGCGTCCCGGCCGGCCATCAGCGCGGCGATCCCGCCGGCATCGAAGCCACCAGCCCCGACCAGGTCGACCACCACCTCGCGGGGCTGCCCGGTGACCGCCTCCAGCATCGCCTTGCGCAACTGGTCCGCGCCGTCCCGGTCGACCTCTCCCCCGACCTCGACCACCACCCGGTCGCCGTTCTGCTTGACCGAGATCCTCGACTTGGCCGACTCGGTCTCGGCCGCCCCGTTCTGCCAGGGCGGCGGCGCGTCGGCGAGCATCGCCTGGCGCAGCCAGGTGAGCGCCCGGGACAGCAGCCGGGACACGTGCATCTGGGAGATGCCGAACCGGGCCGCGATCTCCGCCTGGGTCTGGTTGCCGTAGAAGCGCATCGCCAGGATCCGCCGCTCCCGCCAGGGCAGCCGGTGCAGCAGGCCGGCGACGGTCACCCGGTCGTCGACCGACTCCAGGGCGTTGTCCGACTCCCCGACCAGGTCACCGAACTCGGCCGAGCTCTCCCCACCGACCGGCGCGTTCAGCGAGGCCGGGCTGTAGCCGGCCGCCGACTCCAGCGCCGCGAGGATCTCCTCCTCCGGCGTCTCCAGCCGTTCGGCCAGCTCGGCGACCGTGGGCGCCCGGGACAGCTCGCTGGTCAGCGCCGCCGTGGCCTGGCCGACCTCGAGGATCAGGTCGCGCAGCCGGCGGGGCACGTGCACCCCCCAGGTGCGGTCCCGGAAGTGCCGTTTGATCTCGCCGACGATGGTGATCGCCGCGTACGCGGTGAAGGAGCCCCGTTCCGGGTCGTACCGGTCGACGGCGTTGACCAGGCCGAGGCGGGCCACCTGCTCCAGGTCCTCCAGCGGTTCCCCGCGACCCCGGTAACGCCGGGCCAGCCGGCCGGCGAACGGGAGCGCGAACCGGACCAGGTCGTCGCGGGCCTCCTGGCGCCGCTCGGGCGGCAGCCCTTCGATCCGTGCCGCGTACGCCAGCGCCGCCGCGTCGAGGTCCTCCAGGCCCCGCTCGGTGGGTGGTGGTGTGGGTGTGGTGGTCTGTCCGAACATCCGCGCCTCCCTCAGGAAGGTCCCCCGCCCGGATTGGGAAGACCGGTCGTGCGCGTGGTCGGGCCACGCACCGGGCCGGAAGTGGGTTACGTGACGGAACGCCAGGAACGGGCGGCGGCTCGCCACCCGGCATCGTGCGCCGTTCGCAGCGAGCGGTGTTCCCGCTCCGTAGGTACTCAATCACGGTCCGCAGGATCGCGAGGATGTTTCGCGGGTGTTGGTGGCGGGACCGCTCAGGAGACGAGCAGTCCCTGGGCGGCGCCCGCCTCGCGCAGCGCCGCGAGCGCCTCGGTCATCGCCAGCGGCGGCGCCACCGGCAGGTCGTACGGCTGGTTGCGCAACACCTCCGTGGCACGCCGGGTCGGTACGGTGGCGACCGGGTAGCCCCGCGCGGCGCCCCGGTCCAGCGCCCGGCGCCGCCGGCCGAAGCCGGCCACGGCGAGCCACTGCGGCAGCCCGGCCAGCGCCGGCGAGCGCACCCCGGGCGGCTCGGGCAGCACGTCCACGGAGCTGAACGGCTCGCTGCCGGCGAGCCAGTACTCCACCCCGTCCACCCGGCGCCGGGTCGCGTTCTCGCACCAGTAGGGCACCAGGCCGGCCCGGATCACCTGCCACGGGTCGAGCAGCCGCCCGCACTCCACCACCAGGCGGTCACCGGTCTTGCCGGCCCGGCGCAGCCACTGCCGGTACAGGTCGGCGGTGGCCGCGCTGAGCGCGTCCGGCTGCGGGGCGAGCACCCGGTGCACCGGGTGCCCGTGCCGGCCGGCCCAGGAGTCCAGGCCGTGGGCGAAACCGGACTCGACGCCGTGCTCGGCGAAGGCCTGCGGCGAGGTGACGTCCGGCGGCTCCCACCGCGCCCCGTCGCCGCCGGCCGAGCGGAGCACCTGCCGCAGCGCGTGCGCGTCGGGGTGGAAGTCGACCGGGTCGAGGCCGCTGGCCGGGGAGCCCACCTGGAAGCTGTGGCCGTTCCCCTCGTCCCGCACCGGCCAGGTGCGGCCGTCGTCGAGCAGCAGCACCGGGGCGCCGGGCTCCAGCCGGTCGGCGAGGAACCGGGCGTACGCGCCGGGCAGCGACCGCCACCGCACCGCGAGGGTCACCGTGGCCCCGGCCGCCGCGCCCCGGCTGGCCGGGCAGTGCACCTGGCGTACGTGCACCTCGGGGTTCCCGGCGAGCAGCCGGCCGGCCAGGGCGGCGCCGTGGTCCAGCGCGGCCCAGGGCCGGTCCACCGTGCCGCCGGACCAGGACACCGTCGTCTCGAAGGCGGCCGGCAGCCACGGCACGCCGAGCGCGACGGCGAGGTGCGCGGCCGCGCCGTGCGCGGCGCCCAGCACCGCGCCCGGCCACCGGCGGGCCGGGTACTGCTCGGCGGCCCAGCCGGCGACCCGCTCGGCGTCCACCTCGGCGACCTGGGCCGGGGTCAGCGCGAGCCGGCCGGCGGCCCGCGCGGCGGCGGCCCGGCGGACCGGTTCGGGTGCGCCGGAGAAGCGGGCGAACCCGACGGCGGGGCCGAGGTCGGCGCAGTCGTCGCCGCGCAGGCCACGCACGGTCGCGCCGAGCAGGATCCGGGTCGTGCTGCCGGCGGCCAGCACCCGGTCGCCGGCCAGACCCGCCCCGCCGGTCGACCGTCCCAGGGGCCCCTTCGGCACCGACCCCACCGTGCCTCGTTCGCTCACCACGCGCCCCGGCTTCCCGTCCCTATGGGGTCTAAACGGGCATCCCCCCACGGGCCGGACCAATCCCCGGGTGTCCGTCGGCGAGGCCCCTGACCTCGCACCGGGCCCAGCCACGTCGAGTCGCCGTGCCGGGCCGTCCAGGGACGCAACGGGAGGGCCCGGCCGGGTTTCGGCGGTACCGGTACGGGCACTTCAGCGCGCATGCCCGACGACGAGATCAGCCCGGCGGCGACGATCACCCCGTATCAGGACGGTCCGTTGCTGGTGCGCGGCGACTTCGCTCTGCTCACCCCCGACGGCGAGGCCATCGAGACGCGCCGGGGCACCATCGCGCTGTGCCGCTGCGGCCGGTCGGCCCGCAAACCGTTCTGCGACGGCACCCACAAGGCCGTCGACTTCCGCGCCGGCACCGGCCGGGACGCCTGAGCCGGGCGGCTCAGGCGGCGACCGGCTCCGCGCCGGCCGGCGCGCGCAGCGCGGACCGCCCGGCCGCCCAGGCATCCAGCAGGTGGGCGGCGAAGCGGCGGTCGACGGCGAGCGCCGCGGCGGCGCCGAACAGGACGTCACCGGCCAGCGCCGGCTCCGCCCGGACCAGACCGCCACAGAGGTCGTACGCGGCGATCTGCTCGTGCACCGCGTCGGCCTCGACGTGCTCGTCGTAGAAGCGGGTGGCCGTCTCGTCCAGCCCGAGCCGGCGCAGCCCGTTGCCGTAGCGGCGGTTCGGCAGCGAGGAGGTCATCTCGAAGGCGGCCAGGTGCCCGAGGAGCGCGCCGCGCAGCCGCCGGTGCAGGCCGAACAGCGACATCAGGTTGTTGGTCGCCAGGGTCACCGCCGGCACCCGGTCCAGGTGGGCGCCGTACCCGGTGTCCAGGCCGAGGCACGCCATGGTGGTCCGGAACAACTCGGCGTGCATCCGGTCCAGCCGGCCGTTGCCGTACTCGTCCATCTGGATCTCGACCAGGGCGGCCTTGGCCGGGCCGCCGAGGCGGGGCAGCGCCCAACTGTGCGGATCCGCCTCGCGCAGGTGATAGACCGAGCGGTGCACGACGAACTCGCGGAACTGGTCGAGGCTCGCCCGGCGCTGCAGCGCGCCGGCCAGTGCCGGACCGTCGTCGGCGGCCACCAGCTCGACGAGCGCCGCCGGCAGGGCCGCGGGCAGCGGCGCCGGCGGCGCACCGGCCACCTGGCGCAGCGCCACCTCGAACGGGCGCTCGGCGCGGGCCCGCAACGCCAGCAGGGACGGCTGCCACTCCCACGCCTCGTCGACCTGCTGCCAGCCCCGGTAGTGCAGCTCGTAGCAGAGGAAGAGGGTGAGCTGGAGGTCCTCGTCCCCGATCGGGTCGGCCACCGACGCGAACCCGGCGCCGAGGCCGGCCGGCAGGTCGTGCGGCGCCTGCCGCAGCGCGGCGAGCAGCGCCGCCGACACCGGGCCGCGGGGCGCGGGCAGCGGCGCGGGACCGAACCGACGATCGGCGGCTGCGGACATCTGACCTCCCGGGACGGTGGGTGCGGACCTCATGCCCGGCCCCGGTCCGGCTAAACGAGGTCGTCCGCCTCCACGGTCACCTGGGTCTGCAGCACCCGCTCCCGCACCCGGCGGGCGGCGTCGCCGTCGGCGAAGAGGCCACGCAGGTCGGCCAGGGCCGGCTCGGGCGGGTCCAGCGGCACCGCCGGGTCGACCACCGCTTCCAGCACGCTCGGCCGGTCCGCCGCCAGCACCTCGTCCCAGGCCGGGCCGACCAGTTCGGGGCGGTCCACCCGGACCCCGTGCAGACCGAGCAGCCGGGCCCAGCCGGCGTACGGCACGTCGGGGCGCCGGGACGGCCGGCCGGGCTGCCGCCCGCCGCCCGTGCCCGACTGGTCCCGGTTGTTCAGCACCAGCACCACCAGGCGCGGGTCCCGCCACTCGGGCCAGTGGTGCGCCACCGTGATCAGCTCGGCCAGGCCGTTGAGCTGCATCGCGCCGTCGCCGAGCAGCGCCACCACCGGCTCGTCCGGGCGGGCCAGCTTCGCCGCCACCGCGTACGGCAGGGCGCAGCCCATCGAGCCCAGCGTGCCGCAGAGCTGCGCGCGGACGCCGGGCGGCAGTTGCAGGTGCCGGGCGTACCAGTAGATGACCGAGCCGACGTCGACGGCGAGCGCGGCCCGCTCCGGCATCCGGGCGGACAGCTCCCGCAGCACCAGCTGCGGGTTGACCGGGTCGGCCGGCGCGGCGGCCCGCTCGGCGGCGGCCTCCCGCCACCGGTCCACCGCGCTCTCCACCACGCCCCGCCACTGCTGCTGGGGCCGCTCACGCACCCGGCCCAGCAGGGCCCGCAGGGTCTCGGCGGCGTCGCCCACCAGCGCGACGTCCACCGGGTAGCGGGTGCCGATGCGCCGGCCGTCGATGTCGATCTGGATGGTCCGGACCTGGCCCGGCAGCGGGTACCAGTCGGTCCACGGGTCGGTCGTGCCGACCAGCAGCAGGGTGTCGCAGCCCCCCATCAGCTGGGCGGCGGCCGTCGTGCCGACCTCACCGAGCACGCCGGTGTGGAACGGCAGCCGTTCGTCCAGCACCGGCTTGCCCAGCAGTGAGGTGGCCACCCCGGCGCCGAGCCGGTCGGCCAGCTCGACGATCTCGTCCGCGGCGTGCTGCGCGCCCTGGCCGACCAGGATCGCCAGCCGCTGACCGGTGATCAGCAGCGAGGCGGCGGCGTCCAGGTCGCCGTCGTGCGGCAGCACCCGGGCCAGCGGCTCGCCGGGCGTGGCCGAGACCACGCCGGCGGTCTGCGGCAGCAGATCCGGCACCGCCGCGAGCTGCAACGCGTGCGGCAGCACCACGCAGGTCGGGCTGCGGGTCGCGGCCGCCGTCCGGAACGCCTGGTCGAGCAGGGCCGGCACCTGGTCGGGGGTACGCCCGTACCGGACGAACTGGTGGCACACGTCGCCGAAGAGTCGGCTCAGCCCGATCTCCTCGTGTGCGCCGCCGAGCGGCCCGGTGACGTCCTCGCCGACGATCGCCACCACCGGCTTGCTGTCCAGCTTCGCGTCGTAGAGGCCGTTGAGCAGGTGCACCGCGCTCGGCCCCTGGGTGGCCAGGCAGACCCCGATCTCGCCGGTGAACTTCGCGTGCCCGGTGGCCATGAACGCGGCGGTCTCCTCGTGCCGGGCCGGCACGAACTCCGGGTCGCCGCCGGCCGCGTCGAGCGCGGCCACCAGGGGGGCGATCGCCGCACCCGGGTAGCCGAACGCGCGCGGCACGTGCCAGGCGCGCAGCCGCTCGACGACCAGGTCCGCCACCGTACGATCAGCCATTGCCCCGCCCCGGGGTGCTGGCGTCGACGTAGCGCAGCACCGCGCCGACCCCGTCGGTGAGTTCCGGCGCCTCCTCCGGCGCCAGCACGGTCAGCTCGGCGTCGGTGCCGACCAGCGCACGCAGCAGCGCCGCGTCGGCGCGCACCTTCTGCGGGTCGCGCACCGACATGTCCCGCAGCTGGGCCGGGTCGGTGGCGATCTCGGTCGGGTCGGGACCGACCCAGAGTTCGCCGTCGGCCGACGCGTCGTCGACGATCAGCATCGTGTCCACCTGGTTGCGTTGCAGCGCGGAGACCACCGCGGCCAGGCCGGCGCCGACGTCCTCCTGCATGCCGAACCGGTCCAGCGCGGCGGCGATCCGCTGGTCGGCGACCTCCGCGATGGTCTGCACGGTGAGGTCGTCCACCATGGTGTCGTCGGCGCCGGCGTTGCGGGCCCCGGCGTCGGTGCGGACCAGGATGTCCTGCCAGCGCTCCGGCAGCTGGGCGGCGATCATGCCGGTGGCCCGGATGTCCCCGGCCACCACCACCACGTCCGCGCCGACCCGGTCGGCCAGTTCGGCGGTGGCCGCCGCGGCGTCGCCGGCGTTGTGGTGCCAGGCCTCCATGGCGGCGCGCTGGTAGCGCGACTGGGACCAGCCACCCGGCTGCACCCGGCGCAGCTGCCAGCTCTCCCGCCCCTGCACGGTGGCCCGCCGGGGCACCCCGCCGGCGCTGACCGCGACCGCGTCCGCCCCGGTACGGTCGGCCAGCACCCGCACCCAGGCGATCTGCTCGCCCCGCTGGGCGACCAGCGGCATGGTGTGTGGCAGCGCGGACCAGGAGGCCAGGTCCCGCAGGGGCGGCGCGGAGAGGTACTCGGTCAGCACCACCCGCCCGCGGGTGGCGAACACGGCGATGCCGTAGTCGCCGGGCATCGGCTGGTGCCGGCGGACGACCTCCTCGACCGCCTCGACGGTCACCTGGTCGGCGCCCTGCGCCAACAGGTCCCCCTTGAGGGCCCGCCAGCGCAGGTCGACCTGCGGACGCGAGTCGTGGGTGTCCCGGGAGGCGTCCATGTACACCGAGCACCACGGCCCGGGACGGTCGTAGAGCGGGCGCAGGAAGGACAGCTGCATGCTCGACCCCTTTCCAGCTCGGCCGCTCGCATACCCGCGCCATCCGGGATGTCACCTGACCGGCCGGGGCGTGACCGGCGTTCATTCACGTCGTTCAACCCGGAGGGCCGATACCATCAGTGAACAGAACGGGACTCTGGGTGGTGAACATGGACACGGAGCTGCGCGCCCGGCGCGTCGTCCACCCCACGGAACGCGTCGTCACCGGCCGGCTGGTCCGGCTCATGGAGGGCTACGCCCGTGAGGTGCGGGTGGGGCAGCCGGTGCTGGTCGCGGTGCTCACCGCGGCCGGCGTGGCGGGGCTGCTGATGCGGGTGGTACGAGCGCTGCTGAGCAGCGGCGGCGGGGCCGCCCGGCGCAGCTTCAAGGAGCTGAAGAAGGGGCCGGAGTTCCTGGTCACCCCGGTGCGGGTGCGCGACGTCGCGGACCGGCTGCTGGAGGTCGAGCTGCACGGCCACCTCCCGCAGAGCGCCCTGCACCCGGGCGACCACGTGCAGCTCACCCTGCGCCCGCAGCGGGACCCGGACCTGCCGCCCCGGATCGAGCGGATCGTCAACCTGACCACCGGTCAGCTGCTCACGCCGCGCACCGCCACCGTCTGGTCCCATCTCGGCCCGCCGCTGCTGCTCCAGGCGGCGCTCGGCGCGCTGGTCGTGCTGGCCGTCGCCGCCTGCTCCGTCGTCAGCTAGGTTTCCGCCGCGCCGGGCCGGGGCACCGTCGCGGCCATGTTCCCCGGCTTCACCCTCGACGAGATCGACGTCGGCCCGGTCCGCCTGCGGGTCCGCTACGGCGGCTCCGGGCCGGCCGTGGTGCTCCTGCACGGCCACCCGCGCACCCACGCCACCTGGCACCGGGTCGCCCCCCTGCTCGCCGACGGGCACACCGTGATCTGCCCGGACCTGCGCGGCTACGGCGGCTCCTCGAAACCGCCGAGCGACCCCGGGCACACCGTCTACTCGAAGCGGGCGATGGCCGCCGACGTGGTGGCGCTGCTCGACGCGCTCGGCCACCGGCGCGCCGCGGTCGTCGGCCACGACCGGGGCTCGTACGTGGCGATGCGGGCGGCCCTGGACCACCCGGACCGGGTGAGCCGGCTCGGGGTGCTCGACGGGGTGCCGATCGGCGAGGCCCTGTCCCGCTGCGACGCCCGGTTCGCCGCGCGCTGGTGGCACTGGTTCTTCCTCGGGCAGCTCGCCAAGCCGGCCGAGCGGGTGATCAACGCCGATCCGGACGCGTGGTACGGCGGCTCGCCGGAGGCGATGGGCGCGGAGGCGTACGCCGACTACCGGCGGGCCATCCACGACCCGGCCACCGTCCACGCGATGTGCGAGGACTACCGGGCCGGGCTCGGCCCCGACCGGGCCGCGGACGACGCCGACCGGGCGGCCGGCCGGCGGATCGGCTGTCCGGTGCTCTTCGCCTGGTCGGAGCGGGACGACCTGGTCGACCTGTACGGCGACCCGGCCGCGATCTGGCGGGACTGGGCGAACGACGTACGGGTGGCCTCGGTCGACTCCGGGCATCACCTGGCCGAGGAGGCGCCCACCGAACTGGCCGCCCTGCTCCGCGACTTCCTGGCCGGGTGACCCGGGCGGTCAGCCGACCAGGGTGCGGGGACGGTCGGCGCGCGCCGGGGTGCCGAGCAGGCCGCGGCGACGCGCCCAGCGCTCGAAGAGCACCGTGGCGAACGGCGGCACGGCGCAGGCCAGCGCGATCGCGGTGTGCCACCGCGACCAGCGCCGCTGCCGGGCCACCACCAGCACGAGCAGCCCGTACGCCACGAAGAGCGCACCGTGGATCGGGCCGAACACGTGCACGCCCAACTCGTTGCGCGGCGGCCCGTACTTGACCGCCATGCCGGCCAGCAGGGCGGCCCAGGAGCAGGCCTCGGCGACCGCCGCCGCCACGAACGGCCGGATCCACGTCTCGCGCATCAACCCACTCCCCCTCGCTCGCCGGCCATGCTAGCCAGCCCGCGGCGGGAATCCGGGCGGTCGCCCGGCCGAACGCGACAGGCGTCACGTCGGCCGCCCCTGGGTAGGTAAAGGGTGTTTCAAGTCTTCCCCGCTGCCGCCGGCACGTGCGAGGTTAGGGGAACCAACGGTGACAGGGCGGTGACCATGGGCGAGGACGTCGGCGTACGGACCTTCAGCCGCGAGGACCGGGCCCGCTACCGCGACAAGGTGCGGCGCTGCCTGGACGTCTTCGCCGAGATGCTGCGCGAGTCGCGCTTCGACGTGGAACGGCCCATGACCGGCCTGGAAATCGAGCTGAACCTGGTCGACGACGAGGCGCAGCCGGCGATGCGCAACGCCGACGTGCTGGCGGCGGTGGCCGACCCGAGCTTCCAGACCGAGCTGGGCCAGTTCAACGTGGAGATCAACGTGGCGCCGCGCCGGCTGACCGGCACCGGCACGGCACAGTTCGAGGAGCACGTCCGGGCCAGCCTCAACGCCGCCGAGGAGAAGGCCCGGACGGTCGGCGCCCACATGGTGATGATCGGCATCCTGCCGACGCTGCGCCCGGAGCACCTGACCGCCGAGACGCTCTCGGCCAACCCCCGCTACGCGCTGCTCAACGAGCAGATCTTCGCCGCCCGCGGCGAGGACCTGCGGATCGCGATCAGCGGTGTGGAACGGCTGGCGGTCACCGCCGACACGATCACCCCCGAGGCCGCCTGCACCAGCACCCAGTTCCACGTCCAGGTCAGCCCGGCGCAGTTCGCCGACCACTGGAACGCCGCCCAGGCGATCGCCGGCGTGCAGGTGGCGTTGGGCGCCAACTCACCGCTGCTGTTCGGCCGGGAGCTGTGGCGGGAGACCCGGGTGCCCCTGTTCCAGCAGGCCACCGACACCCGCGCCGAGGAGATCAAGGCCCAGGGCGTACGCCCCCGGGTCTGGTTCGGCGAACGCTGGATCACCAGCGTCTTCGACCTGTTCGAGGAGAACGTCCGCTACTTCCCCGCGTTGCTGCCGGTCTGTGACCCGGAGGACCCGGCCGAGGCGCTGGCCGGCGGCGGCGTGCCCCGGCTGGCCGAGTTGCGGCTGCACAACGGCACCGTCTACCGGTGGAACCGCCCGGT
Source organism: Micromonospora sp. NPDC050495 (assembly GCF_040655175.1). Lineage (NCBI taxonomy): Bacteria > Bacillati > Actinomycetota > Actinomycetes > Micromonosporales > Micromonosporaceae > Micromonospora > Micromonospora sp. NPDC050495. The sequence continues at coordinate 14,152 of NZ_JBFAJK010000060.1, read as the reverse complement.
CTACGACGTGTTCAACGGCCGTCCGCACCTGCGGGTGGAGAACCGGGTGCTGCCCGCCGGCCCGACCGTGCTGGACACGGTCGCCAACGGCGCCTTCTACTTCGGCCTGGTCCGCGCGCTCGCCGAGTCGGACCGGCCGCTGTGGTCGCAGATGTCGTTCAGCGCCGCCGAGGAGAACTTCACCATCTGCGCCCGGCACGGCATCGACGCGCAGGTGTACTGGCCCGGGCTGGGTTACCTGCCGGTGACCGAGTTGGTGCTGCGCCGGCTGCTGCCGCTGGCGCACCACGGGCTGGACCGGTGGGGTCTGGACCCGGACGAGCGGGACCGGCTGCTCGGCATCATCGAGCAGCGCTGCCTGACCGGCCGCAACGGCGCCACCTGGCAGGTGGAGACGCTGCACCGGTTGGAGTCCGCCGACCACCTGGACCGGCCGGCGGCGCTGCGCGAGGTGGTCCGCCACTACGTCGACCTGATGCACAGCAACCGCCCGGTCCACGAGTGGCCGATCCCGTGACCGCCCGGGCTCACAGCGGGGACGGGTCGTCGCGCAGCCGGCTGTAGAGCCAGCCGTCGCGCCAGGCGCCGGCCCGGAACTCGCAGGCGCGGATGACCCCTTCGAGCTGGAAGCCCGCCTTCTCCAGCGACCGCTGCTCGGCGACGTTCTCCGGGTGGGTGCCGGCCTGGATCCGCTGCGCCGGCGTGTGCGCGAACAGGTAGTCACAGAACAGCGCCTGGGCCCGCCACCCGATGCCCCGGCCACGCCACTCGGGCAGCAGCGCGATGCCGATCTCCCAGTACGGTGCGCGTCCGCCGTAGAGACCCCACCGGTAGCTCACGATCCCGGCGGCGGCCTCCTCGGGCTCGACCTGGACGACGAGCCGGCCGTCCCGCTCGCCCAGCCAGCCGTCCTCGGCGTACCGGCGGGCCGGCGCGCCCGGGTCCCGGAAGCCGTCCCAGTCCAGCCCGATCAGGCCCGGCTCGGTGCGGAACCGGCGGAGCATCGCCAGGTCCGGCTCGGCCACCGGACGCAGCCGGACCGTGCCGCCGCCCGCCTGGTGCGCGATGCCGACGAGCCTCGGCTCCGCCTCGTCCATGTCCGGAACGCTAGCGGCCGGCGGCGCGTCTCGCTGTCCCCCGGCGTGCTCCGGGCCGGCGCACCGCCGCGGCTCAACGTCTGCTGCACGTCCGTGCAACGCCCGGTGGCGACGCTTCTCGCACCCACCAGCAGTAAGGAGAAGGTCATGCCACACCGTTTCCGTTCCACACCGCCGACCGGCCGCCGGGCCGTCGCGGTGGCCGGGGCACTCGTCCTGGCCACCGCGGGGCTGGCCGGCGCCACCGCCGCGCCAGCGGCCGCGGCGGTCGTGTTGGTCCCCGCCGACTGCGGCCCGTACTCCGGCGCGCCGGTGCCGGCCGGGTACTCCCCGCAGCACGTTCCCGCCGGCGGGCTCTACCTCAGCAACAACAACAACGGCCCGGAGTTCATCATCGGCAGGACCGGCTCCGACGTGATCGTCGGGAGCGTCCACGACGACATCATCTGCGGGCTCGACGGGAGCGACAACATCCAGGCCGACAGCGGTGACGACATCGTCTACGGCGGGGCGGTCGGCGACGACATCTGGGGTGACCTGGGCAACGACAACCTCCACGGCGACGGCGGCACCGACACCATCCACGGCGACCGGTTCATCGGGCCGAGCGCCCTGGACGGCGACGACCGGCTGGACGGCGAGCGGGACAACGACAGCCTCTACGGTGACGGAGGGGTGGACATCCTGGTCGGTGGCCTCGGCTCCGGCGACTTCGGTGACGGCGGCCCGGACGTCGACGACTGCCGGCCCACACTGGACCTGCCCACCGTCAACTGCCCCTGATCGGCCCACCTCGGTGGTCCGCGGGTCCGAAGGCCGGGCCCGCGGGCCGCCGCGTGTCGGATCCTCGTCAGGCCCGCTCCGGCCACAACCGACCGCGGCTAGCGTCGTAGGCCGTGGCGGTGGAGTTCCGGGTACTCGGCGACCTGGACGTCCGGATCGACGGCCGGGCGGTCGGGATCGGTCACGCCCGTCAGCAGTGTGTCCTCGCCGCCCTGCTGGTCGAGCCCAACCGGGTGGTCGCGACCGAGCAGCTCATCGGCCGGGTCTGGGGCGACGAGGTGCCGGACGCGGCCGCCGTCACCCTGCGCGGCTACCTGTCCCGGCTCCGCCAGGCGCTGGCCGACGCGGGCGAGGTCCGCATCGCCCGACGTCATCCCGGCTACCTGCTCGCCGTCGACCCGGACCGTGTCGACCTGCACCGCTTCCACGAACTGGTCGAGCAGGCCCGGCGCACTACCGACGACGCGACCGCGATCAGCTGCCTGGAGCGGGCGCTGGGGCTCTGGCGGGGCGAGGCGTTCGCCGGGCTGGCCACACCGTGGTTGGTCGCCTACCGGCAGACCCTGGACCGGCAGCGCCTCGCGGCCACGCTGGACCGCAACGACCTGGCCCTGCGGCATGGCCGGCACGCGCAGCTGCTCCCCGACGTCCTGGCGCTGAGCAGCCGGTACCCGTGGGACGAACGCCTCGCGGGGCAGGCGATGCTCGCGCTGTACCGGTGCGGACGGCAGGCCGACGCCCTCGCGCAGTTCCACCAGATGCGCCACCGGCTGGCCGCCGAGGTCGGCACCGATCCCAGCCCGCCGCTGGCCCTGCTGTACCAGCGGATCCTCACCGCCGATCCGGCGCTCGCCGCGCCGGACCTGCCCCCGGCGGGCGGCGCCGAACCGACCGCGGCTCCGGACCCGGCACCCGGCCGGCCCGGCGCGACCCCGGCGGTGCCCACTGCGCCCCGGCAGTTGCCGGCGTCGCCCGGGGTGTTCGCCGGCCGGGCCGCCCAGCTCGCGCGCCTCGACGACCAACTCGGCGGCGCGGGGCACCCGGACCGCGGATCGCCGGTCGTGATCTCGTCCATCGGTGGCGGCGGTGGGGTCGGCAAGACCTGGCTGGCCCTGCGGTGGGCGCACGCCAACGCCGAGCGTTTTCCCGACGGGCAGCTCTACGTCAACCTGCGCGGCTTCGACCCGACCGCCCTCCCGGTGGGCTGGCCGGCGGCCGTACGCGGCTTCCTCGAAGCGCTCGGCGTCGAACCGGCGCGGGTGCCGGCCGAGCCGGAGGCGCAGGCGTCGCTGTACCGCACGCTGGTGGCCGGCCGCCGGATGCTCGTCGTCCTCGACGACGCCCGCGACGCCGGCACGGTGATCCCGCTGCTGCCCGGCACCCCCACGAGCGCGGTCCTGGTGACCAGCCGCCGGCAACTGGCCAGCCTCGTCACCACCCACGGCGCACGACCGCTGCCGCTGGACGTGCTGCCCGACGGCGAGGCACACGAACTGCTCGTCCGGCAGGTGGGCGCCGCGCGGGTCGCGGGCGAGCCCGACGCCGTCGCGGACATCCTGCGGTTCTGCGGTGGCCTGCCGCTGGCCCTCGGGATCGTGGCGGCGCGCGCCGCGCTCCGCCCCGACCTCGCCCTGTCGTCGATCGCGGCGGAGCTGGCCGCCGCGACCAGCCCGCTGGACGTGCTAGACGGCGACGAGGTGACGACGAACCTGCGAGTGGTGCTGTCCAGCTCGGTGCGGGCGCTCACGCCGCCCGCCGCGGCGGTCTTCACGCTGCTCGGCCTGGCCCCGGGCCCGGACATCGGCCGGGCCGCCGTGGCCAGCCTGACCGCCCGTACGCCGGACGGGCTGCGCCCGCTGCTGCGCGAGCTCACCGACGCGTACCTGGTCCAGGAGCACGTCCCGGGCCGGTACCGCATGCACGACCTGGTCCGGGTGTTCGCGGTCGAGCGGGCGGCCGGGGATCCGACCGGTTCCCGGTCGGCGCTGTGCCGGCTGGTCGACCACCACCTGCACACCGCGCACGCCGCCGCGCTGCTGCTGTCCCCGCAGCGCGATCCGCTGACCCTGCCGCCCACCGCGCCCGGGGTGACCGCCGAGCGGCTCGACGACCTGGCGGCGGCGCTGGCCTGGTTCACCCGCGAACACCAGGTGCTCCTGGCGACCATCGAGTACGCCGGCGGCGCCGGCCTGGACGCCGCGACCGGGCAGCTCTCGTGGACCCTGGCCACCTACTTCGACCGGCAGGGCCACTGGCACGACTGGGCCACGGTGGCCCGCCGGGCGGTCGAGTCGACGGGGCGGCTGGGTGACCGCCCGGCCCAGGCCCAGGCGCACCGGCTGCTGGCCGGGGCCTGCTCCAACCTGGGCCGGTACGAGGAGGCGCAGCGCAACCTGCTCGCGGCGCTGGACCTGTTCGCCGCGCTGGCCGACGACGAGGGGCGGGCGCACACCCACTTCGACCTGAGCATGCTCCAGGACCGGCAGCGTCGGCCCCGGGAGGCTCTGCCGCACGCGCGGCAGAGCCTCGCCCTCTACGAGCGGGTCGGGAGCCCGCTCAAGCAGGCGGTCGCGCTCAACGCGATCGGCTGGTACCACTCGCAGCTCGGCGAGCACCGCGACGCGATCGCCTTCTGCCGCCGGGCGCTGGCCCTGTCCGAGCAGGTCGGCAGCGCGTACGGGCAGGCGAACACGTGGGACAGCATCGGCTACGCCCACCACCACCTGGGCGAGCACGAGCAGGCCGTCGACTGCTTCCAGCAGGCGCTCGCCCTCTTCGCCGGGATGGGTGACCGGCACGCCGAGGGCATCGTGCTGGATCACCTCGGGGACACCTGGGCGGCGGCGGGCCGGTCGCTCGCCGCCCGGGACGCCTGGCGGCGCTCACTCGCGCTCTTCGAGGAAATCGGCCACGCCGATGCCGAGGCGGTCCGCCGGAAGCTGGCCGGGTGCCCGGACCGGTGAGGCCCGCGGCGCGCGCCGAAGCGGGGCGGACCGCCGCGCCGCGAACCGGCGCCGGCAGGTCCCCGTCACCCGAGGGCGCTCGCGGCCGAGCCGCCGACGACCGCGAAGGCGACCAGGATGAGGCCGGCCAGCGGCAGGGCCACCGCGGCGGCTAGCGCCCGCTGTCGGTGCGACCGGCCGACAAGCACGAGGAGCAGGACGCCGAGCGCGAGGTCGATGGCCACGTTCCAGCCCGCGCCCGGATAACCGGGGTCGTTGACGCGGCCGGCGAACCGGGCGGCCTCCTCGACGAACACGGCGGCCGGCAGCGCTGTGCCGACCACCGGCCGCCAGCCGGCGCGGCGGCTCCAGGTCCCGCCGACGCCGAACACCACGCCCGCGACCACCCCGAACGCCATCCAGAGCACCGACGAGGGCGCCCAGAGCACGGCCAGGTCGTCACCCTGGACGAGGGTCGCCGCGAGGTAGTAGCTGGGTACCGCGACGACGAGCAGGACCGAGGCGGCCAGGGCGGCGCGCGGCGGGCCCGAGCGCACCCAGCGGCCCAGGAAGAAGGCGGCAACGGCCCAGGTGGCCGTGGAGTTGCCCAGCTCGGCGAACGGGTAGGGCAGGAACTTGATCCACAGGAAGTCGAGAAAGCCGAGCGCGACGCCGCCGGCCACCGAGATGCCCACGACCGCGCGATGACCAGGATTCACGGCGCGCAGCATACCCAGTATGCAAACGGGGCCGCGAACCGCCCGACTACAGCGCCACGATCGCGGCGGACTCCGGCGGCAGCTCGATGCCGTCGCGCATCACGGTGACCCCCTCGGAGGTGGCCAGCAGCACGCTGCGCACCACCCCGGGCAGATTGATCCGCTGCGGCTTGCCGGCCAGGTTGGCCACCACCAGGCACTCGCCCCGGCGCATCAGCAGGAACTGATCGCCGTGCCGCACGTCGACGTGGCTCAACCGCGGGTCGGACAGCTCGGGGCGGCTCTTGCGCAGGGCGATCAGCCGCCGGTGGAAGTCGTACATCTCCCGGTGCTCGGGCTTGTCCAACTCGGCCCAGTCCAGCCGGGACCGGACGAAGGTCTGCGGGTCCTGCGGGTCGGGCACCTCCCCCGGCGGCCAGCCGTGCGCCGCGAACTCCCGCCGCCGCCCGGTCGCCACCGCCGTGGCCAGCTCCGGCTCGGGATGGCTGGTGAAGAACTGCCACGGGGTGCTGGCCGCCCACTCCTCCCCCATGAACAGCATCGGGGTGAACGGCGCGGTCATCAGCAGGGTGGCGCCGACCCGCAGCAACCCCGCCGACAGGGTCGCCGAGATCCGGTCCCCGGTGGCCCGGTTGCCGATCTGGTCGTGGTTCTGCAGGTACGCCACGAACCGGTGCCCCGGCGTGCGCTGCCGGTCCACCGGCCGGCCGTGGCTGCGGTTGCGGAAGCTGGACCAGGTGCCGGCGTGGAAGAAGCCGCCGGTCAGCACGTCGGTGAGGCATTCCAGCGAGCCGAAGTCAGCGTAGTAGCCCTGCCGTTCCCCGGTGAGCAGGCTGTGCAGCGCGTGGTGGGCGTCGTCGTTCCACTGGGCGTGCAGGCCGTACCCGCCGGCCTCCCGGGGGGTGATCAGCTTCGGGTCGTTGAGGTCGCTCTCGGCGATCAGCGACAGCGGCCGGCCCAGGTGGGTGGAGAGGCCCTCCACCTCGGCCGCCATCTCCTCGAGCAGGTGGGTGGCCCGGGAGTCGGGCAGGGCGTGCACCGCGTCGAGCCGCAGCCCGTCGACGTGGTAGTCGCGCAACCACATCAGCACGCTGTCGACGACGTAGCGGCGCACCCCGTCGGAGTGCGGCCCGTCCAGGTTGACCGTGCGGCCCCACGGGTTGCTCTGCTCGGCCAGGTACGGCGCGAAGCGCGGCGCGTAGGCCCCGGAGGGCCCGAAATGGTTGTAGACGACGTCGAGGATCACCCCCAGCCCCTTGGCGTGCGCCGCGTCGACGAAACGCTTGAGCCCGTCCGGCCCGCCGTACGGCTCGTGCGGCGCGTACCAGCAGACGCCGTCGTAGCCCCAGTTGTGCTCGCCGTTGAAGGCGTTGACCGGCAGCAGCTCGACCAGGTCGACACCGAGGTCGACCAGGTGGTCGAGGCGGCCGATCGCCGCGTCGAAGGTGCCCTCCGGGGTGAACGTGCCGACGTGCAGCTCGTAGAGGACGCTGCCGGGCAGTTGCCGGCCGGTCCAGCCCTGGTCGGTCCAGTCGAACGCGGCGTGGTCGTAGCGGCGGCTCGGCCCGTGCACGCCCTGCGGCTGCCAGGCCGACCGGGGGTCCGGCAGCGCCTGCTCGTCGTCGTCGAGCAGGAACGCGTAGTCGGTGCCCGGCCCCGCGCCGGGCACCTCGACCCGCCACCAGCCGCCCGACCCGGAGCGCATGTCGTGGTCGGCGGCGCCGGGCAGGCGCAGCCGGACCCGGGCGGCCTCGGGCGCCCACACCGTGAACTCGGTCATGCGGCAGCCTCCACGGAGTCGGTGGGAGCCAGCAGGGCGACGGGATAGGTGCTCAACAGATCATGAAGGAGCAGCTCAGACCCACTGTAGACCTGGCCGGTGAACAAGTCAGTGACCCGATGAACAGGAAGTGACAGTCTCGTGTCACGCCACCCGCCGGCCCGCGCCAACCCCAGCGGCAGCCGGGTGGCCACCGCGATCGCGCCGCCCCGGTCGAAGGCCACCGCGTGCCCGCCGGCCGGGCCGCGCGCCGGCACCGGCCGGTAGCCGGTGAACAGCTCCGGGTGGTCGCGGCGCAGCCGCAGGGTGCGGGAGACCACGAGCAGCTTGGCCGCGCCGTCGGCGGCCACCGCCGGCCGGTCACCGGCGTCGAGCCGGGCCAGCAGGTCCCGGCGTACGGCGAAGTCGACCGGGCGGCGGTTGTCCGGGTCGACCAGGGAGTTCTCCCACAGCTCGGTGCCCTGGTAGGTGTCCGGCACGCCGGGCATGGCGAGCTGCACCAGCTTCTGCCCGAGCGCGTTGGACCAGCCGGCCGGGGTGATCTCGGCGGCGAACGCGGTCAGCTGGGCGTGCAGCTCCGGGTCGTCGTACATCCGGTCGACCAGGGCGTGCAGCTCGTGCTCGAAGGCCGGGTCGGGGTCGGCCCAGCCGGTCGAGACCGACGCCTCCCGGGCGGCCTTCTCCGCGTACGCGTGCAGCCGCTCCCGCTCGATGGGCCAGGCGCCGACGGCGGTCTGCCAGAGCAGGTGGGCGAGGGCCGGGTCGGGCAGCGGCGCCCGGGACGTCCAGTCGGCCACCCGCTCGGCCCAGCGGCCGGGCAGCTCGGACAGCACCGCGAGGCGGGCCCGGACGTCCTCGCCGCGCTTGGTGTCGTGGGTGGACAGCGTGGTCATGCTCGCCGGCCAGCGGACCTGCCGGGCGGCGGCGAAGCGGTGGAACTCGGCCGGCGGCACGCCGAAGTGGGCCGGGCTGCCGCCCACCTCGTTGAGCGCGACGAACCGGCTCCACCGGTAGTACGCGGTGTCCTCCACGCCCTTGGCCATCACCGCGCCGGTGAACTGCGGGAACCGGGCGGCCAGCTCGTGGTCGGGGTCGCGCAGCCGGGCGGTGACCGCGTCCAGGACGGCGCTCAGGTCGGGGCGGCGCCGGCCGGCCTCGGCGCGCGCGGCGGCGAGGTGCCGGGCCCCCTCCGGCGGATAGCCGCGGTAGACACCGAAGGCGGCGGCCAGCTCGGCCAGGGCCGCCCGGACCTGCTCGCCGGCCAGCTCGGGGACGAGCGCGGCCAGCCGGTGCAGCTCGGCGGCGAGCAGCCGGGTGGCGGCGGCCAGCTTGGTCTCGTGGGTGAGGTCCTGCCAGGAGGTGTGCCGGCCGGTGAGCCGGCCGTCCAGCGCCGTGAAGTCCGCCTCGGCGGCCGGGTCGACGAAGAGCCCGCACACCGCGGCGAGCGCGTCGTAGCCGGTGGTGCCCTCGACCGGCCAGTCCGGCAGCTCCTCGCCGTACTCCAGTATCTTCTCCACCACCAGCCACGCGGCCGGCGCGGCGGCGCGCAGCCGGGTCAGGTAGCCGCCCGGGTCGCGCAGCCCGTCCGGGTGGTCGACCCGGATGCCGTCGACGTCGCCGGCGTCGACCCAGCGCAGGATCTCCGCGTGCGTGGCCTGGAACACCGCCGGGTCCTCCACCCGCAGCCCGGCCAGGTCGGAGACGGCGAAGAACCGGCGGTACGTCAGCTCCCGGTCGCCGCGCCGCCAGGCGACCAGCTCGTAGTGCTGCCGGTCGTGCACCTCGCGCGGCGTCCCGTCCCCGGTGCCGTCGGCGACCGGGAAGCGGTGCTCGTGGTAGCGCAGCTCCCCGTCGACCAGCTTAAGGTCGTCCAGGGCGTCGGGGGCGTCGGCGAGCACCGGCAGCAGCAGCCGGCCCCGGTCCCAGTCGATGTCGAACCAGTCCGCGTACGCCGAGGCGCGCCCCCGGCGCAGCACGTCCCACCAGGCCGGGTTGGCCGCCGGCCGGGCCACCCCGGCGTGGTTGGGCACGATGTCCACGACCAGGCCGAGCCCGGCCGCGCGCAGCGCCCGGACCAGCCGCTGCCGGCCGGCCTCGCCGCCGAGTTCCGGGTTGACCGACCGGTGGTCGACCACGTCGTAGCCGTGTTGGGAGCCGGGGGCGGCGGTGAGCAGGGGCGCGCTGTAGAGGTGGGTGACGCCGAGGTCGGCCAGGTAGCCGGCGAGGCCGGCGGTGGCGTCGAGGTCGAAGCCGGGGCGGACCTGGACGCGGTAGGTCGACCCCACCCGCGTCGCCGGTGCGGTCGTCTCGTCGGGGTGGGGGGTGTCGGGCATGGTCAGGCCGTCCTCTCCAGGACCAGCAGCGAGCGGTCGGGGACGCAGACGCTCCCGCCCGCCTCGACCGTGAGGGTCTTCTCCGGATCCGGTTCCGCCGTGCTGATCACCAGCTCCCACCGCGGCCCGAACTCGGGGCCGGGCAGGGTGAAGTCCAGCGGCGCGTCGTGGGCGTTGAACAGCAGCAGGAACGAGTCGTCCCGGTGGCGCTGGCCGTACTGGCCGCGTTCCGGGATGCCGTCGCCGTTGACGAAGAGAGCCACCGAGCGGCCGAAGTCGTTGCCCCAGTCCTCACCGGTCATCTCCCGGCCGTCCGGGGTGTACCAGGCCAGGTCGGGCAGGTCGGTGCCGGCGGCGCGCCCGCCGACCGGCAGCCCGGTGAAGAACCGCCGGCGGTGGAACACCTGGTGCCGCGCCCGGAACGCGGTGAGCCGGCGGACGAAGGCCAGCAGCTCCTCGTCGGCGTGCTCCCAGTCGACCCAGGCCAGCTCGCTGTCCTGGCAGTACGCGTTGTTGTTGCCGCGCTGGGTGCGGCCCAGCTCGTCGCCGTGCCCGAGCATCGGCACGCCCTGGCTCAGGATCAGGGTGGCCAGGAAGTTGCGCCGCTGCCGGGCGCGCAGGGCCCGTACGCCCGGGTCGTCGGTCTCCCCCTCGACGCCGCAGTTCCAGGACCGGTTGTGGCTCTCCCCGTCCCGGTTCTCCTCGCCGTTGGCCTCGTTGTGCTTGTCGTTGTAGGAGACCAGGTCGGTGAGGGTGAACCCGTCGTGGCAGGTGACGAAGTTGATGCTGTGGAACGGTCGCCGCCCGTCGTCCTGGTAGAGGTCGGCGGAGCCGGAGATGCGGGAGGCGAACTCGGCCAGGGTGGCCGGCTCGCCGCGCCAGAAGTCCCGCACGGTGTCCCGGTACTTGCCGTTCCACTCGGTCCACTGCGGCGGGAAGTTGCCCACCTGGTAGCCGCCCGGGCCGACGTCCCACGGCTCGGCGATCAGCTTGACCCGGCCGACCACCGGATCCTGCTGCACCACCTCGAAGAAGGTCGACAGGCGGTCCACCTCGTAGAACTCCCGGGCCAGGGTGGCCGCGAGGTCGAAGCGGAAGCCGTCGACGTGCATCTCGGTGACCCAGTAGCGCAGCGAATCCATGATCAGTTGCAGGGAGTGCGGGCTGCGCACGTTGAGGCTGTTGCCGGTGCCGGTGTAGTCGACGAAGTAGCGGCGATCGTCCTCCGAGAGCCGGTAGTAGCTCGGGGTGTCGATGCCCTTGAAGCTCAGCGACGGCCCGAGGTGGTTGCCCTCGGCGGTGTGGTTGTAGACCACGTCGAGGATGACCTCGATGCCGGCCGCGTGCAGCGCCTTGACCATGCCCCGGAACTCCTGCACCTGCTGGCCGAGCCGGCCCAGGGCCGAGTAGCCGTGGTGCGGGGCGAAGAAGCCGATGGTGTTGTAGCCCCAGTAGTTGCGCAGCCCCAGGTCGGTCAGGCGGTGGTCGTGCACGAACTCGTGCACCGGCATCAGCTCGACCGCGGTCACCCCGAGCCGGGTGAAGTAGTCGATCATCACCGGTGAGGCGATGGCCGCGTACGTGCCGCGCAGCTCCTCGGGGATGTCGGGGTGGCGCATGGTCAGCCCGCGCACGTGCGCCTCGTAGATCACCGAGTGGTGGTAGGGCGTGCGCGGCGGCCGGTCGTTGCCCCAGTCGAAGTACGGGTTCACCACCACCGACTTCGGCATGAACGGCGCCGAGTCGGTGTCGTTGCGCCGGTCCGGGTCGCCGCCCACCTCGTAGTCGTAGACGGCCGGGCCCCAGCCGACCTCCCCGTCGACCGCCTTCGCGTACGGGTCGAGGAGCAGCTTCTGCGGATTGCAGCGCAGCCCGTTGGCCGGGTCCCACGGGCCGTACACCCGGTACCCGTAGCGCTGACCCGGCTCGACGCCCGGCAGGTACGCGTGCCAGACGTAGGCGTCGACCTCGCGCAGCTCGACCCGGCGCTCGGCCCCGGTGTCCCACTCGTCGAAGAGGCAGAGTTCGATCTTCTCCGCCACCTCCGAGAAGATCGCGAAGTTGGTGCCCATCCCGTCGTAGGTGGCGCCCAGGGGGTAGCTCTCGCCCGGCCAGACCTGCATGTCGCTCCTTCGGCCATGATCGTGAACGCACCGGACGGGCGGGCCGGCCGATGCGCACGCCGCTATTGCCCCGCCGTACGCGCTGTCAATCCACCCGTTCGGACGGTAGCCCGAATCCACCCGTCCGGGCCCCGACCGGCCCGTCAGGTGTCTTCCGTCACCAACGCCCTTTTCGAGATGCGGCTCGATGCCGGATGCCGTTTCCTTGTTCGTGGACGTGCGCGCCCGCGCGGGTCCACCCGGCCGCTCGGCCACCCTCACCGCACCTCCACGCCGCCACTGTCGCCGGCGTGCGCCAGCATGCACGGACGGAGATCGATGTGACCATCCTGCGGGTCGGCGAGCAGCCCGCCACCGCGACGGACCGGACCCACCGGCCCACCCTCACCTCCCGCCCCACCATCCCCCCGCAGCCGGGCGTGCCGCCCCGGACCCGCCGCATCCTGATGCTGTCCTGGGAGTACCCGCCCGTGCTCGTCGGTGGCCTCGGCCGCCACGTGCACGCCCTCTCCGTCGCCCTGGCCGCCGCCGGCCACGAGGTCACCGTCGTCACCCGGCACGCCGACGGCGCGCCCCTGGAGGAGTACGCCGACGGCGTCCGGATCGTCCGGGCCGCCGAGGACCCGGTCACCTTCCCGCTCGCCACCGGCTCGCTGCTGGCCTGGACGATGGCCTTCAACCACACCCTCACCCGGGCCGCCCTGCGCGCCGCCGAGTCCGGCGGGTACGACGTCATCCACGCCCACGACTGGCTGGTCGCGCACACCGCCATGACGCTGCGCGAGCACCTGGACATTCCGCTGGTCAGCACCATCCACGCCACCGAGGCGGGCCGGCACCAGGGCTGGCTGCCCGAGGAGATGAACCGCACCATCCACGGCGTCGAGCACTGGCTGGCCAGCGAGTCCGGCCGGGTCATCGTCTGCTCCGGCTACATGCGCGACGAGGTGGGTGCGCTGTTCGGGGTGGCGCCGGCCCGGGTCGACGTGGTGCCCAACGGGGTGGAGCCGCAGCGGTGGCGGGTGCCGGCCTCGGCGGTCGCCACCGCCCGGGCCCGGTTCGCCGGGGACGGCCCCCTGGTCACCTTCGCCGGCCGGCTGGTCTACGAGAAGGGCGTGCAGCACCTGCTCGCCGGGCTGCCCCGGCTGCGCGACCGGCACCCCGGCCTGCGCGCGGTGATCGTGGGCGACGGGCCGTACAAGGCGACCCTGGAGGCCGAGGTGCACCGGCTCGGGCTGGGCGCCACGGTGAGCATGCCGGGCTTCCTCGGCGGCACCGAACTGCCGGCCGTGATGGCCGCCGCCGACTGCTTCGCGGTGCCGAGCATCTACGAGCCGTTCGGCATGGTCGCCCTGGAGGGCGCCGCGGCCGGCGCACCGCTGGCCGTCTCGCGCACCGGCGGGCTGGCCGAGATCGTCGAGCCGGGCGTCACCGGGATGACCTTCGCCCCGCAGGACCCGGACGGCCTCACCGAGGCCGTGCACGCCCTGCTGGCAGACCGGGACCGCGCCCGCGCCCTGGCCCGCCGGGCCCGCGCCATGGTCCACGAGCAATACGGCTGGTCGGCCATCGCGTCCCGCACGGCCGCCGCGTACGCCGCCGCCATCGCGGGCGATCCGGCGTTCACCGCCGCCCGCGCGGAGCAGCGGATGGCCCTCGGCCGGCCCGTGCCCGCCCTGCCGGAGGGCAACCTGCTCGCCGCCGCCGGCCTACGCTGAACCGAGCGCCACGACGGCCGCCGACCCGGATGGGACGGCGGCCGTCGTCGCGGTCACGGACAGCGGAAGTAGCGCTGTCTCCGTCTCGCCTCGACCGTCAAACGCCAGGCCCGGAGCAGCTTCTTGGCGTGCTGTACGCGGGGGCATGTCCCGTCGGCACGGCAGTGCGGGCAGCGCTTGCGCGTGTGGAAATCGACCATGAAGCCGGCGGCTATGACGAGGAATGGCGGCTCAGGTTCCCAGCTGCTAGTCACGTGGTGATGATAGACGACTAGTATCCTCGCCTACTAGGCGTGCATCAAGCTGATACGTGACTAGTTGTCGGACACCTAGCGTCCGGTACATGGCCAAGAAGCTGCGGCTGGTCGGCTCGGCGGAGATCCGTGTGCTCCTCGGAGGCGTGTCGCGACAGCGCGTGTATCAGATCACCAGTCGCCGCGACTTCCCCGAACCCGTTGCCGCGCTCCAGATGGGCAACGTCTGGCTCGCCGAGGACGTCGAGCGGTGGATCGCCGAGAAGCGACCCGAGATGGACTAGGCCGTGTCTCCTGGATCATGAGTGGCGGCGGTCGGGTTTCGCGCGTAGCCAGATGAGGATGTCGGCGATCTGCACGGTGGCGCGGTAGCGGCAGGCGAGCTTGTCGTACCTGGTGGCCA
>NZ_JBFAJK010000059.1:0-30186 GCF_040655175.1 Micromonospora sp. NPDC050495 | reverse complement strand
AAGAGGGTATCCAGGTCTTGCGTCACAACATGATCTTGGATGCCCTCTCTTCATGCCCAGACATCGACCCCTGACTTCGGAACTACTCGTCTAGGCCCGACTCGCCGCCGGGTTCGGCACCGGCGTCGCTACCGCCTGGCGCTACGTCCGCGAAGCCGTCGACCTGCTCACCGCAGCCGCCGACGACCAGGCCACCGCCATGCAGCGGATCCGCAAGCTGGCGTACGCGATCCTCGACGGCACCCTGATCCCGATCGACGGGGTCGCCGACCCGAAGCCCTACTACCCCGGGAAACACAAACGGCACGGAGTGAACGTGCAGGTCATCATCGTTTTGAGCCGCGTCGAGACCAGCCGCTACTCAGGATGAAAACGGCTCCTTCTATGCCCTGTTCAAGGGCTCGCCTGGACAGCGCAAGTCCTGTCCCGTGCACCGAACCTGCGGGGCCGAGCAGGTGCGGAGTTCCCCTCCACTTCCTCGACAAGTGTGGCGTGTGAGCCGGCGAGGCCGCGATGGGCGTTCTGCATCTGCCCCGCGCCACATACCGGGCATGGCGGTCAACCGACCGCGCCCACGGCATATCCGGGTGCGCTCCACCCCCGCGAGGGCCGAAACTGGCGCGATGGATCAGCTTCAGGCCGTCGTCGGGCTGGTGGACCGCGTACTGGGTCCGGAGGTCGTCGGCAGCTACCTGCACGGTTCCGCGGTGCTCGGTGGCCTCAGACCGGCCAGCGACCTGGACGTCCTCGTCGTCAGCCGGCGGCCCATGAACGATCAGGAGCGGCGTCAGTTCCTCGACGGGCTCTTCCCGCTCTCCGGTTCCCGGAACCGGGCCCGCCCCGTCGAACTCACCGTGGTCGTCCAGTCGGACGTTCGCCCGTGGCGGTTCCCGCCGACCTGCGATTTCCACTACGGCGAGTGGTTGCGCCAGGACTTCGAGGTCGGCGGGCCGCCTCCACCGGTACCCATGCCCGACCTGGCCCTGCTGGTCACGATGGTCCTGGCCGGCGACCATCCGCTCACCGGTGCGCCGCCCGCGCAGGTCCTCGACCCGGTGCCGCACGCGGACCTGGTACGCGCGACCGTGGCCGGCGTTCCCGGCCTGCTCCAGGACCTCGACGACGACACCCGCAACGTCCTGCTGACCTTCGCCCGGGTCTGGACCACCCTCGCCACCGGTCAGCTCAGGTCGAAGGACGCCGCCGCCGACTGGGCGTTGGCCCGGCTGCCGGCGGAGCACCGCCCCGTTCTCCAGCATGCCAAGGAGCTGTACCTCAACCGCCGGTACGCCGAGGAGAGCTGGAGTGACGAGCTGCGGGCACAGGTACGCCCGCACGCGGACCATGTCCTCGCCGAGATCAGACGGCACGCGTGCGAGTGACGATGGCGAGCGCGGCGGCCCGGGCCGACCGCGCGAACGAGGACTTCACCGGCGCCGTACCCACGGCGGCGGTGCTGATCGACGGCGCTGGCATCCCCGGCGCCGAATCCGTCTGCCGACACGGCGTGGCCTGGTACGCGAGCCGGCTGGGCGGCAACCTGCTCAGCCTCCTGTCACTCGTGCCGGACCGCAGCCTTCCCGCGCTGCTCGCCGAGGCGATCGAACGGGTGACGGACGCCCATCGGGACAGCTGCGACGTCGCCGACCCCATCGGTCCGTCGGCGACCGTCGCCATGCTGCGCGTCGCCGACGGGCTCGTCGAGCACCTGGTGCTCGGTGACTCGTACGTGGTGCTCGACCGGGCGGACGGGTCGCCGCTGATCCGTTCCGATCCCCGCGAGGTGGTCATCAGCCGCGCGTACCAGTCGAAGCTGGCGGCCACCGCCGAGGGAAGCGACGAGTACCACCGGGTCCTGCGGGAACTGCGCGCCCACCGTAACCAGCCGGGCGGGTTCTGGCTGGCCAAGGACGGCCCGCGGGCGGCGGACGAGGCGCTCACCGGGCGTTGTCCGGCCTCCGAGCTGGCCGGGGCGGTCCTGCTCAGCAACGGCGCCAGTCGCCTCGTGGACCGTTTCCACCTCGCCGACTGGCCAGTGGTCATGGCCGTCCTCGCGGCGAGCGGGCCCGTCGAGATCATCCGACGCGTCCGCCAGGCCGAGGCGCGCCACGCGGTGCCGGCGGACGATGCGACGATCGCGCACTGCACCGACCTCGCCGCCTGCTGACCCGGACCGGCTCCGGCCTGGGTCAGGTGCTGGTGGCCAGCCGGCCCTGCCGGGGGCACGCACCGGCGCGGCACGCGTCGGCGCAGATCCGGCGGTGCTCCTGCTGGTCGGCGGGCGCGGCGCACTCGTCGCCGCGGGACCGGCAGCCGTGCAGCCTGGCACCGCACATCGCCCCGGACCGGCCCGCGGCGGCGCCGCGTCACTCCGTGGTCGCCTGCGGTGACGGCGCGCTGGACTGCGTATCCGGCTCGTCGGTCGGTGCCGCGGTGGGCTCGGCCGGCGACTCGCTGGCCGGGGCGTCCGACGGCGTGCCGCCGGTCGGGGCGGGACGGTCGGTGCGCGACGGTTGCGGGCCCGCCGACGCGGCGCCGGACGCCCCGCCGGCGGTCGGGGTCGCGCGCCGGCCAGGGGTCGTGTCGCGCGCCTTCCCCGGCGTCTGTCGAGGATCGCCGCCGGCGGGGCCGGGCTCGCCCGAGCGGGTCACGGACGGCGTGGGTTCTCCGGAGCGTCCCGGCGACCAGCCGGTGCCGTCGGCGAAGACCAGGACGGCGGCGACGGCGGCCAGACCCGTCACGACCAGCCCGGCGATGGCCCGCCGTCGGCCGCCGGCCCGCCCGGTCGGACCGGCGGCGGCTGCCGGCGGTGGGGCGACGGCGCGCGGCACGGCCACGGTGGCGGGCCCGGCAGCCGGGTGCTCACCCGGCGGCCCGGCGAGGGCGGCGGCCGTGTCGGCCATCGCCGCGGCGGTCGGGAATCTGCGCTCCGGCTCTCGGGCCATGGCGGTCGCGACCAGGTCACCGAAGGCCGGCGGGACGTCGTCGGGCAGCGGGGGCGGCTCCTCGTCGAGGCGGCGCAGCGCCACCGCGATGGGATTGTCGCCCGGGAACGGGGGATGGCCGGCGAGACAGTGGTAGGCGACCGCGCCGAGCGCGTAGATGTCCACGGCCGGGCTGACACCGGTCTTGGCGAGTTGCTCCGGCGCCATGTAGAGGGCCGTGCCCATGACCTGGTTGGCCGCCGTCAGTTCCGCGGCGTCGGCGGAGAGCGCGATGCCGAAGTCGACGAGCACGACGTGCCCGTCGGGCTCGATGACGAGGTTGCCCGGCTTCACGTCGCGGTGGACCACCCCGACCTCGTGCGCGGCCTGCAGGGCACGGGCGGTCTGCGCGACGATCGACATGGTCTCGGCGGTGCCGAGCCGGCCGGCCTCCGCGATCCGGGCCGACAGCGGCTGACCACGCACATAGGCCATGACCAGGTACGCGGTGCCGGGCTCGCCCGGCAGGCCGGTCTCACCGTAGTCGTACACCTCGGCGACGCCGGGATGGCGCAGCGCCGCCATCGCCCGCGCCTCCCGCCGGAACCGCTCACCGGCGCTGGCCTGGGTCACGGCCCGGCTGTGCAGCACCTTGACCGCCACGTCGCGTTTCAACGTCTGGTCGACGGCGCGCCACACCTCACCCATTCCGCCGGCGGCGATCCGCTCGGTCAGGCGGTACCGGGCGCCGACGAGGTCACCCACTTCTGGCATTCGATTCTCGTACCCCGCCGGCTCCTCAGTCACGCCAGGCCCGTCCCGGGTGCCCGGTGACGACGGCGACTCCGGTGCTGCCGGCGGTTCCGGCGCCCGTGCGACGATGACGCCCATGAGCAGCGACGTCACCCCCGACGTGGGCGCCCTGGCGATCAACGTCACGATCCCGGAGGAACTGCGCTGGACCGACACCCGGCGCGGTACGGAGTTCACCCTGACGACCTTGAACGTCCGGCTCCTCCGCGACGGGCACCTCGCGGCGAAGGCGTACGGCCGGCCGACGGCCGGCGGTCGCGGCACCTACGTCTCGTTCCCCGTGCCGGACCGGCCCGAACTGGCGGACCTGGCCGCCGGGGCGGCCAGCCGCGCCGGCGCTCTGTGGGCCGCGCACCGCGGTCTACCGCGCAGCGACGGCTGACCTCGCCGGCCGGGGCGTACGCAGCGGCCGACGATCGATTCCCCGGCGGTCAGCGTTTCGCGCGGCGGGCCGCGATCATCGCGAGCAGGCCGGCGGCGGCCAGCCCGGCCCCGACCAGCAGCACCGCCGGCAGGCCCCGACGACCGTCCCGCTCGGACGGTGTCGCGACGGCCGGCGACGCGGCACGGGTGGACGCCGGCGCCGGCGTCGTCGCCGCCGCGCTGGGTGAGCGGGGCGAACCGGGCACGGGATAGCGCAGGATGGTCGGTCGGGTGCCGGCCGGTTGGTCGGCGACCTCGGAGACGGTGAGGAGTGACCGGCCGTCCCGGCTGTAGGCGATCGACTCGCCCTGCGGCTCGTCCGGCAGCGGCACGACCCGCGGTGTGCCGCCGGTCAGCGCGGCCACCACGTCCCCACCCGGCACGTCGAACTCGAACGCGTCGGCGTAGGTGCGCAGCACCACCCGCCGGCCGTCCGGCGAGGTCGCCGCGCCGGTGACCACGGCGCGGCCGAGGAACCCGAACGGGTTGCTGGTGTCGGTGCCCGGCAGGCCCACCTGCCCCCGCCGGACCAGCGGCACGGCGCGCCCCGCCACGAGGTCACCAGCCGGGGCGTAGATCCCGGCCGGGCCGCCCTGCTTCGTCACGATGAGCGGCCGTCCGTCGCCGTCGAGCAGGAGCGCCTCGGCGTCGTGCGCCCCGTCCGGGTAGGTCAACCGGTACAGCACCGGCCGGTCGCCGCCGGCCGGCAGCCGCCACACGGCCACGGTCTGCCGGGAGCGGTCGTTGTCGCCGGTGTCGGCGATCCACACCGTGCCGTCGGCCCCGACGGCCAGGTCCTCGGTGTCCCGGGGGCGCGACGGGTACCGCACCGTCCGGGTCACCCGGCAGCCCTGGTCGAGGAAGAAGATCCGTCGGCGGGGCTCGTCGTCGGCGCTGTCGTTCACCACCACGAACCCGCCCGCCGTGACGGCCAGCCCGGAGATCTCGTTGAGCCGGCTGTCGCGTACCCGGCACACCGGCACCCCGGCGGGCGACGCTGCCCGCAGCGGCACCGCGCCCGCGGCGGCCGGTGGCGGTGCCGCCACCGCCGCGCCGGCCGGCGCCAGCGCCAGCATCACCGCGGCCCATCCGGCGCTCCGCCGCCCCCACGCTCGCCCGTGCCGCTCCCGCACTGCCCCTCACATCGTCCCGGCCCGGCCCGCCCCGGTCGCCGCGACCGGGCGGCGGCACCGCCAGCAGAGGTTACGACGGCAGCCGCCCGTCCCGCTCCCCCCTGGCCCACCGGCACCCCGTCCGGTGCCGGTCCGGGCCGTCGGCCGGCTGGGCCACGGACCCGCCGCACGGCTCAGCGGGCCGCCATCAGCGACCGGTAGTCGGCCGCCGTGAGCGGCTCCGTGGTCAGTGCGCCGTCGGCCCGCGGCACCTCCAGCGGCCGGCCGTCCCGCCGGAAGGTGACCGAGTGCACGTCGGCCCGGCTGGTCAACGTGCAGACGATCTGGCCGAAGGCCAGGATCTCGTCGCTGCGTCCGCTCTCGTCGGCCGCCTCGGCGACCTCGACCTCCGCCGCACCGGCGGTGAGCCGGCCGCCCGTGTGCACCGCCCGCCCGGTCAGGGCGCTCGTCAGGCCACCGTCCCGGTCGGCCTCCGCCGGCCCGGCGAGCAGATGCTCCAGGTGGGTGGCCACGTCGGGCAGGTACTCCACCGGCCGGACGACCCGGACGAGGCGGTCGTCGCGCAGGAAACACAGCGGCTCCGCGCTCCGCCCCGAGCTGGTCGCGGTCGCGTCGGGCGCCGGGTTGGCGAACGGTCCCGGCGGCACCGGGACCGGGCGGGGCGCGTCGTCGACCGGCACGCCACATCCGGTGGCCAGCACGACCACGCAGCTGGCGACCAGCAGGAGACGTCTCATCCGGCACATCCCGGCAGTTCCACCCGGAACCGGGCGCCGCCCTCGGGGCGATCGGTGACCACCGCGCGACCGCCGTGCGCGGTCGCGTGTTCGGCGACGAGGGCGAGTCCGAGCCCGGTGCCGTCGGTGCCGGCCCGGTCGTGCGCCGCCCGGCCACGGACGAAGCGGTCGAAGATCACCTCCCGGTCCGGTACGGGCACGCCGGGCCCGTCGTCGTCGACCTCGATCACCCCGGTCCCGTCGCCGTCGCAGCCGAGCCGGATCGCGACCGGCCCGCCGCCGTACCGGACGGCGTTCTCCACGAGGTTGTGCAGGATCTGCCCGACCCGGCGCCGGTCGACGTGCCAGCGGACGCCCGCCGGCGGCACGGCCCGCACCAGGTCCGCCGGCAGCCCGTGGCGGTGGCACACCTCGCCGGCCAGCGCCGCGACGTCGACCCGTTCGCGGCTGGTCGGCTGCTCCGCCCGAGCCAGCTCGATCAGGTCGTCGACCAGCCGCTGGAAGCGGTTGATCTCGTCGGCCACCAGGCCGGCCGCCACCGCGGTCCGCTCGTCGTGATGTTCCCGGCGGCGCTGCAGCACGCTACTCGCGGCGGCCAGGGTCTGCAGCGGCGAGCGCAACTCGTGACTGACGTCCGCGGCGAACCGGCGGTCCCGCTCCAGGTGCCGGGCCAACTGCTCGACCATCCGGTTGAAGGAGGTCGAGAAGCGGGTCAGGTCCGGGTCGGTGGCCGGGTCGAGGCGGGTCTCCAGGTCGCCGGCGGCGATCCGCTCGGCCGCGTCGGCGACCGCGGTCAGCGGACGGAGGCTGTGCCGGGTCGCGTACCAGCCGAGGGCGGCGCCCGCGCCCGCCACCATGATGGCCACGGCGGTGAGGGTCAACGCGACCAGCTGGAAGGTCTGCTCGACCTCCCGCAGCGAGGTGATCTCGTAATAGCTGACCGTCGCCGACAGCGGCACGCCGACCAGCAGGGCCGGCTGCCCGTCGGCGCGGACCCGCTGCACGGCCGGCGTGCCCGAGGAGACCGTCCGCCGCAGCTCCTCCGGGACGGAACTGCCGCGGATCTCCGCGCTCCGCGCGTACCACCGCCCGTCCCGGTGCAGCAAGGGCCGCCGGGCGCTGCCGGTGTCCAGGGAGCCGAGCACCGCCGCGATGTCCGGCGCGTCGGTGTCGAGCCCGGACCGGACCACCGCCGCGTCGAAGAACGCCGCCCGCACGGCGGTGCGCTCCCGCTCCTCCAGCAGTGACCGGCGGGTCAGGTCGTACGAGAACAGGGCCATGGCCGCCGCGAGCAGCGCGGCGCCGACGGCGAACGCGGCGGTGACCCGGGCGCGTAGTCCGAGGCGGCTCATCGCTGCAGCTTGTAGCCGAGCCCGCGCAGGGTCACCAGGTGCCGGGGGTTGGCCGGGTCCCGCTCGATCTTCTGCCGGAGGCGGCCGACGTGCACGTCGACCAGCCGTTCGTCGCCGGTGTCGTAGCCCCACACCCGCTGCAGCAACTGCTGGCGGGACAGCACCTTGCCGACGTGCAGCGCCAGCTCGCAGAGCAGCCGGAACTCGGTCCTGGTCACGGCGACCGGGCGACCGTCGAGGCGCACCTCGCCGGCCTCGGCGCTGACCTCCAGGTCACCGAAGACCTGGACGGAGACCGCCGTGCCGGCCCGGGCCCGCCGGCGCAGCGCCCGCAGCCGGGCGGTGAGTTCCTTGATCGCCACCGGTTTGACCACGTAGTCGTCCGCGCCGGCCTCCAGCGCCGCGACGATGTCGTGCGTGTCGTCGCGTGCGCTGACCACCACGATGGGTACGTCGTCGTCGCGGCGCAGTTGCCGGATGCACTCGAAGCCGTCGAGGCCCGGCAGCATCAGATCGACGAGGATGTTGTCGGCGGGCGCCTGCTGGTGCCGGCGCAGTCCCTCCTCGGCGCTGGCCGCCCCGTACGCGGTGTAACCCTCCTCCTCCAGCGCGAGCAGGAGCGCCAGCCGGATCCGGTCGTCGTCCTCGATCACCAGTACGGCCGTCATAGCCGCATCATCCCTGCTCCGTGTCGCGATGCCCAACCCGGTGGCGGCCCACCCGGTTTTGTCACACAACTGTCATGAAGCTGCGCAGGGACCTCCACGATCCGTACCCAGAGTCGTCAGGGAGTCGGACAACCAGAGATCCGGAGGAGCCGTCAGTGACCTCGCGCCACCCACCCGAGCCGGAGTGCCGGGTGCCCCGGGTCGAGCTCGACATCGTCGACGAGCTGGACCTGCCCCACCTCGCCGAGGTCGGCGCGGCCCTCGACCGGGTCCTGTCCCTGCAACCGGCGGAGGTGGTGATCGACCTGTCCGAGTGCCGGCAGATCGACGCCGCCGCCATCGGCCTGCTCCTGGACGTCCAGCGCCGGCTGGCCCGCAGTGGCGGCGCGCTCACCCTGCGTGATCCCCACCCTCGGATCCGGCGGATCCTCGACACCGCCCACCTCGACCAGGTCCTGCGCATCGTGGCGTCGCCCCCGCCGCCACGGTCGCCGCGCGGCGAGGCCGCGGGCGGACCGATCGGTCCGGTACGGGGGCGGGCCCGGGTCAGTCCGGTAACGCCCTGACCGCGACGGAGAGGAGAAGAACGTGGGTGGCAGCGCGCTTCTCAGCGCCCTGGCCGTCGGCATCGGCGTCGGTCTGGTGGGGCGGCTGGCCCTGCCCGGCCCGAAGGCCGCTCCGGTGTGGCTGACCATCGCGCTCGGCGTGGCCGCGGCCCTGCTGGGCTCCGTCATCGCCCGCCTGCTCGGCGTGGATCTCGACAACCTGGCACCGCACCGGTTGGTGGCCCAGGTGGGCCTGGCCCTCCCGGCGGTCGTCCTGGGCGTCGTGGCCGCCGGCCGGCGCCGGACGCCCGAGCTGAGCGGTGGTCCGGCCGGCCGGCCGGAGGACGGGGACCGGCTGCGGGACGGCCGGACGGTGGGAGGTCAGGCATGACGGTGGTACCGACGGAGAATCTGCTGAGCATGATCTGTGACGGCTGCGGTGACACCGTCACCGGCGCGGGCAACGTCCTGCCGGACGCCGAGGTGGTGTGGACGCTGGTCCTCGACAACGGGTGGAGCGGCTCCGCCTTCGCCTCCGGCCCGCACCACTGCCCCCGGTGCTCGCTCGACCCGTCGGTGGGCGGCGACGCGTCCGGGCTGGGCAATCCGCTGGGCATCGATGACCTGGACGGGCCGGACGACCGGCCGGCCGGGGAGGTGGACACCGCGGAGTCGGTGCGGCGGGCGCTGCGCGAGGCGTTCACGCTGGGCCCGCAGGTGCTGGTGGATCTCGGCGACGTGGCCACCATCGACTCCACGGGCCTCGGCCTGCTCGTGCGGGCCCACCAGGACGCCCGCAACGAGGGGCGGACGCTCTGCCTGGTCGCCCCCTCCCGATTCATCCGGACGGTGCTGCACACGATGCGACTGGAACAGGTCTTTCCCATCTTCCCGACCCGGGCCGCCGCCTTCCGGCACTGCACCCGGGCGGTCGGGGCACCGGCCCGGGCGGCCTCGCCGGTGGCGAGCAGGGAGGCTGCCCGATGATGCCGTGGCCCTATCCCGACCACAACCCGTTCCACCGGGACGACCAGCCGCTCGACGGGGATCTGCGGCTCGCCGCGCTGGTCGCGCAGCGGCTCAGCATCGACTGGACCACCCGCCGCCAGCAGATCTCGGTGTCCGTGCAGAACCGGGTGGTCATCCTGACCGGCATGGTGGCCGACCAGGAAACCCGGCGGGCCGCCGCCGAACTGGCCTGGGACGTGCCCGGCGTCTTCGACGTGTGCAACGCAATGACGCTGTTCCCGCGCGGTCGTGGCCGCCGGTGACGCCGCCCACCGCCGCTTGCGGGTACGGGTGAGATCCGGCGCTCCGGCAGCTAGGGTGATCGTCGGTGTGCCGGGAAGTCTGGTCGGCGTGTGACCCGTCATGTCCCGAACCCACAGGAGCCGTCGTGCGAGCCCGAGATCTGGCCGTACCGTTGCCCACCATCACCCTGGCCACGTCGGTGCTGGAGGCGGCCCGGCTGCTGGCCGGGCACAACCTGCCCGGTCTGATCGTGGTCGACGAGCGCGGGTGCCCGATCACCGTGCTGCCCGGCACCCAGGTGCTGCGCCTGGTGATTCCCGGCTACTGCCGGGAGGATCCGACCCTGGCCCGGATGATCGACGAGCCCTCGGCGGACGTGTTCCTGCGCGGCGCCGAGGGGCGTACGGTGGCTGATCTCCTGCCGCCGGAGCATCCCGAGCCGCCGGTGGTCGACCCGCAGGCCACCGCCCTCGAGATCGCCGCCGTGATGGCGCAGAAGCGCAGCCCCCTGGTCGCGGTGGCCGCGCCCCGTGCCCCGATGATCGGCGGCATCACCCTCGACGCCCTGCTCGACCGGATGCTCGCCGGATGACGGGCGTGGCCTGGGCGGCGGTCGCCGTCTTCACCGTCGCGTACGTCCTGATCGCCACCGAGAAGATCCACCGGGTGGCCGCCGCGCTCGGCGGCGCCGCCGTGATGTTCCTGATCGGCGCCACCGACACGGCACACGCCTTCTTCTCCGAGCAGGCCGGCATCGACTGGAACGTGATCTTCCTGCTGGTCGGCATGATGCTCATCGTCGCCGTGCTGAAACGCACCGGTGGCTTCGAGTACGTGGCGGTGTGGGCGTCGAAACGCGCCCGGGGACGCCCGTACCGGGTGATGGTGATCCTGGTGCTGATCACCGCGGTCGCGTCGGCCGCTCTGGACAACGTCACCACCGTCCTGCTCGTCGCCCCGGTGACCTTCCTCGTCTGCGAGCGGCTCGGCGTACCGGCGGCGCCGTTCCTCATCGCCGAGGCGATGGCGTCCAACATCGGTGGCACCTCCACCCTGGTCGGGGACCCGCCGAACATCATCATCGGCAGCCGCGGCGGCCTGTCCTACAACGACTTCCTGATCCACCTCGCGCCGTTGGTGGTGCTGCTCCTGGTGGTCTTCCTCGGCCTGTGCCGGGTGCTGTTCCGGGACGCCTTCCGCTACGACCCGCAGCGGGCGGCGCAGATCGCCGCCCTGCACGAGGGCGACGCCATCCGCGACCGCCGGCTGCTGACGCTCGGCCTGGCCGTGCTCGCCGCGGTGACCGCCGCGTTCGTCCTGCACACCACCCTGCACCTGGAGCCGGCGGTGGTGGCCCTGCTCGGCGGCCTGCTGCTGCTGGCCCTGTCCCGGCTCGACGCCGGGGAGATCAGCCGGGACGTGGAGTGGCCCACCCTGGTCTTCTTCGCCGGCCTGTTCATCATGGTCGGCGCCCTGGTCAACACCGGCGTGGTGGAGCAGATCTCGCGCGCCGCGATCAACGCCACCGAGGGCCGGTTGCTGCCGGCGACGATGGTGCTCCTCTGGGGATCCGCGGCGCTCTCCGCGATCGTGGACAACATCCCGTACGTGGCCACCATGAGCCCGGTCGTCGCCGACCTGGTGCAGGCCCAGGGCGGCACCGGGCAGTCCCGGGTGCTGTGGTGGGCCCTCGCGCTCGGCGCCGACCTCGGCGGCAACGCCACCGCCGTCGGCGCCTCCGCCAACGTCGTGGTGCTCGGCCTGGCCGAGCGTGCCGGCCAGCGCATCACCTTCTGGCAGTTCACCCGGTACGGCATCCTGGTCACCCTGGTCACCGTCGGGCTCGCCGTGCCCTATCTGTGGCTGCGCTACTTCCTGCTGGCGTGATCCCCGGCAGCCGCGTCGTCCCCGCCGCCGCCGTCCCGGCCGGCCCGCTCGGCTCCACTCCCGGCCTGGTCGGCGGCGGGTCGCCCCGACCCTCGCCGCGCCCGCTGGATCCGGTTCACCACGCCGTGCCAGGTCGGCGTGTCGCCGGTGTCGTCGAAGGCCCGGGCGACCACGACGTCGGTCGAGGAGTGCGCCAGGATCGAGATGACGATGGTCAACGCGACCAGGTGGAAGATCTCATCGGCGGCCCCGATGCCGGACTCGAGCACCAGCAGCCCGTAGACGACGGAGGCGAAGCCCTTCGGCCCGAACCACATTGCCGCGGCCTGCTCGCGCAGGCCGAGACCGCTGCGCAGGAACGACACCCACAGGGCGACCGGCCGGGCGACCACGATCGCCAGCACGGCGAACACCCAACCGGTCCACGCGATCTCCCCGAGGAACGCGGGCGAGATGAGCGCGCCGAACACCAGCAGCGCGGCCAGCTTCAGCAACTCGGCCACGTTCTCGCCGAAGTGCTCGAAGGCGGACCGTTCCCGCGGCCCGAAGGTCGCCACGGTGATGCCGGCCGCGAACGCGGCCAGGAACAGGTTGCCGTGGGTCGCCTTGCCCAGCGCCAGCACCAGCAGGCCGATCGCGACCCCGTTCAGCGGCGCGTACGCCGCCGACGCGGCGAAGAACCGGGTCCGTTCCAGCGCGATCGCGGCGAGCGGCACCAGCACCCCGATCGCCAGCCCGACCGCCAGTTCGGTGGCCAACTCCCCCAGGTGCAGGTCGTCGGAGCCAGCCGCGACCGCGAGCAGCACCACCACGAACGGCAGCGCCAGCCCGTCGTTCACGCCCGACTCGACGTTCAGCAGGTGCCGCAACCGCGCCGGCACCTTGTCGTTGCCGACCAGCGCGGCCGCGAACACCGGGTCCGTCGGCGCGAGGATCGCCCCGATCAGCAACGACTCCGCCCACCCGAGTCCGGCCACGTAGTGCGCCAGCACGGCGGTGACCAGCAGCGTCAACGGCAGGCCCCAGCCCAGCGCCCGCCCCGGCAGCCGCCACGCCGACCGGAGGTCCGCCCAACCCACCCGCATGCCGTCGGTGAACAGCACCGCGAACAGGGCCAGCTCCGCCAACTGCGCCACGATCGGCGAATCGGCGTGCAGGTGCAGCACCCCCGCGCTGCCCTCCCCCAGGACGAACCCGGCGACCAGGAACAACGCCGCGGTGGACAGGATCGTGCGGTGCGCGAGCGCCGACACCAGCACGGCCGCGAGCAGGACGGCGGCGAAGCACAGCAGCAGCAAGGGACCCTCCGGAGCGCACGGTCGTTCACGGTGCCGACCAGACTTCCCGGCGCGCCATGGATCCCGGCGATCATATCGGCTCCCCGCCGGTCCACGTTCCGGGCGTCGCCGCGGCGCGGCGCCGATGATCGTCGACAGCCGGGTCGTGGCAGGATCCAGGCGTGATGCGGGGACGACAGGCGCGGCAGGCGGCAACGGCGCCAGGACCGGGCCAGGCGAGCGCGTCGTGGCGCTGATCACGCGGCGGCCGGTGTGGCAGCAGCGCAGCCGCCGGTTCCGCCATCCGGCTCAGGTGATCTCCATCGGATTCGGCACCGCGGTCGCGGTGGGTACCGGGCTGCTGTCGATGCCGGCGGCAACGCAGTCCGGGCAGCGGGCACCGCTGGTCGACGCGCTGTTCACCGCGACGTCGGCGGTGTGCGTGACCGGCCTGGTGACGGTCGACACGGGCAGTTACTGGTCCGCGTTCGGGCAGGTGGTCATCCTGCTGCTCATCCAGGCCGGCGGGCTGGGCATCATGACGGTGGCCACGCTGTTCACCGTGCTCGTGTCACGGCGGCTGGGACTGCGGGCCCGGTTCCTCGCGCAGGCCGAGACCAGGAGCCTCGACCTCACCGACGTACGGGGAGTGGTCCGGCGGATCGTGCTGTTCAGCCTCGCCAGCGAGGCCGTGGTAGCGGTGGCGCTGGCGCTACGGTTCGCCGGAAGATACGGAGAAGCGGCGGGGCCGGCCATCTACCACGGGGTGTTTCACGCCGTGTCGGCGTTCAACAACGCCGGCTTCTCCACCAACGCCGACAGCCTCGTCGGCTACGTCACCGACCCGTGGATCAGCCTCACCATCGCCGGAGCCGTGATCCTCGGCGGTCTCGGATTTCCGGTGGTGTTCGAACTCGCGCGGTACTGGCGCCGGCCCGCGCTCTGGTCCGTCATGACCCGGCTGACCGTCACGCTCACGGTGACCCTGCTGGTGGTGGGCACTGCCGTGCTGACCGTCACGGAATTCACGAACCCGGACACGCTGGGCCCGTTGACGGGTCCGGAGAAGCTGCTGGCCGGGTTCTTCGCCTCCGCGATGACCCGTACCGCCGGGTTCAACAGCCTGGACATCGGCGCCATGCGCCCAGAGAGCCTGCTCGCCAGCGACGTCCTGATGTTCATCGGTGGCGGCAGCGCCGGCACCGCCGGCGGCATCAAGGTCACCACGTTCGGGCTGTTGGCGTTCGTACTCTGGTCCGAGATGCGCGGCGAGATCCATGTCAACATCGGGAAGCGGCGCATTCCGGCCAGCAACCAGCGGCAGGCGTTGGCCGTGGCGCTGCTCAGCGTCGGCGCCGTGGTCACCGCCACGTTCGCCCTGGTGGCGATCACCCAGCACGGACTCGAACGGGTGCTGTTCGAGGTGGTGTCGGCCATCGCCACGGTCGGGCTGTCCACCGGGATCACCGGCAGCCTGCCGCCGCAGGCCGACCTGCTGCTGACCGTGCTGATGTTCGCCGGCCGCATCGGGCCGCTCACCCTGGCCACCGCGCTGGCGCTCCGCGACCGTACCCGCCGCTTCGAACTGCCCGAGGAGAGGACGATCGTTGGCTGACCGGACAGAACCCGTGGTGGTCATCGGTCTGGGCCGCTTCGGCGGCGCCCTGGCCCTGGAACTGGCCAGCCGGGGCACGGAGGTGCTCGGGCTCGACCACCGCCCGAAGGTGGTGCAGGCCCTGTCCGGGCGCCTGCCGCACGTGGTCACCGCCGACTCCACCGACATCGAGGCGCTGCGGCAACTCGGAGTGGGCGAGTTCCGGCGCGCCGTCGTGGCGATCGGCACGGACATCCAGGCCAGCATCCTCACCACCAGCCTGCTGGCCGAACTCGGCATCCCCGACATCTGGGCCAAGGCCGTCAGCGACCAGCACCGGCACATCCTCACCCGGGTCGGCGCCCACAAGGTCGTCGCGCCGGAACACGACATGGGCGAACGGGTGGCTCATCTGCTGTCCGGCCGGATCCTCGACTACGTCGAGGTCGACGCCGACTTCGCCGTGGTCAAGACCACCCCGCCCCGCGATGTCGTCGGCAGGCCGCTGCGTGACTCCCGACTGCGCAGCCGGTGGGGCGTCACGGTCGTCGCGGTCAAACCGCAGGCCACAATAGGCCGGCGCCCCGAATTCACCCATGCCACTCCGGACACCGTGCTCGCCTACGGCGATCTGATCCTCATCGTCGGGCCGGTCGACAACGTGGAGCGCTTCGCCGCCAGCGAGTGACGCACCCCTTCCGGCCCGCCCGGGTGCCGGCACATCCGTGCCTTCCGCGGGTGGCGGATCGTGGGTACGGTGACCAGTGGTGTGCCGGGAAGCCTGGTCGGCAGTCGTGATCCTTGCCGACCGGAAGGCCACCGATGACCACACCCGTGCCGAGCACACCCGCCATCCGCACCCACCAGCTCACCAAACGCTACGGCCGCCTGCTGGCCCTGGACGGGCTGGACCTGTCCGTGCACGCCGGCGAGGTGTTCGGGTTCCTCGGCCCCAACGGCGCCGGCAAGTCCACCACCATCCGGCTGCTGCTCGGCCTGGCCCGTCCGACCGCGGGCCGGGCCCGGATCTTCGATGCCGACGCCGGCGACGTCGCCGCCGCGCACCGTCTGCTCGCCTACGTGCCGGCCGATGTGGCGCTCTGGCCCCAGCTGACCGGCGCGGAACTGCTGGAGCTGCTCGCCGCCACCGGCCCGGGCATCGACTCCGCCTATCGGGCCGCGCTCGTCGAGCGCTTCGGCCTCGACCTGTCCCGGCCGGCCCGCGCCTACTCCACCGGCAACCGGCAGAAGGTGGCGCTCGTTGCCGCGTTCGCCACCCGGGCTCCCCTGCTGGTGCTGGACGAACCGACCAGCGGCCTGGACCCGCTGATGGAACTCGAGTTCCGCCGGGCCGTCGCCGAGGCGCGTGACAACGGCCAGACGGTGTTCCTCTGCTCCCATCAGCTGGCCGAGGTGGAGGCGGTCTGCGACCGGGTGGCGATCCTGCGCGCCGGTCGGCTCGTCGACGTCGCGACGGTGGCCGAGCTGCGGCGGCTGCACCGCAGTGAGGTCACCGCGGAGTTCGCCGGTCACGCCCCGGACCTCACCGAGGTCCCCGGGATCGAACTGCTCGACCGGGCGGACGGGATGCTGCGCTTCTCGCTGGCCGGGGCGCCCGCCGCCGCCCTGCGCGCCCTCGCCGCGGCCGACATCACCGCCCTCACCGTACGCGAACCGAGCCTGGAGGAGATCTTCCTCGACTACTACGGCCAGGGGGACCGGTGAGCGGCGCGCCCGGGCCCGCGGTCACCCGACTCGCGGCCCGCCAGCTGCGCCGCCCGGCGCTCGTCGTCGCGGCGGTGACCGTCGGCATGTCCACGCTCGTCGTCGGCACCTACGCCCGTACCGTCGGCGACGCCGCTGCCGTGCAGTCGCTGGCCGCGCTCGCCGGGAACCCGGCGATCCGCACGTTGTTCGGCACGCCCGTCGCGCTGGACAGCGCCGGCGGGTTCACCGTCTGGCGCACCGGCACCGTCCTCGCCGTCCTGCTCACCACCTGGGGCGCGCTGGCCACCACCCGACTGACCCGGGGCGCGGAGGAGAGCGGCCGGTGGGACCTGCTGCTCGCCGGCCGGTTGACCCCGGCCGGCGTCCTGGTCCGGCACCTGGCCGTGTGCACGGCGGCGATGACGCTGACCGGGATCCTGCTGGCCGCCGCGCTGGCGACCGCCGGCACACCCGCGGCCGGGGCGCTGCTGCACGCCGCCGGCCTGACGCTGGCCGGGCTGCTCGCCGTCGCGGCGGCGGCCTGCGCCGGGCAGGTCTTTCCCACCCGCGCCGGGGCCACCGGCGCCACCCTGGCCTTCCTCGGTCTCGGGCTGCTGGCCCGCATGGTCGGCGACGGCGTTCCGGCGCTGGCCTGGCTGCGCTGGCTGCCCCCGTACGGGCCGCTCGCGCTGACCCGCCCCTACCGGGACGACCGATGGGCTCCCCTGCTCGCGCTCGTGCTCACGGCAGCCGCGCTGGCCTGTCTCGCGCTGATCCTTGCCGGGCGGCGGGACGTCGGGGCCGGGCTGCTGCGCGCGCCGGCAGGTCGGGCGCCCCGCGACTGGCTGCTCGGCTCGGTCGGCGCCTTCGCGGTCCGGCGTATGCTGCGGCCGCTCGCCGGCTGGTCGGCGGGCATCGGCGCGTACTTCCTGCTGATCGGCCTGCTCGTCGATTCGCTCACCACCTTCCTCGCCGACAATCCCCGCTTCGCCGACCTCGCCGCCCAGGCCGGTTTCGCCGGTCTCGGCACCGCCCGGGGGTACGCCGCCACCCTGTTCGCCCTGCTCGCCATCCCGATCGGCGCCTTCGCCACCGCCCGGCTGGCCGCGTTCGCCGCGGCGGAGAATGCCGGACGGCTGACCCTGCTGCACGCCGGGCCGGTCACTGCCGCCCGGCTGCTGACCGCCGAGGTGGCCACCACCGTGGCCGGCGCCGGCGCGCTCGCCGCCGTGGCGGCCGTCGCCACCTGGGCCGGTGCGACGGTGGTCGGCGGCGAGCTGCCGCTCGACGCCGCGCTCGCCGGCGCCGTCAACGTGCTGCCGGTCGCGCTGCTCGGCGCCGCGGCGGCCACCCTCGCGCTCGGCCTGGCGCCCCGGGCGGTCGCCACGATCGGCATGCTGCCCACGGCCGGCGGGTTCCTGCTCAAGGTGACCGCAGACAGCGTCCACGCACCCGTCTGGGTCGGCCGCCTGTCGCCGTTCGCGCACCTGTCCCCGGTACCCGCCGGCGCGCCGAACTGGGCGGCGGTCGCCGTCATGCTCGGGGTGGCGGTCGCGGTGACCGGCGCGGGCACCTGGGGCTACCGTCGGCGCGACCGGTGGGGGTGAACCCTCACCGGTCGTCGCTGCTCTCCTGCTCCTGCCGGACCCCGGCGGCGCCGTCGATCTCGATCGCGACGGGAGTGCCGAGTTCGACGGTACGGGAGACGGTGCAGAGCCGGTCGTGTGACTGTTGCACCGACCGGGGCAGCGCCTCCCGCGCCCGGTCGCCGTCCGCGCCCGCCGGGAACGTCACGGTGAACTCCACCTTGAGGTTCCGCATCCGGTTGCCGCCCGCCTCCTCCCGGATCTTGTCGCCGGAGACGTCGACGGAGAACTGGATCGGCTCGGCCCGCCGGCTGGTGATCAGGTCGACGTCGATGGCCGTGCACCCGCCGATGGCCGCGAGCAGCAGTTCCACCGGGGTGAAGCTGCTGTCCTCGCCCATGCCCACGGACATCGACCCGCCGCGGGTGTTCCGCACGGCGTACGTCCCCATGCCGGTGCGCTCGATCCGCACCGAGCGGAAGCTGTCGTCACTCATGGCCGCGACGCTACCGGGCCGACGGCCACGGCTGCTCGCAAAGGTGCCGCCCGGGGACGCGGACCGGGCCCGCAGCGGGTGTCGACCCGCTGCGGGCTGGCCGCTCCTACTGCAGGGTCCAGCGCTGGTTCGCGGCGCCGGTGCAGGTCCAGAGGATCACGGTGGTGCCGTTGCCGGTGGCCGCGCCGTTGACGTCGAGGCAGAGGCCGGACTGCTGGTTCCTGATGGTGCCGTCGGAGTTGCGGGTCCAGCGCTGGTTGGTCCCGCCGTTGCAGTCCCAGATCTGCGCCTTGGCGCCCGCGGTGGCGTTCAGCGGGGCGTCCAGGCACTTGCCCAGGGCCTGGAGAGTGTCCCCGTTGGCCGTCCACCGCTGGTTGCTGCCACCGTTGCAGTCCCAGATGACCGGCTGCGTGCCGTTGGCGGTGTTGCTCTGCGGCACGTCCAGGCATCGACCGGAGGCGGCGCTGACCAGCGTGCCGCTGGTGGTCGGGGGCGGGGTGGTGGTACCGCCGCCGCTGACCCGGTAGACCACCGTGCCGTGCCCGGGGACGCTGGCCGAGATGGTGCCGCTGGTGGTGCTGGTGGCGTTGGTCCACGCGTCGAGCAGGGTGAAGCTGCTGCCGCTCTTGCCGACGGCCGCCGCGGTGGTGGAGATAGTCGTGCTGCTGCTGCCCTGGTTGAACAGGGCCACCGCGACGTCACCGTTGGCCAGCGGCTTGGCCAGCACCCGGCGGGTGCCGTCGAAGGAGACCTGGGTGGCCTGCCGGCCGAGGGTGTCCTGGTTGATCGCGATCAGGTTCCGGTTGGTCAGGATGCTCTGGGTGGCCGAGTTCATCGACCGTACGTCGTTGCCGGCGATCAGCGGCGACGCGAGCACGGCCCACATGGCGAAGTGGCTGCGCATCTCGGTGTCGGTCATGCCGCCCCGGCCGACCTCCATCATGTCGGGATCGTTGAACGCGCCCGGGCGCGCGTACCCGGCCAGGGGCACGGTGACGTTGATGATGTTCTGGATGCCCATCGGGTAGCCGTTGGTCTGGCCGGTGTCCCAGGCGTTGGTGATGTCCTCGGTGGTCCGCCACATGTTGGCCACGTCGCCCCAGTTGCGCTGCGGGCCGGTCTTGGCGTGGATGCTGTTCGGGTTGATGCTGTAGACGATGGGCCGGCCGGTCGCCGCGAGCGCGTCGCGCATCTTCGCGAAGGTCGCCACCTGCTGGTCGATCGTGCCGTTCGGCGAGCACCAGTCGTACTTGAGGTAGTCCACGCCCCACGCGGCGAACTGCCGGGCGTCCTGCGCCTCGTGGCCCTGGCTGCCGGTGGCGCCCGGGTAGGAGTTGAAGTACTGCGCGCAGGTCCGGTCGACCGGCACCTGGTAGAGGCCGAACTTCAGGCCCTTGCCGTGCAGGTAGTCGCCGAGCGCCTTCATGCCGCTGGGGAACCGGCCGGGGTCGCCCTGGAGGTTGCCGGCGGAGTCGCGGTTGGGGTTGAACCAGCAGTCGTCGACGACGACGTACTGGTAGCCGGCGTCGCGCATGCCGCTGGTGACGATGGCGTCGGCGGCCTGCCGGATCAGCGTCTCGTTGATGTTGCAGCCGAACGAGTTCCAACTGTTCCAGCCCATCGGCGGGGTACGGGCGACCCCGTTCTCCAGGGCCTGGGCGGCGTCCGGGCGCAGCGCGGTCAGGGTGCCGGCCAGCAGCAGGCCGGCCGCGAGGCCGGCGGCCCAGCGGCGGCCCGAGGCGAAGGGTCTCATCGGATCTCCTTCCCGTGGCGGCGTACGCCGTCACAGGTGACGGTCCGGCCGGCGGTCGGCGCTGCGCCGGCGGCGGGACGGGACGGTGGTGGATTGGTGCGGCTCTGCGCCCGCCCCGGCCCGGGACGGTCGGGCCGGACGGGTACGGCGGTCACCGCCGCGATGGACGGTGCGGGGGCTCGCGTCGCTCGGGGCTGAGCCGGCGGTGCTCGCCGACCGGCGGCGGCACCCGACGACCTGCCGCGTCGCCGGGATCGCGGCCCGGTCGCTCCGCCGAGACGTGCCCTTCGCTCCCCAGCGACAAGCTACCGTGTGAGCGATAACATCGCAATCCATTGATGTCACCGGTGCCGGTCGCGGCCCGCGCCACTCGGTCAGCGCGACGGTCGCCGCCACAGTGGAGGGTCCAGCCTTGTTATCGATAACATGCCCTCACCGGTCGGACCGGGCGACCCGGGGGGCGGCGGCGACCGTGGTAGCGGTGGACCGGGGCGGCGGCCGGACCGGGCGGCGATCACGGTGGACCGGGGCGGCGGCGACCGGATCGGGGCGGCCGGGGTGGTGGCGGCCGGACCGGGCGGCCCGGGCGGTGGCGGTCGCAACGGACCGGTCCCGCACCCCGCCGGCGGCACTCCACCAGCGCCTTCCCCCGCTGACCCGGCCCGCCGGCGCAGCCGGGCCCGGCAGGCGGTGACCGCCTACCGGGCCCGGGCGAGATGGACCGCGTGACTCGCGGCGGACGTGCTTCAGAACCCCCGGGCGAGCCGGTAGTACGCCTGGTTCCAGCGGATCTCGTCGGCGAACCGGCGCGGATCCGTGTCGGCGTCGATGACGACCAGCTCGGTCCGGCTCATCTCGGCCAGGTCGTGCAGCTCCTCGACCCCCACCGCCTTGGACAGCACGGTGTGGTGCGGGGCCCCCGCGGTGATCCACGCCTCGGCGGAACCGGCCAGGTGCGGGCGCGGACGCCAGACGGCCCGGGCCACCGGCAGCCGGCGCAGCGGGTGCGGCGGCGCCACCACGTCGACCTCGTTGGCGACCAACCGGAACCGTTCGCCCATGTCGGCCAGGCCGAGGACGACCGCGGGACCGGGCTCGGCGTCGAAGACGAGCCGGACCGGATCCTCCCGTCCGCCGATGCTCAGTGGGTGGATCTCGACGGACGGCACGTCGGCGGCGATGCTCGGGCACACCTCGAGCATGTGCGCGCCGAGGACCAGTTCCCGACCGGGGGTGAGGTCGTAGGTGTAGTCCTCCATGAACGAGGTGCCGCCGTCGACCCCGACCGCCATCGCCTTGAGCGTGTGCACCAGCACGGAGGTCTTCCAGTCACCCTCGCCGCCGAAGCCGTAGCCGTCGGCCATCAGGCGTTGCACCGCGATGCCCGGGAGCTGGCGCAGCCCGCCCAGGTCCTCGAAGTTGGTGGTGAAGGCGCGGAACCCGCCCCGCTCGAGGAAGGCGCGCAGGCCGAGTTCCAGCCGGGCGGCGTAGCGCAGCGACTCGTGCCGGTCTCCGCCGGGGCGCAGCTCGGACACCATCCGGTAGCTGTCGTCGTACTCCTTCACCAGGTCGTCCACCTGCGCGTCGGTGACCTCGCCGACCACCTGGACGAGGTCGTTGACCCCGTAGGTGTTCACCGAGACGCCGAAGCGCAGCTCCGCCTCCACCTTGTCGCCCTCGGTCACCGCCACGTCGCGCATGTTGTCGCCGAAGCGGGCCAGCCGCAGCGAGCGCATCGCCGACCAGCCGATCGCCGCCCGCGCCCAGGCGCCTACCCGGGACACCACCCGCGGGTCGCTGACGTGCCCGGCGACGGTCTTGCGGGCCACCCCGAGGCGGGTCTGGATGAACCCGAACTCGCGGTCGCCGTGCGCCGCCTGGTTGAGGTTCATGAAGTCCATGTCGATCTCGTCCCACGGCAGCAGGACGTTGGCCTGGGTGTGCAGGTGCAGCAGTGGCGTCTGCAGCGCGTCCAGGCCGGCGATCCACATCTTGGCGGGCGAGAAGGTGTGCATCCAGGCGATCACGCCGACGGCCCCGTGCGCGGCGGCGTCCCGGCAGATCCGCAGGATGTCGCCGCTGGTGGTGAGAACCGGTTTCCAGACGACCCGGGCGGGGACGTGCGGCGAGTCGTCGAGCGCCGCCGCGATCTGCCGCGACTGGTCGGCCACCTGGCGGAGGGTGTCCTCGCCGTACATGGCCTGACTGCCGGTCAGGAACCAGATCTCAGGCTCAGCGTGCGTTGCCATGGGGTTGCCTTCCGCGAGATGGTCGGTCACTTGTAGCGGATTCCGATCAGACGTTGGAGCAGGATGAACGCGAAGAGCAGGCCGCCGATCACGATCTTGGTCCACCAGGAGTTGAGGCTGCCGTCGAAGGTGATCAGCGTCTGGATGACCCCGAGCACGAGCACTCCCAGCACGGTGCCGAAGACGTAGCCCGAGCCGCCGGTGAGCACGGTCCCGCCGATGACCACGGCGGCGATGACGTCCAGTTCCATGCCGACGGCGATCAGCGGGGCGCCGGAGAGGGTGTAGAAGGAGAGCAGGATGCCGCCGATCGCCGCGCACAGACCGCTGATCGTGTAGACGGCGATCCGGGTCCGCCCGACCGGCAGGCCCATCAGCAGCGCCGACTGCGGGTTGCCGCCGATGGCGTACACGTTGCGGCCCAACCGGGTGTAGGCCAGCGTGTACGCCGCCACGGCGACCACCGCGAAGGCGATGAGCACGCTGATCGAGACGAAGTTGCCGCTCGGGTTCCCGATCCGCTCCTGCGACATCCTGGTCCAGAACCCGTCGCTGATCGGGATCGACGAGCCGCTGATGAAGGTGCACATGCCGCGCGCGAAGAACATCCCGGCGAGGGTGACGATGAACGGCTGGATGTCGAAGAAGTGGATCACGCAGCCCATGAGGAAGCCGAGCGTCGGCCCGATGAGCAGCGCGATGAGCAGCACCAGCGCCGCCGGCAGCCCCTCCCTCAGCAGGAACGCCGACACCATGGCGGTCATCGCGACGACCGAGCCGACGGAGAGGTCGATCCCACCGGTGAGGATCACGAAGGTCATCCCGACCGCGACGACGAGCAGGAAGCCGTTGTCGATGAAGACGTTGAAGATCACCTGGACGTTCGAGAACGCGCGGTACTGCGAGACGCCGACGCCGTAGAGGACCAGCAGCAGGACCAGGGTGGCCAGGACCGGGACGTGCCGCCGGGGCAGCCGCGACCAGGTACGGGTGGTCAACAGGGACAGGGTGGTCATGCCGGCACCTGCTCCTTCGGCTGCTCGGTCACGGGGGCGGGCGCGGCCGCCGGGGCCCGGCGTCGGGCGAACCGGGCCCGGAAGCCCGGTGCCTGGATGAGGCAGACCGCGATGACCACGACCGCCTTGAACAGCAGCGAGGTCTGGGGCGAGATGTTCATGGCGTACACCGTGGTGGTGAGGGTCTGGATGAGCAGCGCGCCGAGGATGGTGCCGCCCAGGGAGAACCGGCCACCGGCGAGCGAGGTGCCGCCGATGACCACGGCGAGGATGGCGTCGAGTTCGACCCAGAGCCCGGCGGCGTTGCCGTCGGCGCTGGACACGTTCGCCGTCATCATGAAGCCGGCGACCGCGGCGCAGACGGCGCTGATCACGTAGACCAGGAAGGTGATCCGCGCGGAGCGGATGCCGGCCAACCGGCTGGCCTGGGCGTTGCCCCCGACCGACTCGATGATCAGGCCGAGCGCGGTCCGCCGGGTCACCGCGGCGACCACCAGCGCCGCGGCGAGCGCGATGAAGATGGCCAGCGGCAGGGTCAGCAGATGGCCGACGCCGATCGCCTTGTACGGGTCGGAGTTGATGGTGAGGATCTGCCCCTCGGTGATCAGCTGGGCCAGGCCCCGGCCGGCGACCATCAGGATCAGGGTGGCGATGATCGGCTGGATGCCGATGACCGCGACCAGCACGCCGTTCCAGGCGCCGAGCACCAGCGCCACCCCGAGGCCCAGGGCCAGCGCGGTGAGCACGCCGCCGACGCTGTTCTGGTCGGGCTGGCGGCTGATGTGCAGGCAGGCGATCGCGCCGCTGATCGCGCAGAGCGAGCCGACGGACAGGTCGATGCCGCCGGTGGCGATCACCAGCGTCATGCCGAGCGCGACGAGAATCAGCGGCGCGCTCAGCCGCAGGATGTCGATCAGGCTGCCGTACAGGTGGCCGTCGCGCATCTGCACGGACAGGAAGCCGGGTCGATAGACGGTGTTGGCGGCCAGCAGGACGACGAGGACGACGATCGGCCAGAAGAGCCGGTGTGTGGTCAACGCCCGGTAGGCGGCGGTTCGGTTGCTCATGACGGCACCCCCTCGTGCCCGGCGCCGGCGGCGATGCTCTGCATGATCCGGTCGGCGTCGACGTCCTGGTCGTTGGCGAGCTGCGCGACCATCTCCCGGTCGCGCATCACGGCGATCTTGTGGCTGAGGCGCAGCACCTCCTCCAGCTCGGCGGAGACGAAGAGCACCGCCATGCCGCCGTCGGAGAGCTGGGCGACCAGCCGCTGGATCTCGGTCTTGGCACCGATGTCGATGCCGCGGGTCGGCTCGTCGAGGATGAGCAGGCGCGGCTCGGTGATCAGCCAGCGCGCGAGCAGCACCTTCTGCTGGTTGCCGCCGGAGAGGTTGCCCACCGGGAGCTCGGGGTCCGCCGGCCGGATGCTCAGCGCCCGCACGTACCGCTCGACCAGCTCGTCCTGGCGGCGGCGGGGAATGGGCCGCAGCCAGCCCCGGGCGGCCTGCATGGCGAGGATGATGTTCTCCCGCACGGACAGCTCGGCGATGATTCCCTCGGCCCGCCGGTTCTCCGAGCAGAAGCCGATGCCGTGCCCGATGGCGGCCACCGGGGTACGCAGCGACGCGGGTGAGCCCTGCACCCGGACACCGCCGTGGTCGGCGCGGTCGGCGCCGAACAGCAGCCGGGCCACCTCGGTACGGCCCGAGCCGAGCAGGCCGGCGAGGCCGACCACCTCACCCTCGTGAATGGTCAGGCTGAACGGCGCCACGGCCGAGCGGCGGCCCAGCTCGTGCACGTCCAGCAGCGGGGTGCTCGCGGCCCGGTCGGTGGCGGCACGGCGGGGCTGCTCGTCGAGGCGCTCGAGCACCCGCAGTTCCTTGCCGATCATCTTCTCCACCAGGCCGAGCTGGGGAAGCTCGCCGGTCAGGTACTCGCCGACGAGCTGGCCGTTGCGCAGCACGGTGATCCGGTCGGCGATCTCGTAGACCTGGTCCAGGAAGTGGGTGACGAACAGGATGGCGATACCGTCGTCGCGCAGCTGCCGCATGACCCGGAACAGCTGGGCGACCTCACCGGCGTCGAGGCTGGAGGTCGGCTCGTCCAGGACCAGGACCCGGGCCTTGATGTCGATGGCGCGGGCGATCGCCACCATCTGCTGCACGGCCAGGGAGTAGCTGCCGAGCTGCGCGTTGACGTCGATGTCCAGGTCCAGCCGGGCGAGCAGGGCCCGGGCCTGGCGGCGCATCTCGCCCCAGCGGACCGCGCCCAGCCGTCGGGGCTCCCGGCCGATGAAGATGTTCTCCGCCACCGAGAGGTTCGTGCAGAGGTTCACCTCCTGGAAGACGGTGCTCACCCCGGCGGCGGTGGCCTGCATCGGACCGGTGAACGACACCTGCTCGCCGGCGAGCGTCACGGTGCCCTGGTCGGTGCCGTAGACACCGGTGAGCACCTTGATGAGGGTCGACTTGCCGGCGCCGTTCTCGCCCATCAGGGCGTGCACCTCGCCGGGAAAGAGGCGGAAGTCCACGTTGTCGAGCGCGCGGACCCCGGGGAACGACCTGCTGATCCCCGTCATCGTCAGGACTGGATGGCTGCCTGTCATGCCACCGGACCTTTCCTCCTGAGGTTGGTGAGAAGGCGACCGGCGTGCTCCGGTCGGTGGGGCCGCGCGGCGGCCGGGCCCGAGGCCCGGCCGCCGCATCGGAGTTCCGGGGGGTGTCGGCACCCCCGCGGTCCGGTCAGTACTTGCGGTTGGGCAGCGCCTCCTTGGCCTGCTCCTGGGTGAAGGTGGTCTCCTCGGTCTCGATCCGGGCCGGGACCTCCTCGCCGTTGTGCACCTTCTTGGCCAGCTCCATGAGCTGAGGGCCAAGCAGCGGGCTGCACTCGGCGATGAAGTTGAACTTGCCGTCGGCCAGGGCCTGCATGCCGTCCTTCACCGCGTCGACGGTGATGATGGTGATGTCCTTGCCGGGCACCTTGCCGGCCGCGGTGATCGCCTCGAGCGCGCCCAGGCCCATGTCGTCGTTGTGCGCGAAGAGCACGTCGATCTTCGGGTTGGCCTTGAGGAACTGCTCCATCACCTGCTTGCCGCCGGCGCGGGTGAAGTCACCGGACTGCGAAGCAATGATCTTGAGGTTCGGGTTGGCCGCGATCGCCTCGGCGAAGCCCTTCTTCCGGTCGTTCGCCGGCGCCGAACCCGTCGTGCCCTGCAGCTCGACGATGTTGACCGGGCCGCTGGCCGCCTTCTTCTGCTCGACCAGCCACTCCCCGGCGAGCCGGCCCTCCTTGACGAAGTCCGAGCCGAGGAAGGTCTTGTAGAGGGACTTGTCGGCCGAGTCGACCGCGCGGTCGGTGAGGATGACCGGGATCTTGGCGTCCTTGGCCTCCTTGAGCACGGTGTCCCACCCGGACTCCACCACCGGCGAGAAGGCGATCACGTCGACCTTCTGCTGGATGAAGTTGCGGATGGCCTTGATCTGGTTCTCCTGCTTCTGCTGCGCGTCGTCGAACTTCAGGTCGATCCCGGCCTCGGCGGCGGCCTCCTTGATCGAGGTGGTGTTCGCCGTACGCCAGCCGCTCTCCGCGCCGACCTGGGAGAAGCCGAGTGTGATCTTGCCGTCGTCGCCCTTGCCGGCGTTGTCGCCCGTGTCGCTGTTGCCGCAGGCCGCCGTGCCGGTGGCGAGCAACGCCGCGGCGAGCACCGCGATGACCTTTCGGGACGGCAGGTAGGTCCTCATTCTCTTCACCGCAAATCTCCTCGGGGTAACCGTTCCGCGGGCCGTACGCCTCGACGGCGTGCGCCCCGCGCTGGTGGTGGTGCTGGTCAGGTGGTCCGAAGGTGGTGCGACGCGGACGGCCCGGTGTGGGCGGCCGCGCGATTCAGGGCGGCCGTCAGTGGCTCGCGGGTGAGGGGGATCGCTGTCCGTAGACGTTCTGGTAGCGCTCGTACAGGGCGTCGATGTCGGCCGGCGCCATCGGCAGCGGCTCGCCGAGCGCCCGGGTCAGGTGCGCGGTGCGGGCGATGTCCTCACACATCACCGCGGCCTTCACCGCGGCGCGGGCGTCCCGGCCAATGGTGAAGACGCCGTGGTTGCGCATGAGCACGGCCGGCGAGCGGTGCCCGGCGAGGGTCGCCACGATCCCCTTGCCGATGTCGTCGCCGCCGATCAGGGCGAACGGACCGATCGGGATCTCGCCGCCGAACTCGTCGGCCTGGGCGGTGAGGTGGCAGGGGATGGACTCGCCGCGGGCCGCCCAGGCGGTCGCGTACCCGCTGTGGGTGTGCACCACGCCGCCCACCTCGGGCATGGCGCGGTAGACGTACGCGTGGGCGGCGGTGTCGCTCGACGGCGCGAAGTCACCCTCGACCACCAGGCCGTCGAGGTCGCACACGACCATGTTCTCCGGGGCGAGGTCGTCGTAGTCGATCCCGCTCGGCTTGATCACCATGAGGTCCTGGCCGGGCACCCGGGCCGAGACGTTCCCCGAGGTCCAGGCGACCAGCCCGTAGCGGGTGAGTTCGCCGTGCAACCGGGCGACACTCTCCCGCAGCCCGCGCAGCTGCTGACCGAGCTCGGCACTCATGCGACCACCTCCAACGGTGTCGTGACCTGGGCCGCCGACGGGCGGACGGCGGCGTTGCGGATCGCGCGCAGCCGGGACATGACGTCGTTGCCGCCGCGACCGAAGTGGTCGTGCAGCGACCGGTACTCGGCGTAGAGCGCGTCGTAGGCCCGGGCCCGTTCCGGGTCCGGCTGGTAGGCGTCCCGGTCCACCCGGCCCATCGCGGCCGAGGCCGCGTAGACGTCGGGGTACGCGCCGGCCGCGACCGCGGCGTGGATCGCCGAGCCCAGCGCGGGCCCCTGGGCCGAGCCGATGAGGTGCAGCGGCCGGTTGGTGACGTCGCTGTAGATCTGCATGAGCAGCGGGTTGGCGGTCAGGCCGCCGGCCACCACGAGCTCCCGGACCGGCACGCCCGCCTCGGCGAACGCTTCGATGATCATGCGGGTGCCGTAGGCCGTGGCCTCCAGCAGCGCACGGTAGATGTCCGCCGGCCGGGTGGCCAGGGTCAGCCCCACGATGAGGCCGCTCAGGTCGTGGTTGACCAGCAGCGAGCGGTTGCCGTTCCACCAGTCCAGGGCGATCAGCCCGTGCCCGCCGACCGGCTGGGCCGCGGCCAGCTCGGAGAGCCGCTGGTGCGAGTCCGCACCCGCCGGGGCGGCGTGCTCGACGAACCAGCCGAAGATGTCGCCGACACCGCTCTGGCCGGCCTCGTACCCCCAGGCGCCGGGGCTGAGGCCGCCCTCGACGACGCCGCACATGCCGGGCACCTCCGCCAGCTCGGTGCCGTTGACCACGTGACAGGTGGAGGTGCCCATGATG
The DNA here is from genome assembly GCF_040655175.1 of Micromonospora sp. NPDC050495. NCBI lineage: Bacteria > Bacillati > Actinomycetota > Actinomycetes > Micromonosporales > Micromonosporaceae > Micromonospora > Micromonospora sp. NPDC050495. The sequence goes on along the minus strand of NZ_JBFAJK010000059.1, from coordinate 1,390 downwards.
GCGACCAGGTGGCCGGGCACCAGGGCCTGCGCGGACGCGGCGGTGACGTGGGCGTCGACGTTGCCGGCCGCGACCGCGATGCCCTCGGGCAGCCCGGTCCAGGCCGCCGCCTGGGCGGTCAGGCCACCGGCCCGGGCGCCCATCGGCAGCAACGGGCCGTCCAGCTTGTCGACGAAGTCGGCGAAGTCCGGGTCCAGTGCCGCCAGGAAGTCCGGGGACGGGTACCGGCCGTCCTGGCGGATGCCCTTGTAGCCGGCGGTGCAGATGTTGCGGGTCTCGGCGCCGCACAGCTGCCAGACGATCCAGTCGGCTGCCTCGACGAACCGCGTGGCGCGCCGGTAGACCTCCGGGTCCTCGTCGAGGAGCTGCAGGCCCTTGGCGAACTGCCACTCGGCGGAGATCTTCCCGCCGTACCGGCCGAGCCACGGCTCGCCGCGCTCCTGCGCCAGGGCGTTGATCCGGTCGGCCTGCGGCTGACCCGCGTGGTGCTTCCACAGCTTCACCCAGGCGTGCGGCCGGTCCCGCAGCTCGGGCAACTCGCAGAGCGGGGTGCCGTCGGCCAGGGTGGGCAGGACGGTGCAGGCGGTGAAGTCGGTGGCGATGCCGATGACCCGGGTCGGGTCGATCCCGGCGGCCGCCACGGCGGCCGGCACCGCGTGGCGCAGCACGTCCCGGTAGTCCTCCGGATCCTGCAGGGCCCAGTCGGGCGGCAGCGGCACGCCGGTCGGCAGCGCTGACTCGAGCACGCCGTGCCGGTACTCGTGGACCGCGGTGCCCAGCTCGGCGCCGTCGCCCACCCGGACCACCAGCGCCCGACCCGACAGTGTCCCGAAGTCGACCCCGACGACGTACCGGTCGCCCGGTCCGTCCACACCCATCATCTCCACCTCCGCGTGCCGTGGCTCACATTGTTAGCGCTCACATCGGCGTTGGTCAAGACGCGATCGCAACAGTCCCGTAACGGCGCGGCCCACCGACCCCATCGGGTCACCTCGATGGGGTCGGGAGGGCGCGACCAGCGGATGTTAGCGTTCACAGTTGTCGATCCGTCGCCCAAGTCCTTCCCGGGGCGGTGCGCCGCCCGGGGCCGGGCCGAAGATCTGTTAGCGCTAACCCACGGCTCGTCGCGACGGTGCTCGCCGCGGGTCGCCTTGATCCACTCGGGTTGCGGCAGGTCGTGGCGCGCGTGGCTGGTGACCGGCCGCTCCGCCGCCGGCCGGGTGGATCGGACCGGTGCCGCGGGTGCGGGTCGCCGGGGTGAGCCGGCCGGGCTTCCGGCCGCCAACGCGATCGCGCGGCCCGACGTGGTCGGGCCGCGCGATCAGGGTTCGGTCAGAGGGCGGTGATGGTCCAGTGGTTGTTGGTGCTGCCGTTGGGCGCCCACATGCAC
>NZ_JBFAJK010000058.1:0-31990 GCF_040655175.1 Micromonospora sp. NPDC050495 | reverse complement strand
CCGCTAGGACATCAAGAGGAAATCCCACGTCACTACCGGCGACCGCGCGATCCGTGTCACTAGGGACTTTCGGTGTTCCCACTAGACCGCAACGCCCTGACCAGCGACAGGACCAACGGACGCGTCCCAGGACCCCGATTAGCTGTGGAACCCGGGAGAGCCGAAGGTTAAAAAACAAGACTAGACAAGATGACGCCCGACCGCAGGTTAAAGATCACGCTGAGTGATTGTTCGGGTGGGCGGGCTGCTCGACCTACCGGCCACGCGGCTGTCCCCTCGTCGCAACGCTGTAGTGCGCAGCTGGCCTGGACCGCTCAGCCGGCCCGTCCTGAAGCGGGCGGCTGCCCCCGCCAGCTCGCCTCGTCCGCAACACCCCACCTCCACAGGGCCGCGAGCACTGGCCCCAGAGTCAATCCCCTGGAGGTGAGGCGGTATTCGACGTGGGCAGGTACGCCGCCGCGGGCGTCGCGGACGACGATGTCATAGTCCTCCAGCACGCGCAGCCGTTCCGCTAGCACCTTCGCCGCGATCGGGCCGACGCCGGCGCGCAGGCTCGTGAATCGGCGCGGCCCCGCGAGCAACTCCCGAATGATCATGGCGTTCCACTTACCGCCGACGATGTCTAATGTCCGCGACAGCGGGCAGTCGCCCGCCACGAGATCCGGGGACCGCCAGTCCACCGTTTCCACCCCCCTCAAGCATGGTTACTTGCACGTTACCGCCACCATCAGGCGATGCTCACCACACATCCAACCGAAAGGATAAGGAGCGGGCAATGGGCGACGTGGAAGTGACGGTGACGATCATTGGCGGCCCGACCGTGCTCATCGAGCTGTGCGGCGTGCGACTGCTGACCGATCCGACCTTCGATCCGGCGGGCACGACCTATGAGCGTGGTCCCGTCCACCTGGCCAAGACACGCGGACCTGCCATGTCCACGGCGGAACTCGGACCCCTGGACGCCGTGCTGCTCAGCCATGACGAACACCCCGACAACCTCGACGCGGCGGGCAGGGAACTGCTGACGCGGGTGCCGCTCGTCCTGACGACGCCTGCAGCGGCCAAGCGGCTAGGCGGCAACGCCGTCGGGCTAGCACCGGGCGAAACTTACGACATCGCGGGACCCGAGGGCCAGCTCCAGGTCGTCGGCGCGCGTGCCGAGCACGGGCCACCCAGCCTGGGACCGGCTCTCGGATCGGTAACGGGCTTCCTCGTCCGCACCCGGCCCGACTCGGCCGCCGTGTACATCAGCGGTGACAATGTCTCGCTGGAAGCAGCCGCCGAGGCATCTCGCAGCGGGGAAGTGGGGCTCGCTGTGCTGCATGCCGGCGCGGCACGCCTGCAGCCCTTTGGGCCGGCACCACTGTCGATGACCGCCGCGGACGCGGCCAATGCCACCTCGCTCCTCGACGCCGGTGCGGTGATCGTCGTCCACGCCGAGGGGTGGAACCACCTATCCGAGCCCGACCACGCCGTGATCACGGCATTTGCGGCGGCCGGTCTCGGGGAACGGCTACATACGGCATCACCCGGTCAGCGGGTCAGCGCCCGGCTGAGAGGGTGACGGGCAGGCAAGCTGCGCATGCCTTGATCAGGTGAGGGATTCGGCGGCGGTTCACCAGACCCAAAGGCGGGTCGTACGGCAACCGCCGCCCCCACCGTGGTCAAGTCGCCTCGACGCGAACGTCCCAGGCTCTGTCCCCTCGAGAGCCGAACCAGCATGTCGTGAAGTGGACTGCTTCTCATGCGGTAGGTGGCTCTGGTGGGGATACCGCTCTGCCGCATAGGTTGCGCGGTCACGGCCGGCCCGGACGGGCCCGGGAATCCCTGACGATGCCACTCCTGGAGCTGCTGATGAAACATCTCGAACCGCTGCCGATGGATCCGTACCAAGCCAGGCGGACGGAGCCGCTCGGGGTGGTGCGCGGTCGGGATTGGCGATCAAGGTAACCGCCATCAGTGCCGACGGCGATCCCCTCACCGACGACGAGGTGAGCGCGGCGATCGGCCTCGCGCAGCTCCACCTCCCTCAGCTGACCCGGGAACGAGAGGCGGCTGGGGGCCGCGTTCGTGATCGCGCACCGCGGCACGGAGGCCCTGTGGGTGATCATCGGTCGGTGGGAGCTGGATCTCCTGTACCACCAACTCTTCCGCGCGGAGCTTGGCGGGACCGACTTTCAGCGCGTGCCCTCCGGTGGCCCGACCGCCTGTGTTTGGGAGCTGCTGGCGATCAACCACGAACGCCAGGCCTGGGTGGAGCACGTCCTGCGACGCCCTGCGGACCCGGATGTCGCCGCGTACCTCGCCGCGACCGTGCAGATCCCCGCGCCGGCGCCTTCGACCGCGACGCACGTACCGCCAGGCACCCGACCGGTCGGGGCGCGAGAAGGTAAAATGACTCCGGATCGGCTTCGCGCGTTCGGTGACGCGCGGGCGCGGGGCGATGTCGCGTTGATGAGCTTCATGACCGACGACTGCGAGTACTCCGCGTCGGTGGGGCCCGAGCCTGGCCGGACCTACCGGGGTCGGGACGAGGTTCGTCAGGGCTCTATCGATCTGCTCGCCTACGACGCCGGTGGCGAATCACGGGACGGCGTCCGCGACGAGCGCGGCACCGCACAGTGGTCATACGTCTTCCGGCAGCCCGACGGCGGGAGCAGGGAGGGGCTGGGGTGCGACCTCTTCCGGTTCCGAGGGGACAAGATCGTGAAGAGGGACGCCTACCGTAAGGCGCTCGGGTGATCGAGATGAGCGCCTGCCGATGTTCGCGGTAGACCGCACGCATCCGCGTGACGTGCTGGGCGAGGTGGCCGCCGGCGATGAACTCGGCGGCTCCGTCGACGGGCACCGGCATGACGCAGGCCCCGGCCATGTTGAGCGCGGACCGCGCCGGTGGATAACCCGGGTCCTCACACCACACACTGTCCCCTGGCTCGAGGAGCGTGCGTGCGCACAGGTGCAGCGCCTGCTGGGCACCGCCGACGACAACGATCCGCTGGGATCGGCTGTCACACCACGGGAGAGCACCAGATGGGCGGCGATGGCCTGCCGTAGCGCAAGCAGCCCGGCCGGATCGACCGGACTGGCGGGGAGCGCCTGGGCGCGGGCGTGCCGGGCGAGCAATCTCGCCCACAGATGATGGGGAAGCACCGTGGCGTCCGGTTCCCAGGGAGTGAAGGGCGCGGGCCGGCGTACCGGCGGCGGCGCGGACATCGGCGCCGTTGGCCGCTCGGGTGGGCCCGGCTGGGACCGGCCTCGTTCCCTGACCAGCTCCGCCTTCCGCCAGAGCAGGTCCCTGCTGACGTAGATGCCGGATCCGGTTCGCCGCTCGACAAAGCCTTCCGCAGCGAGCTGATCGAACGCCTCCACCACGGTCGACCGGGAGACCCCGAGCAACGCCGCCAGCGCCCGGGTCGACGGCAGCCGGGGATCGGGGGCGAACTGCCCGGTGAGGATGGCGGCAAGGATCCCCTAGTGCAACCGCGACCGCAGCGGCGCTCCTTCGGCAAGGGGATGGCTGAAGGAGGGAGCGTTACCGGCGCGGGCGTCCCGTACCGCTCGGCTCCGCCCGACAGGAGAAATCAAGGCAACAGGGGCGACAATGCGCAGGGTTGCCTCGTCTCACAGGGAGCAGGTCGTCGCAGAGGCGTCACCGAGGCGCTGGACTCGCCGTCACTTGCAAAGGATCGGACTTGTCACCAGCCGGACTAGGTGGGCAGCAGGTTTGCAGCAGGTTTTGCAGTTCGGTGAGGGCGGCGCTGATGCCGGCACCGTCGGCGCTGTAGCGGACGGTCTTGCCTTCGCGTTGGGCGTGGACGACCCGTCCGCGGCGCAGGATGGCGAGTTGTTCGGAGGCGGTGGACTGGCCGATCCCGAGCGCTTCGGCGACTTCGTTGACGCTGCGCGCGGCGCCGTCGGCGAACAGGAGCATCATCTGCTGCCGGGTATCGCTGGCCAGGGCGCGCAGGAACTCGCTCGTGGCCTCGCTCATCGCAGGCGCGTCGCTCATGTGCATCGCCTCCCTCGTCCGCCGGCAATCATATCGTCTCTTTCCGAAGTGACGATAGATTGTCACCCTCGTCACACTTGTATCGTCATCTCGGGGTATGACGATACGTTGGCGACATGAGTCTTATCGACATCGTCGTGGTCGGCGGCGGCCAGTCTGGCCTGGCCGCTGCGGGTGCCCTGCGCCGCGCCGGCCGCCGGCCGGTCATTCTGGAAGCGGGCGAGGAGCCGGTCGGTTCCTGGCCGCGTTACTACGACAGCCTCACCCTGTTCTCTCCCGCCCGCTACAGCTCCCTGCCCGGCCTGCCCTTCGAGGGCGACCCGGACCGGTACCCCTACCGGGACGAGGTGGTCGACTACCTGCGTCGGTACGCCGCCACGCTCGACGCCGACATCCGGACCGGTCAGCGGGTGGTGGAGGTGACGGCGGACGGACCGCGGTTCGGCGTACATCTCGCGGACGGCGACGTGCTCGCCGCGCGGTCGGTGGTGGCGGCCACCGGCGGATTCGGCCGACCACACCGACCATCCATCCCCGGCCTGGACCGATACACCGGCACCCTGCTGCACGCCTGCGACTACCGCAATCCAGAGCCGTACCGGGGGCAGCGGGTGGTGATCGTCGGGGCTGGTAACTCGGCGGTGCAGATCGCCACGGAGTTGGCCAAGGTCGCCCGGGTCACCCTCGCGACCCGGGCGCCGGTGCGGTTCGCCCCGCAACGGCCACTCGGCCGTGACCTGCACTTCTGGTACACCGTCACCGGGCTCGACATCGCACCGATCGGCCGGTGGCTGCGCCATCCTCCCACCGTGCCGGTACTCGACCAAGGCCCCTACCGCGCTGCTCTGGCTGCGGGCCGTCCCGATCGGCGGCCGGTGTTCACCGTCGTCGACGGCAACCTGGTGACGTGGCCGGGCGGCGAGTCGGAGTCGGTTGATGCGATCATTCTGGCCACCGGCTACCGGCCCGACGTCGGTTACCTGGCCCCGCTCGGCGCGCTGGATCCGCACGGCAGTCCACGTCATGTCCGGGGTATGTCGACCACCCACCCGGGTCTGGCCTTCGTCGGGTTGGAGTGGCAGTCCAGCCTCAACTCGGCCAGCCTACGAGGCGTCGGCCGGGACGCCCGCCGTGTCGCCGCCAGCCTGGCACACGTCGTGCGGAGCGCCGGGCAGTGACCGGCTTCGCGGCTGTCTTGGCGGCGATGCTGCTGGTGGCCTCGATGCTCGCGGTGGGAGCCGGCCTGCGAGTCGGTGACTTCGCTGCGCTGCTGCGTCGACCGGGGCCGTTGGTCGTCGCACTGGTCGTCAACGTCGTCGTGGTACCCGCGCTGGCTCTGGCGGCGATCCACGTCGCCGGGTTGTCGGGCCAGGTGGCGCTCGGTGTGCTGCTCGCGGCGGCCGCGCCGGGCGGCGGCAGCGCGGCCCTGCTGTCGCATCACGCTCGGGGGGACGCAACGGTGGCCGTGGGCCTGCAGGCGTTGTTGGCGGCTGTTGGTCTGGTCACCGTGCCGGTGTGGACCAGCGTCGGCGGGGTTGATGTGGGTGTTCCCGCCGGCACCGTCGCCGCGTTGCTGGCCGGTCAACTGCTGCCGTTGGGCGTGGGGATCGGGGTACGGGCGCGGTGGCCTGCCGCAGCCGGCCGGCTGCACGGTGTGGCCCGTCGTGCCGCCGACGGCCTGCTTGTCGTGCTGGTGCTCTGGTACGCGGTAGGCACCGTCGAACGCCTCGGGGACCTGCCTGCCGGGACGGTGCCGGCGATCGTCGCCGTGGTAGTCGTCTGTCTGGTCAGCTACTGGCTGCCGGCGACGGTGACCCGCCCGGTGCGGGGTGCGGTCGCGATGACCACCACGATCCGCAACCTGTCGTTGGCGTTCTTCGTCGCCACCGTCACGCCCGGTGCACAGACCACGGTGGCGGTCGTTCTCACCTACGGCCTGATCATGTACGTGCTCGCCGGGATCGCGCTGGTGCCGATGCGCCGCGCCGCCGGCAGCGGACCGGCGAGCCTTGCTACGGCTGCCAGCTGAGCCATTCACAACCACAACAAGATCTGAATTGGATGGGAGTCCTTCTGTTATGAGCGAAACCGTTGCGTGGCCTGGTCTGCCGGTCGCGGTTATCGGTGCGGGTCCGGTCGGCTTGGCCGCCGCCGCGCAGCTCGCGGAGCGTGGAATGCCCTTTGTCGTGCTGGAGGCGGGCGCCTGCGTGGCCGCGTCGGTGCGGCAGTGGGGGCATGTGCGGTTGTTCTCCCCGTGGCGATACAACACCGACGCCGCGGCGCGGCGCTTGCTCAGCGCCGCCGGTTGGACAGCGCCCGATCCGGAGGCGTTGCCCACCGGCGCCGAGCTGGTCGACGACTACCTCATACCGCTGTCGGCGCATCCGGCAATCGCCCCGCATCTGCGCCTGAGGTCTCGGGTTGAGGCGATCAGCCGCGCCGGTATCGACCGGGTCCGCACCGTCGGCCGCGACAGCGTCCCCTTCGTGCTGCGGCTGGTCGGCGGCGAGGAAATCCTGGCCAGTTCGGTAATCGACGCCTCCGGCACCTGGTGTACTCCAAATCTGCTCGGCGCCAACGGGTTGCCCGCGCACGGTGAACTCGCCGCGGCCGCTTGGGTCGACCACGCGCTGCCGGACGTACTCGGCGCCGACCGGCACCATCACGGCGGCCGGCACACGGTCGTGGTCGGCGCCGGGCATTCCGCCGCCACGAGCCTGCTCGCCCTGGCGGAACTCGCCGAGCAGGCTCCGGATACACGCATCACCTGGGTCATCCGCGCTGACGATCCGCACCGTGCCTATGGCGGTGGTGGCGACGACGCCCTGCCCGCCCGCGGGTCGCTTGGCACGGGCCTGCAGTTGCTGGTCGACACCGGCCGGGTTGATCTCGCGGCCGGTTTCCGGGTGCACGCGCTCCGGCCACTGGCCGACAGCCCCGACCGTGGCGGGATCGAGCTTGTCGCCCGCGAACTGGACGGTAGCCAACGCGTCGTCGCCGCCGACCGGATCATCGCCGCCACCGGGTACCGACCCGACCACGGCATCGCCTCCGAGCTGCGCCTGGACCTGGATCCCATCCTCGGTACGACGCGGGCCCTGGCGCCGCTGATCGACCCGAACGCGCACTCGTGCGGCACCGTGCGTCCGCACGGGGTCGCGGAGCTGACCCAGCCGGAACCCGGCTACTACATCGTGGGCATGAAAAGCTACGGCCGCGCGCCGACGTTTCTGCTGGCCACCGGCTACGAGCAGGTCCGTTCCATCGTCGCCGCTCTGGCCGGAGACTGGGATGCCGCGCACGACGTGCAACTCGACCTGCCGGAGACCGGAGTCTGTTCGGTGAACCTCGGACTGCGGTCGATCACCGACCGATTCGGTCTGGCACCGGACACGCCCACCAAGCTGGTCGCCGCCGCCACCCGTCACGCGGCCACCACCTCAGGCACTGCCGAAGCCGTGCTGGCCGCCGCCGCCGAGCTGGGTATCGACCAGGCCGCCGCGCTGCAACTGGCGGCCTTCGCCACCAGCCAACTGGAACCCGCCTAGTCCTGAGAGACCGGCCCCGGTCATCAGACGCTGGTGAATCGCCCGAGCAGCCGGATCCACCGGTCCCGCTCGGGCGATCCGGAGCGGGCAGCCCAAGAAGGGGGAGGAAATCGACCCGGCCAGCATCGGGTTTCGCTGGATGGTGTGACTGTCAGCCGAGTAGCAGTTGCGGCAGGTCCCGGAGGTTGGAGGTCACCTTGGCCGGGAGGTGCGCAGCATGGCGGCGCAAGATGGTGCCCCAATGCTTCTCGGAGACGACGACATCGCAGTGGCCCGCGGCCGTTCCGAGTGCCGTCATGTCGTTGAGGTCACCCTTGTGCCAGCGGAAACGCTGGTCCTCGTGCGCAGACATGCGGAGTCGACAGATGTCACCCTTCGCGGGAAGCGACAGCATGAAGTCCGTCAGCGTCTCCCGGGAGGAGGTGACGTACGACCACATGTCGATGCCTGTAGCTGCAGACTCCTTGTTCACGAGATCGACAAGGTCTTGCGCCTCCTGTGCGAGAACAAGCCGGTGAGCCCGGTCGCTGTTGTGCCCCTACTTCCGAAGCCGCTCTGCGGTGTCCCGCTCGAAGTCGAGCTGTCGTTGCGCGTACTCCGGCGATGGCCTCCCCCATTCAGAGGGAGTTGCTGTTGATCGAGGGTGATGGAGGAAAGGCGCACCTGACCTGTAAGAGGGCATCTCGTGTGGATCTGGTCTGATACACGCTGGTTGGTGCCTTGCCGGGGGCGAGGATCTTGAACTGTGATGATCAATGCATGACGAGTCCTCGCCGCCCGTATCGCACCGATCAGTCCGACGCCCGGTGGGCGCTGATCGAGCCGACCATGACCGGGTCACCAACCTGATCGCCGGACAATCCGGTCATAGCCTGGCAGCGCGGCGGCTGCCCTCTTTGTCGGTCGCATCTGTGAGGCGTTGGGACGCTGATCGGAGATAGCCGAGGACGGCGATGCCGTATGGAGCAGAGCCCTGAGTCGGCGCCGTTTACGGCGTCGACTCGGGACTGACATGTGCCAGCTTCGCGGGGTTGAGCACGGCGAAGATCGCGCAGATTCGACCTGAGCGGACGTCGACCGTGATGAGCTGCTGCTGACCGTCGACCTCAGCCCATGCGGCGGCTTCGCCGTTGACCTCGACGAGCCGTGCGGGACCGATCCCGTACCGTGACCGCAGGCCGGCCACGAACGCCAGTACCTTGGGTCGGCCGACGATCGGGTGGAGCGCTGCGCGTACCGTACCGCCCCCGTCGTTCCATGCCGTCACGTCCTCGGCAAGGATCCTGGTGAGTTCCGCCAGGTCGCCGTTCTGTGCCGCGTGCAGGAACGCCGTGAGTAGTCGCAGGTGCTCCTTTGGTGAGGGGTGGAACCGGTCACGTTCGCCGGCCAGGTGGCGCCGGGCCCGGTGGTACATCTGCCGGCAGTTTGCGGTCGAGGTCCCGACGGCTTGCGCGATGTCCTCGTATGGCAGGCCGAACGCCTCCCGGAGCACGAAGACGGCGCGCTCCGGGGGCGCGAGACGTTCCATCAGGTGCATCGTGGCGTACGAGATCGTGTCCCGTAGTTCGGCGGTGTCGAGTGGTCCCAGTGCTCCGGTGAAGACGGGTTCCGGCAGCCACGGCCCGCGGTACGACTCTCGGGTCACCCGTGCCGACCGCAACTGGTCGAGTGCGAGGCGGGAGACCACGGTCACCAGGAAGGCTCGGCTGTCCCGGATCTGCGACCGGTCCACGCCGGTCCAGCGCAGGTAGGCGTCTTGGACGACGTCCTCGGCGTCCCACATGCTGCCGAGCAGCCGGTAGGCCAGTCCGAGCAGTACCGGGCGGTGCTTTTCGAACTCCCGGACGGTGTCTTCCACCCAGCTCTCCTTCTATCGACGGGCCGCCTCTGGTCCCTGCACGTCGGCGATTGCCAGGGGTCAGGCGGCCGGGGTGTGGTGGCGCAACTCTTCGGCGAATCCCTGCTGCCAGGAGACATAGCGGGGGCGCCAGTCGAGGCTAAGCCGGGCGCGGGCGTTGTCCGCGCCGCGGAGTCGGGTCATGAAGGCGACTCCCCAGCCGCCCACGGCCAGTCGTGCCAGGACTGCGGGTGCGCTCTTGGGTGCGGGAGCATCGAGCATGGCGGCCATGGCGGGCAGCCATTCGCTCATCCGGGCGGGTTCGTCGTCGACGATGTTCAGCGCTCCGGTGGTGTTCTTGTCGAGCGCCGCCACGACGGCGGTCGCGGCGTCGTAGGCGTGGGTGAAGGAGAACGTGGCGGTACCCCCTGCCACGAGCGGAACCTTGCCGGCACGGACCTGTCGGGTGAACGAGCCGTCCGCGGCATAGATCGACTTGGGTCCGTATAGGTGCCCGAGCCGCAGCACCAGGCCATTCGACTCCCGGGTGCGCCGCTCCAGCTCACACAGCGCGTCCAGGACCGGAGCGAACTGCCGAGGCGGGTTTCGCCAGAACGGCACGTCCTCGTTGGCCGGACCCTCATCGCTCGGGTCGTAGGCGTACGCGAGCCCTTGCGTAATCACCCGGCGTACGCCGGCCCTGTCGGCCGCGTCCAGCAGGTTCCGGGTACCCTCCGTGCGCAGCCGGTTCGTCAGCGCGAAGTCCCGGGCGAGGTGCCTGGGGTCGATCTGCGCCGGGATTGCCGTGAGCATGTGGACAACCGCGTCGGGGGCCAAGTTGCGTACGGCGCGGCTGACCGCGTCACGGTCGAGTGCGTCAGCGACCACAGGCTCGGCACCCAGCCGCTCGACTGCGGCCGCCCGATCACGGGACCGGGCAAGACCGATCACGTCGTGACCGAACGTCTTGAGCATCGGCACCAGTTGGCGACCGACGACGCCGGTGGCACCTGCCACGAGTACCCGCATGATTCCTCCTGTCGTCCAGGCTCAGGCCCCGGAAGGGGCGGGAGCATCGGTTCGAGGACGGGTGGCGTCTCACAGCTGTGACAACTCGCCGATGCGACGTCGGTCACCCCGCCCGTGCCGGTGCGTGCTCCCCGTCGTACCGGTGCGTCAGCTACGGCCGGTCACAGCACTACGCCCTCTCCGACCGGGCCTGCTTGACCACGTCGACACGGACCCGGTGCTGGTCCTCGCCCCCCGAGCGGCGAGGACGTGTGCATCGGGTTGAGCCATGGCGGCAGGGTTGCCCCGGAACCTCGTACGATCGCTCATCGGTGGTCCGGCGGAAGCGAGTTCGGGTAGCGGGCGCCGTTGAAGGTCACGCGCAGGGCGTACACGGAGGTGCCGGCGGTGATGAACAGGTGGTTGAGTTTCGGTCCGCCGAAGGTGAGGTTGGCGACAGGTTCGGGAAGTAGGAGCTTGCCGATGAGGGTGCCGTCGGCGTCGAAACAGTGCAGCCCGTCCCATGCAGCGGCCCAGACTCGTCCGGTTCTGTCCAGGCGGATGCCGTCGAAGCGTCCGTAGTCGCATTCCGCGAAGATCTTCCCGCCGGTGAGGGTGCCGTCGGCGGCGACGTCGAAGACGCGGATGTGGCTGGGTTCCTGGCGCGTGTCGACGATGTAGAGCTGGCGCTCGTCGAGCGAGAACGCCAGGCCGTTGGGGCGGCAGAAGTCGTCGGCGACGATGCGGACGCCGCCGCTCGGGTCGATGCGGTAGACGTAGCAGGCGCCGAGTTCGCTGTCGGCATTGTTGCCTTCGTAGTCGCTGTCGATGCCGTAGCTCGGGTCGGTGAACCAGATCGTGCCGTCGGCGCGCACCACGACGTCGTTGGGGCTGTTGAGTCGCTTGCCCCCGTACCGGTCGGCGAGCACGGTGATCGTGCCGTCGTGTTCGGTGCGGGTGACCCGCCGGTTGCCCTGTTCGCAGGTGATCAGCCGGCCCTGCCGGTCGATCGTGTTGCCGTTGGCGTAGCCGGACTGATGGCGGAAGACGCCGACGGCGCCGGTGGTCTCGTCCCAGCGCAGCAACCGGTCGTTGGGGATATCGCTCCAGACCAGGTAGCGGCCGGCGGCGAAGTAGGCCGGCCCCTCGCTCTTGCGGGCGGCGGCGTGCAGCCTTTCGAGGACGAAGTCGCCGTCGCAGTAGCGGAACCGCTCGTCGAGCTTCTGGAACGCGGCAGGGATTGTGTCGGGCATGAAGACCCCCTGTAAGGACGACGTTCGGTATCAGGTTATCAGGGCCGAATACTGTATGGTCAACCCTCGTATCGGCTGAATCACATCTTGGAGCTCACACGTGATCGACAGCATCGACAGGGCCCTCCTGCAGCAGTTGCAACGTGATGCGACCCAGCCGTACGCGGCCCTGGGTCGGGCCGTTGGCCTCTCTGCCGGCTCGGCCCACGAGCGCGTACGGAAGCTGCGCGAACGAGGGGTCATTCGGAAAACGACGATCGATGTCGACCCCGCCGCTGTCGGTCGGGGCGTGCTGGCCTTCGTGATGCTCGAGGCCGACGCCTGGATGGGCGGCAGTCCAACTCGCCACGCCCTTGCAGGGATACCCGAAATTCAGGAGGCTCACACCATCGCCGGCGCCGCCTCAGTGCTCGTGAAGATCAGAACAGCAACGACCGAGGAACTGCAGACGGTCCTCCGCAGAGTCTTCGACATCGACGGCGTGACCGGCACGCAGACCATCGTCGTACTCGAGTCGTTCTTCGAACGACCGCTGCACGTCAGCGACGAACCCCGCGCGTAGGTGTAGTGACCATGAGGCGTGTTGACAGCGTCGCGGCTTGATCAATAGGGAGACCTCCGGCGAGGTGTGAGGTGCTCACGCCCACGTCCCGACCGGAGGTCTCGAGGCCCCGCTCCTTCATGCCATCAAAGGCGATCCTTCGTCAGCGGCGCGTGCTGCCTCTGCGAACGACGGACCACGGCGCAGCCAGGGAGTTTGGCGCTTCACCGAGCGCCGCCCGGGCACACGCCGTACCCTGTTCCCGCAGTGATTGCGCGACCGTCGTCAGCCCGAGCTGCAACGCCGCAGCCGCGTCGTCCCAACCCATTACCGCCAGATCGTTGGGGATCGCGCAGTACGGCAAGTCCGGCTACCTCAACGGCGAGTGGTTCGAGGGCCGGGGCATGAAGACGACCCAGTTCGTCAAAACCCTGTCGGGCTGGAAGATGAGCTCGCTGGCAGCCTGGGACGACGAGCCCACCCCCAGGCCCGCCACGACAGGTGCTTGAGCGGGACCGAGCGCGGCCACGACGACCTCCTTCAGCGCCGTCGCCTACTGGAGCGGCGAGCAGCCCATCGCCGCGTGGCGCGACCACGCCGCCCACGCGGCCACCCGCAGCCTCCGCCTGAAGATCAGGCTCCTGGTCGAACCGCCGACGTGCCGAGACCCGGGGCCCGGGCAGGTCCTGTCGGTCTCGGCCGGGCCCCTCTTGTCAGCGGCGCCTGTTGCGGGTGTTCAGCAGGATGGCAGTGGTGATCAGCCCGGCGCCGACCAGCGCGATCGAGTTGAGGCGATCGCCGAGGAAAAGCGTGGCCAGGAGCGTGGCGACGAGCGGTTCCAGGAGCGCGATCAGCGCCGCCGTACCGGCCGGTGTGGTGCGCAGGCCCCGGAAGTACAGGGCGTACGCCACCGCGGAGGGTGCGGTGCCCAGGAGGAGCAGCAACCCCACCGACGCCGGGGTCGGGACGAAGTCCATGCCGGATGTCGCTGCGGACGCAGGGCGAGCACGGCCGCGCCGATCGCGAAGCTCACGCCGGTCCCGGTGAGATCGTCGAGACCGGCGACGGGCCGGGCGCCCACGAAGGTCATGGTGGCGAAGCCGGCTGCCGATAGCAGCGCAAGGCCGGCTCCGGTGAGCGCTCCCGTGGTGGTGATGCCGCCGGACGGCGTGCCCACGAGCAGGGCCCGACCGCTGACTGCCAGTGCCACCGTGCGAGCATCGACGCGCTGACCCGCCGCCGCCCGGCGATCCATTCGGCGAACAGGACCAGGGCTGGTGAGGCTCCGATGGTGAGCAGGGTGGCGAGGCTGACGTTGGTCAGTGACACGGCGGCGAAGAAGCAGGACTGGAAGACCGCGGCGAGCAGCCCGTTCACGATCATCCGGGCCCAGGCATGCCGGCCGCGTGGCAGCGGTTGTCGGGTCAAACAGAGCCAGACGATAACGAGTATGCCGCCGACGGTGAGCCGGTACGCGGCCACTGCCAGCGGTGACAGGCCGGTTTCGTGGGCGAGGAGGCTGCCGGTGGGGCCACCGGTGCCCCACAGCACGCCTGCGAGGACGAGCGACC
This sequence comes from Micromonospora sp. NPDC050495, assembly GCF_040655175.1. NCBI lineage: Bacteria > Bacillati > Actinomycetota > Actinomycetes > Micromonosporales > Micromonosporaceae > Micromonospora > Micromonospora sp. NPDC050495. The sequence goes on along the minus strand of NZ_JBFAJK010000058.1, from coordinate 18,223 downwards.
ACAGGCCGGTGGCGGAGCGTCGGGCGACGGCCACCGGGCGTTCGGAGACAAGCATGAAGATATCGCTCCTGCGACGACAGGAATTGGGGTCGCGGAAGCGGGGCGTACCGGACTCAGCGATCGGTGAACCGTGTGTCCAGCCGACACAGGCTGGACACGATGAGCAGTGCCGCCCCGCTCAGGAGCGCGGCGGGGTGATGATGTCGAAGGTCCGGCCCATGATCCGATCCTACTCACGGCCGATGGAGGCCACGAACCCATTTTGAGCAACATTAACGGGCGGTAGCTGTCGACGCGGTGGTGGCCAACGCTCCGAACCCGATCGCTATCCACACGACGTTGAGCGCGGCGGAAGGCCACGCGCCGTGCACGGTCGAGGAGAGTGCCAGGCCGCCGCTTCCGGCGATGTTGAGCCACTGGAAGGTCCGGCCGTCGCCGGCGAGACGCCCCGTAGACGTCATGGCGTACGCGGCGAGCAGTACCGCGGCGCCCAGCCAGCCGACCGCCTCCACCGTAGTCAAGACCAGGGACATGATCAGGCGCCGAGGACGGCGTACGCGCGGACAGGGAACGTGCCCATGCCGGCGATCGGAGCGGGCGCGGCGTGGAACCGGAAGCCGGTCACCGGCAGGGCCCCGAGGTTGGTGAGGTGTTCGACGAGCGTGACGCCCGCGGCGAGCAGCCCGGTGTGGGCCGGGCGGGCACCGTCGGTGGTGTCGTCAACGTTGATCGAGTCGATCCCGACCAGTACCGCGCCGGCCGCGACGAGGTGGTCCACTGCGGCCCGGGTGAGGTACGGGTGACCACCCGACCCGTAGGTGGCGGTGCCGAAGTGCCGGTCCCAGCCGGTGTGCACGAGCACCGCCCGCCCCGCCACGTCGTACGGCGCGAGCAGCTCCGGCCCGATGGCCGGTCCCGGGCGATCGGTGAGCCGCACCACCACACCGGGCAGGTCGGCGAAGCGTTCGGCCGGGATGTCGGCGAGGTCGTAGCCCTCGGCGAAGCGATGGTATGGCGTGTCGAGGTAGGTGCCAGTGTTAGCCACCATCGTGATCCGGTCGAGCTGGAAGGTGGTGCCGGGCGCGTAGGTCTGCCGGGACGCCTCGCGGGACACATGCGCGGCGATCTGCGGTCCGGGAAGGCCAGGCAAGGTGATCATGCCGGCGTTGATGCGGTGGGAAAGCTCGACGATGCCGTGGGCGGCCGGTGGTGGGGTCGCGGCCCGGCGCCCCTTGTGCGGCTCGGCGAGCAGCCGCAGCCCGGAGATCACCACGTCGGCGACCATCAGCAGCCCGAGTTCGCGGACGAACGCGGCTCCCACCTCGGCCGGGCCGACGTGCTCGTCGTCGACGTCGAGCCGGAACCCGTGGGCGGTCAATCCGCCACCGTTGATGAAGGTGATTTCCGCATCGAACTCCGCCCGCCACTGCTGCGCCACGTCCCGCCCCCGTCGTATGTTTTCGCTGTTCACACCCGCCAAGGATGGGATTCCGTCGGCGCCGTGACAAGCGAGAGTTGCTAAGCCGGGCGTTAAGGAGAACTGCATGGAGATCGACCCGCGCAGGTTGCGCGTGCTGTGGGCGGTGGCCCGGCGTGGTGGCGTCGCCGCCGCAGCGCCGTTGCTGCATCTGACGCCGTCGGCGATCTCCCAGCAGATCGCCCAACTGGAACGGGAGGTGGGTGTCGCCGTTCTCGACCGGGGACCGCGGGGGGTGACGCTCACCGAGGCTGGACGTCACCTCGCCGCGACCGGTGAGCGGATCGAGGCGGAACTGACCGAGGCGCGGCGGGCGCTCTCCGCGTTGACCGGCCGGGTCGCCGGGCCGGTCACCATCGCCGCGTTTCCGACCGCGATCGCCCACCTCGTCGTCCCGGCGGTGCGCGCTCTCGCCGCCGAGCACCCGGCCATCGAGCCACGCGTCGTGGAGTTCGAGGGCGAATCGGCGCTGCGGGAACTCACCACCGGCACCATCGACGTGCTGATCGACGACTCAGAGCCGGGCACCGTGCCGCAGCCGGCCGGCACGGAATCCGTGGCGTTGCTCTCCGACCCGTACCGGGTGGTAGTGCCGACGGCGTGGCAACGGACCCCGACTGGGCTCGCGGACCTCGCGCAGGACCCGTGGATCGTCGGTCCGCCCGGCTCGGCGGTCCGGCGCGCCCTCGACCGCCTCGCCGACGAGCACGGCGTCCGGCCGCTGGCCGCCCACGAGTGCCTCGAGTTTCCGGCGGTGCTGGCGCTGGTCGCGGCGGGCCTCGGGGCGGCGGTCGTACCGGCGCTCGCGCTCGCCGGCGGCCTGCCTCCCGGTGTCGCGGCCACCGGCCTGTCCGCCCTTGGCGGCCGGTACCTCTCGGCGATGCACCGCGCCTACCGGACCGGAGCCTCGCCGGCTGTCGCGGTCACGGTGACCGCGCTCACGGCCGCCGGGCGGGCGGCGACCCCGGTCGTGTAGTGGAGAAGACATTGCGGCACGCGGACGTGGCGCGTGCCAACGCCTGCCTTCACCCAACGGGGCGAGCGACTCCCCACCGGGTGGTGGGTTCTCAACGGCAGGCTGATCCCCGATGCCGTGATCGTCGAAGCGTCTGCCGGTTCGCGCTATGGTCACCGAACAGGCGCGATGAGCAAGGTGCGTCGTCAGGCCGTACGATCCGAAGTGATCGAACTGCGCCACTCCGTATCACCGCCGCGACCATCCGTAGCGGCGACGAGGCGTGCCTGGGTACACGTGGACGGTAACGTGCCGGGTCGTCTCTTGTAGACGGCACAGCGGGCGGGAGGTGGGGCATGCCGGTCACAGGCCAGCGGGTGGTACGTCGTACCCTCGGCCGACGACTGCCGCGGCTCCGGCTGGCAAACGGCAAGACCCGGCGCGAGGTTGCCGAGGCGAAGTTCGGCATCTCCGAGCCGACGCTGCACCGGATCGAGACGGGCAAGGTGCCGGTGACGCCGGCGAACGTGCGGGCGCTGTGCTGGCTGTACGGCGCCACCATCCGCACCGGCGACGGCGCGACCCGGGCCGTGCGCGTGGACGGGGAGTCGCTGGTCGACCTCGGCCTCGCCGACATCGGTGAACTGCTGGACCAGCCGGACTGGGTGGAGCACGCCACTCGGGCCGGGGACACGGTCGAGGCGGTCGGCTGCGCGCCGCAAAGCGGCTCCACGACCGGACCCGTAGTGCGCAGCGCATCGTTGCCTTCGGCCCGGGCATGGCGGAACTCACCTGGACTGGGAACGCTCGAAACGGGCCTACGCTATCCGTGCCAGCCGAGAGAATGTGATGTGGAGCGGCCGGTCGTCCATCCCGGCGCCCGATGATGTGCCTCAACCCCGATTAACCTCGGAGAGCCGACAAGTTCCCCGCAGCCCGATACTTCGTCCTCAACGACCCACGCCCAGCCCCAGCAGAAGGCGCTTTCCACCCCGAACAGGTTGTGTCCGGGGTGGAAGGCGCATCTATACGTACCTAGCCACCATCAAGCTGGCTGTAGGTTCGCCTCTCCTACCGTACGGGGTAGGCGTCGATGATGGTCTGCTCGACGGTCCGATCTCCGGCCGCCTTGCCTTCGGCACGGACGGACACCATGTCGCCGGCGCGCGGTATCAGGCCGGGCACGACGACGTGGAACGACCCGTCCGTGTTGGTAACGGTCGCTTGATGCCATCGGCCCCCGTGATCAGTGGACGCCCAGAAGCGAAGGCTCCCCCGCTCATAGCGGAGTTCGTCGTTGTTGCTGTCAGAGGTGAACAGTCGGGCGCCGAGCACAAGCGGCATTCCGGCGGGCAGGAATCCGTGCCCGTCGGTGCCGGGTTGGTAGTCGACGTTCAGCGGGCGTGCCTCGGCGGAGAACTGGTCTGGGTCGGTCGGCGCCTCTGAGGGGAACGTCCAGGCCGTCATCGTCTCCCGGCCGATCGGCAGCAGATCCGGGTCGGGGCTGGACGCGTGCTCCAAACGGAACATCGCCCGCTCCGCTGGGATATCAAAGTAGGCGCTGCCCGGCTCGAACGGGGCGACCTCCACGCCGTCGCGCCACAACCGCAACGACTTGTTCCCTGCGGCGGTCGGGTCCGCGGCACCCCGGTGTTGACCGTCGCTGAGCGGGATTGGTAGGGAAATCCCGTTGCGGCTGTGCGAACCAAAGGCCATCGGTGCTGGCGCCTGGTACCACACCGGCGAGAGTCGCTCTCCAGACTGATACGTTGCGGCCGGAGCGCAGAGGTAGGACATCGGCACTTCTAGCACGCACTGCCGCCATCGCACGGCGGGGTCTGCGGTGACCATCTCGACGCGACGTTGCGGGCCGTCCATCAGCCGTTCGACGGCGAAATGAGACACCGAATCGGTTTGCGGCGTCCAGGTCACCAGATGTGTGGCCTGACCGGGGAGCGACCGGTAGTCGGATTCGAGGCGGGCCAGGTCGCGGGCTTGCGCCCTCGAAACGCGGTAGATGGGCGGGTCGGGGATGCTGCCCCCGCCGAGCAGGAGGTGGTATACGTCGGCGTCCGTGCCACTTGGATTTATGGCGTCCAGTTGCCAGTAGGACTCGAACACCGCCTTGCCGTGTTGCACGGGATTCGTGGGCTGGACGAACACCCGCCCGTCCCTGATCTCCTCCGAGCTGGCGTAGAACCCGTCCCCGAGAGTGTATTCGCCTTTCGCAGCACGGCGTGCGAAGAAGAAGGACAACGCCGATGCAGTCGTCCGTACGCCCTCGACCGTCGCCGGATCAAGCCGATGCGCTTCACGGGCGTCGATGGTGTACGACATGTCGGAGTCGAGCATCACCTCGGGTGAGCCAGCCATCGACACCGTGGCCGGCGTTCCGTCGGCGGCTGGTGTGACGACCGTTGCCATGAGGCTGACCGGCCCGGGCGACATCCTGGCCGTACCTTGACCATTCTCGTCGAGGTGCACGAGGGCCACGCCCCCGCCAGTTCCCGGATAGAAGTTGTCCCCGTTGACGACCCAAAGGGCGCCACCGGCCCACGGCTCTCCCCGCCGGTCCAGCACCGTCAGCCGTAGGTCGTGACGGGGCGGCTCGATGAAGAAACTGGTAGGGAGCGCGATCCGTTTGAGTCCTTCCCCGGTGAGGACGACGGCGCCGAAATAGTGGCCGGGGGCAGCGTTCCCGGGCGTCAGAGTGACCGTCACCCGCTCAGTGCCCCCCGGCGCGATGGTCACCTCACTCAATGACACGGTCAGCAGGGACTCGGGCGCCGGGTCGCGGTTTGCGTCGAGGACGTGGTCGGTGAGGGTCACGGTCCGCGGGTCGGTGCCGGTGTTGGTGAGGGTGAGCTCGATGGTCCGCGGCTCCTTCCCGTTCGGGTAGCGGAGGAAGCCGAAGTCCACGTTGCCGCGGTTGAGTTGCAGTGTCTCGGTGGTGGCGTCCGGCAGGTCGAGCCGGCCTGTGCCGGTGGAGTACGGATAAAGGTCGTCGTACGCGTCGGCCGTGGTCATCAGTGTGGTCTTGATCCGCTGCCAGTCCCAGTCGGGATGCTGCTGCTTCAGCAGGGCGGCGGCGCCGGCGACGTGCGGGGTGGCCTGGGAGGTGCCGGTCATGGTGGTGTACGAGTCGGCGGCGCCACCGCCGGCGTGCGCGCCGATGATGTCGACGCCGGGGGCGAGCAGGTCTGGCTTTGCCCGCCAGGTTCCGCGGGTTGGCCCGCGGCCAGAATAATGCCACCGAATGCCGTCGGGTCTGGTGGCACCCACCGTCAAGGCGCTTTCCGCCACCCCTGGCGTGCTGATCGAATGGGAAAAATTGCCGTAATTGCCGGCGGCGACGACGAACAGGGTCCCGGTGCCGGCGCTGAGGGCGTCAACGGCCTGGGCCAGCGGATCGTCGCCCTCACTCGGAAGACCGCCCGCACTGATGTTCACCACATCGGCTCCCTGCTTGGCGGCCCATTCCATGCCCGCGATGAGCCAGGACGCCTGCCCGGTCGCTCCCCCGAACTCGTCGGGCGCGAGCACCTTGCCGGAGAGCAGCCGGGCGCCGAAGGCGACGCCCTTGCGGGCACCGTCGGACGCCGCGCCGGAGCCGGCGATGATCGACGCGACGTGGGTGCCGTGCCCGTGCCCATCGGCGGGCGAGCCGTCGGTGGTGAAGTTGGCCTCGGAGGCGACCTTCCCGCGCAGGTCCGGGTGTTCGGTGTCCACCCCGCTGTCAAGGACGGCCACGTCGACGCCCTCGCCGCTCAGACCGGACTCCCACACCTGCGGGGCGCCGATCTGGACCAGGTTCTCGTCGTACTCGGTGGCCTTGACCTTCTGGTCCAGCCAAACCTTGGTGACGCCGGCGGCGCTGGCACCGGCGGGAGCGGACAGCGTCGTGGCGAAGCTCGCCGCGGCGCGCTTGGGCAGGCTCACTGCCATCGCGTCGATGCTCGGCAGCGGCCGGGACTTGGCCTGCGCGCCGAGCGCGGCCAGCGGCCGGGGGCCCTGCACGATCACCGGCAGGGCGTCGGTGCTCGCGTCGTCGTATCCCATCTCCGCCAGGTCGGTGACGTTGAACAGTTCCAGGTCCAGCACCTCAGGAACCAGGTCTGCGGCCTTGCTCGGTACAACGTAGACATCACCATCCTTGTGCAGGGTGGTGTACGAGCCAACCGTCGTGGCCCCACCGACCGGCTTCAGAGACACGGCGGGCCGGCCACCCCGATCGGGTCCGAGCGTCACGGTGTCACCTGTGATCAGCGTGACGGTGGCGTAAGCGGCCGCCGGGGCCGGGATGGCAGCCGCTGGAGTGGACGTGGCGTTAGCCGTCGGCATGACGACCGCCGACATGGTGATGAGGCACCCGAGCGTAACGGCGCAGCCAGCCACGGGATGTCGAGGCAAGAACATGTGTACGTCCTATCCCGACAACTAGTGCTGCGCTAGCGATCATCGTGGCGTGAATGCGCCAAGGTCGCTAACCCGCCACTGAGGTTTCGGGTCGATCTTGACTTACCCGTTAGCGCTTGCCGGCTGCACCCCAGGCTGACCCGCCGCACCTGCTCGATCGACCACGACGGTGACCTGCCGATCATCGAGGGCACCCTGATCCGGCTACAGGTCGAGCACCTGCCCGGCGAGCGTAACGCCAAACCCGGTATGGCTGTGGTGCTCCGCCACCAATGCCACCACCGCCGATGTCGACCGCTGGTGGCAGGCGTTCCTGCGCCGCTTCGACCTCGAACACACCTTCCGCCTGTTCAAACAGACCCTGGGATGGACCCGGCCTGGTCCCGCGGTATCTCTCCTACCCAGAGATGCCAGGCTCACCTTCTGCCGTTACCCGCTCGGGTCCGGACACGCAGGGCTTCGAGCCCGGCGACGGGGAGCGAGCGTGCGCGGCCCTCGGCGATCCAGCCGTCGATCATCTGATCGGTCTGATCCGACAGCTTGCCGAAATGAAGGTGCAGATACCCGGGCAGGTCAAGGGGGGCGAGCAGGGGAAGCACTCGGAGCGCGACACGCGCCAGTGGCGCGGAAGTGCTGAGCCGTCCCGGCGGCGCCATACCGTACATCGCGGCAATCACCGTGGTGGCCTCGCGTGCCGCCAGTGCTGGCAGGGCGAGCTGCTGGCGCAGTTTGGGAACTGACCAGTCGAGCGTGCCCAGCATGGCTATGTACGGTTGGGTTGTGGCGGCCCGCATCTCACCGCTGCCGACGGCCGCCTTAGTGACAGAGAAGGGTCCGCTGGACAGCGCCGTAATCAAGGAATTGACGCGTTCGGCCTCACCCGAGAGCTGCAGACTGGGGCCAGAGGGCAGCCAGTAAGCGATCCCGGACCGGACTCGGTCGCGATTCGACATCGGCGCGTGATAAGCAAGCAGTCCCGGAGTTACCTGCACGATCTGCGTACCGGGCCAGACGCCCTGCAAAAGGGCGAGGTCGCCGGGATCCTGCCCGATGGACACGATGGTGGCCGCGCCGACCCGTCTGGCAAGGTCCGGGAGCCAACCGAGCCGCAAGGCAACCGACGACACGCAGAGCAGCACGACGTCCCACCGGGCATCCGGCAGTGCGTCGAGCCCGCGTATTGACTCCTGCGGAAGCCACGTCTCTGTGACCGGCCCTCGACCACTCCGTAGCCGGTGCAGTTGATAAGGGCCGGCCGGGACTTGTCCGTCGGCCCGCAGTAGCACGCTCACCTGTGCACCGCCAACGGACAGCTGATGACCGACGACCTGGCCGATCGCGCCGGCGCCGACCAGCAACACCTTCATGACAACCTCTGTTTCTGAGAGATCCATTAACGGATAGGTGATCGAAGGCGGGCCTGTCGACTGGCGTCACAGGCCCGCAATCTCGCCTGGCCGGGGAGTGTCAAGATAACGGCTCTGGGGCAGAAGCGGTGATCGGGGTGATCGATCTACGCGAGCAGGATTCGCTGCCGAAGTAGGGCGAATCCGGCTCGACCGTACATCTGCCGCTTGAGGAACTTGACCTTGGTGTTGGCGCCTTCGATCGGGCCGTTGCTGTAGGGCTGGGTCAGGCCGGCGACGGCGGCGGGCAGGTCCATGCGCATGCCGTGGACGAGGCCGTGCAGGGCGGGCAGGTCGTCGGCGTCGACTGCGGTCATCCATGCGTCCAGCTCCTCGCCGTGACGGCCGGCGAGCAGGCCGGCGAACTCGCCGACCCGCCGGGCCAGCACGGTCAGGTGCGGGCAGGCCTCGAGGAGGTCTCGCAGGTGGTCGCGGTGGTGGGCGGCGAGATGCTCTGGCTTGGTCATGAGCCAGAAGACCAGGCGACGCGGTGACGGCGGGGTACGTTCGGCGTCGGCACGGCCCTGGTTGAGGTAGCGCACCAGCAGGTTCGCACTGCCGGTGAAGCCGAGCGTGCGGATCTCGGCCAAGAGCCGGGTCACCGGAACCTGGGGGTCTTCGGCGCGTCGGCGCCGCAGATGGTCCCGGAACAGGTCGACCAGCGTCTCGCGGTAGCGCGGCGGACGCTGGAGTTGCTCTGCGGTGGCCGCGCGGGCGTACCGCTTCACGGTGTTCAGTGCCCAGCCGAGCCGGCGGACGCATTCCAGCAGCCCGACGCCCTGGCTGAGCAGGGCATGCACGGCCGCATGCCGCTCGCGAGTGCGCTGGTCCAGAGGGCTGGTTCAGGCGGACTGGACTGTCGTGCCAGCAGCGGCTGTGCTCGGTTACGGTCTTCTCGACCGCCTTGGCCAGGTTGTGCCACAGGTGCCACCGGTCGCTGACCTGCACCGCGCCGTCACGGACCCCCTCGGCATATGCGGCCGACCCGTCACGGCAGACCACCTCGACTTCCGGGTGTTCGCGCAGCCACTCGGCCAGGGTGGATGCCTTCCGATCAGGCAGCACGTCGATCCGGCGATGGGTGACCGCGTCGGTCAGCGAGGTGGCATACCGGTGGCCCCGGCGCAGCGCGAAGTCGTCGACGCTGAGCACCGTCGGCGCCGGCCCGGCCGGAACCGGCGCCGTCATCAGCACCCGCAGGACGGTGCTGCGGGAGACCCGCACACCCAATCGGGACAGCACAGCCGCGCCCGCCCGGCCGGCGACGGCCACCGCCAGATCGGCGACCAAAGCGGTCAGCTGCCGGGTCCGTCGCGCCCATCGCTGAGTCAGCGTGGGCACCTGTTCCCGAAACGTCCGCCGCGGGCACGAGCCCTCCCGGCAGACCAGGCGCCGGACCCGCAACTGCACGACCACGCAGCGCCCACCAACGGGAAGGTCAGCCAGCCGACGCTGGTGATACGCATGCACCCGGTCGCTGAGCTGCCCACATCCCGAGCACGACACCGGGGCCAGCGGCGTGCGGGCGACGACCCGCACCACCGCCCCTTGATCGATCACCCGGTCGGTAACCAGCCCCGACAGCTGAGGAAAGACCACCGTCTTGATCACATGGCACCGGTGTCAGAATGCCCCCACAGCACCGACCACTCTGGACTCAGGTCACCACCGTTTCTGCGCCGGAGCCGATCTTTTTACAGTCCCCCGATTCGCATCAGTGCTGCCTGTTTGCTCGAAGGAAACGGACTGGCGTTGTGCCGAGGTACCGCTTGAAGTGCCGATTCAGGTGGGCCTGGTCGTAGAACCCGACTTCGTTGGCGACCTGAGCAGCGGATCGACCAGCGAGCAGTAGGCTGCGAGCCCTATCGATGCGCCGTCCTGTGAGGTAAGCATGAGGAGGTAGACCGTAGGCCGCGGCAAAGGCCCGCACGAGGTGTGTTGGATGTGCGTGTAGCTGTTGCGCTGCCTGGTCGAGGCTGATACCCGTCACGGTATGCGCATCGAGGAGATCTCGCAGGTCACGAGCTAGGTGGCGTGGTGGCGGCTCGATGAGTGCTGGAATCGCGGGCTGCAAATGCAGCCGCAGCCTCTCGACGATCAAAGCTAGGCGACTCTCGGCGTGCAGTTCCTCGCCTGGGCAGCTCAAGGCCCGGTGCAGTTGGTCGACCCGTCGGCGCAATAATGGATCAATCAGGGTGGGCTGATCCACCGCCGCGCCGACCAGAGCCTCCCCGACCACGCCAGCGTCCAGGTACACCACCCGCTTGACGAACCCCTTCTCGGTAACGGTGCGGCCGTCGTGCGGTACGTGTGGCGGCAACAGCGTGACCGCCGGGATCACGGCGCCGTGGTCGTGGCGGTTCAGGTCGTAGCGGATCATGCCGTCATCGACGATCAGCAGAGTCCACGCCTCATGGGTATGGGCGGGGTAGGCGTGCGCTAGGAAACGCGCATGCAGGACCTCGGCCACACCGGGCACCGACGGCCGCCAGGCGGACAACCGCTGGTCAAAGGCCCCGCCAAGGGGCGTGCGTGCCATGTCAGAAACATACAAGACCCATGGCCGGGCGGGTAGGAAGCTCATGATCCGGAGCTGCCCAGACGACCGCGGCCGGCTGGGCCCGAGCAAAGGAGTGAAACGTGGCCGAGCCCGCGACACCCGTACGGCTGAATGAGAAGTTCGCGCAGTTCGACGAGCATTGGTCACCAAAGATCGTGGCAGAGGCGAACGGCTGGCACATCAAGCTTGTCAAGGTCCTGGGCGAGTTCGTGTGGCACAGCCACGCGGACGTTGACGAGGTGTTCTGGGTTATCGACGGGACGCTCACTATCCGGCTGCAGGACCGCCCGGAAGTGCAACTGGCTGCTGGCGACGTGTTCGTGGTTCCCCGAGGGCTACCGCATCAGCCCGTTGCCGAGCAGGAATGCCGGATCGCTCTGCTGGAGCCCGCGGGTGTGGTTAACACCGGGGGGTCCGGCGGCGAACTCACTGCAAAGGACAGCTGGCTATGACCCATCCGAGGCGTTTTGACACCAAGATCGCCGTACTGTTGCGGGACGATCTGCTTGCCTGGCAGCGCCTCAACGTCACCGCCTTCCTGATCAGCGGCATCGCCAGCACCCACGGCGAAGTGATCGGCAAGGCGTACACCGACGCCGACGGGCTGACCTACCTGCCGATGTTCCGCCAACCCGTCCTCGTCTTCGCGGGTGACCCGGAGACGCTCGCTGCCGCGCGGGGTCGCGCCCTGCAACGAGGGCTGGCGCCCGCGATCTTCACATCCGACCTCTTCCTCACCAGCAACGACGAGGACAACCGCGCTGCCGTACAGGCAACCCGCACGGACCGTCTCGACCTCGTCGGGCTGGCCGTATACGGGCCCAAGAATGCCGTTGACAAAGTCGTTAAGGGCGCCGTGCTGCACCCGTGATGCGCCGCTACAGGAGGTGTTTGAGATGGTTTGATATAGATGGCGTGGCGGCATCAGTGGTCTGGTCAGGCAGGTTGACCCGGTGCCTGTAGGCGTCTCCACGCCAGATGTGCGCCCGTCGCCCGCGAGCGTCAATCAGTACTCGGTGGCCGTGTGTTGCCCTCCCGGATGACCACACGTCGACCACACGGATCGCGCTGGCGACCCAGTCGCCCCGGTCGACCTGTTGTGGGCCAGGCGAGGCATTGACCCTGCTCTTGCAGGAAGGGTGTGAGCGGCGCTTGGGGTCGAGTTGATACCGGGTGCGGTCGGGTGGTGCCGGGTTGGGCGTGCCGGGGCTGCCGACGCGGGGGTCGGTGTCCTCCGCGGTCTTCTGAGAGCGCGTTGAATAACCAGGTCAGCGCGGGTAGACGTCGCTGAGGGCGCGGAGATCCGAATCGGTTTCGGTGTGTCGCACGGACACAAGGTGAGGCCTTCGGGTACGGCAGTGGTTGTCGAAGCCCCACCGCCCCGAAGGCCTCACCGTGTCTTTCTACCTGGTCTGCGGCCAGGCCGCTGCCGCACCCCCGACTCCCGCCCCCGAGCACCTGCCCACGACCCGCCCACGTCGCTACCCGTCCGACACCAGCGACGTCGAATGGCAGCTGATCGCCGCGTACCTGCCCGCCGGCGGCACCAGGGAACGAGGCGGCCGTCCGGTCACCTACCCGCGCCGCGACATCGTCGACGCCATCCGCTACCTCGACCACAACAGCTGCGTATGGCGGGCACTGCCGGTCGACTTCCCGCCCTGGCCGACCGTCTACCACTACTTCCGCACCTGGACTCGCGACGGAACACTGACCCGGTTGCACGCCGGCCTGCGCGAACAGGTCCGCCTCGCCGAAGGCCGCAACGCGCAGCCGACGGCGGCGATCATGGACTCGCAGTCGGTGCGCGCGGCCGAGACCGTCGCCAAGACCAGTCGCGGCTACGACGCGGGCAAAAAGATCAACGGCCGCAAGCGTCACATCGTCGTGGACACCACCGGCCTGCTGCTGATCGTCCTGGTCACCACCGGCGCGGTCCAGGACCGCGACGCCGCCCGCGCGCTGCTGTGGGCACTGCGCACCTGCTTCACCCGCGTGGCCAAGGTCTGGGCCGACGCCGGCTACGCCGGCCAGCTCGTCGACTGGGCTGCGGCCGCGCTCGGTCTGGCGGTGGAGATCGTGCGCAAGCTCGCCGAGCAGGTCGGGTTCCAGGTCCTGCACCGCAGGTGGGTCGTCGAGCGCACCCTGTCGTGGATCACCCGCTGCCGGCGCACCGTCCGCGACTACGAGCGCCACCCCGAGCATCACGCCGCGATGGTCCAGTGGGCCATGGTCATCGTGATGACCCGACGCCTGGCCCGGTATCACAAGACCGGCCGATTGAAAGCCGCGCTCAGTACCGGCTGACCTGGATTTTCAACGGGCACTGAGTCGTGGTGGTCGGTGTGGTTGTCCTCAGGTAGCGGGTCGGGGTAGCGCGGTCAGGCGGCCGAAGGCGGTGGCGAGGTGGTGTCGCCAGGGCCAGTTTGCGGCGATCCGGAGCCGTAGTCGTCGGCCGCCGCGGGTCAGTCGGGCGGGGACGTGTAGGAGCCGGTAGCGCAGTATCTTCGGTTCGGCTCGGGCCAGGTCGCCGTCGAGGAGGAGCAGGCGGGTCCAGGCGAGCAGGTCGATGCCGGTGAGGGCCAGTTCGAGCCATGCCTGGTTGATGGCGAAAGTCCGGGAGGGGAACCGGCCGAAGCCGGTGGTCTTACCCGTACGGATTCGGTCCTCGACCCGGGCGTCTGCGCGGTGGCGGACCTCAAGATGCTGGATCGGGGCGTCGCCGGGTGGGGTGTCGGTGATGAAGACCTGGTGCCGCATCGAGGGCCACTTTCACCAACACAAACTCGCCGAAGTGATCACCAGTATGCCGGGCGCCGGCACCTTGCTGGGCGCGGAATTCCTGGCCGCCACCCGCGGCGCCTTGGCCTCTTTCGGCACCCCGACCGACTGGCCGGCTTCGCCGGCCTGGCTCCCGCTCCCTGGGACTCCGGGCGCATCCACGGCAACCTACGCCGCCCAGGCGCTACCACCGCGGCCTACAACGGGCCGTCTACTACTCCGCGCAGATCAGCATTGCTACCTGCCCAGAGTCGCGGCGGTTCTACGACCGCAAGAGGGCCGAGGGGAAGCGTCACACCCAGGCCGTTCTCGCACTCGCACGACGCCGCGTCACCGTATTGTGGGCGCTGCTGCGCGACCAACGGCCCTACCAACCGCTTCCGCTTGCCACGACCGCTGCATGACGCTCTCATCGAGCGCCACCAAGACCACTTGACAACTTCATTGGGAAGTCGACGATCGCGATCTGCTCGGTCGGCCGCCGGCGGACCGGTGCCAGTGCGAGGAGCGGGCCGAGGGTGTCGATGACCCGTGCGCAGCCGAGGGCGAGACGCCGAACAGTGGGCCGATCTGCCGCATGGTCAGGTTGGTGCGCCAGTACGTGGCCAGCAGCAGCACCCGGTCGGGCAAGTCGAGGGCCCACTGCCGGCCCGGCCGGCCGTCAGCGATGGTGTCTCCGCCCCACTTGGCGACGAGGCGGGCCAGCCGCCGGAACTGAGCGGGCGACAGCCCGGTGAACGGAAAGATCCACTCGTCCTGGACAGCGGAGATCACCTGCACCCAGGCATTCTTGACCGTCCTTGATGGACAGGCATCGGGGTTACGAGACGTCCCTTAGGTCGACGTTGGCGATCCACAGATGGGGTTCCTGTGGTCGAGGCCATCGGCCAGCCGCCTCAGGCCCAACCCTCCTTCGACAGCTGGATGCCGAGCTGAAGCCGGTTGTGGACCCCGTGGGTCCGCATCAGGCCGTGCACGCGCCGCTGCACCGTCCGCTCGGCGAGGTTGAGCTGCCGGCCGATCGCCTTGTCGGTCAGACCCGCGACCAGCAGTCGCACCACGTCCCGGTCCAGCTGATCCAGCCGCCGACCAGATCTCACCGATCCGGGCACAGGTCCCGGGACGAGCGGAGCGGCCTGATGCCACAACGTTTCGAACAGCAGATGCAACGAGTCCAGCAACGACGAGGGATGGATGACAGCGGCCGCAGTGATGGCTTGTGGGGCGGTCTCCAGCGGGAGCATCGCGATACGGCGGTCCCCGATCACCATCTTCAGCGGCATGCCCGGGATCACCCGCGCGACTTCCCCGGCGGCGATCATCGCCCCGATTTCCTTGTACTTCCCAGGGACTTCGAGTGCCGTCCGGTCGTAGAGACAGCGGTAGGTGGTCACTCCCTCGATCAGCAGCTGCCGCTCCAGCGGATTGTCCAGGTGCTCGTTTGCGTACGGCGGGGTGTCGATGATCAAGACTTCGGTGGTGGAGGTGCGCTGGATTTGCTCGAACCGTTGCAGTGTCGCCTCCCGCCCCACGACGATCTCGATGATCTCCGCGGGCACCGCAGCCCGTCCGGCCCGCCGCCACCGCTCGGTCAGCTCCCTGGCGAGCGCCCGCGCCTTCACAATTTCTTGCTCCCGAACTCGGGCCAGGTTGTCCAGCGCTACCTCGGGTGCGACGGCCGCGTGCCGCGTCGGTTGCCCGTCCACCGTGGTGACGAGTCCCTTGGCCTTCAATGATGCCAGGACAACCGAGGGAGAGCCGCCGCACGTGGGGTGCCAGTCCTCCGCCAACTCATCGGCGGTGGCGGCAGGGCGATCCACCAGCAGCAGGTACATCGAGGATTCGTCCGCTGTGAGACCGAGCGGTAGCAGGTCCACCTCCACTACCTTTCGTGTGGGCTATTTGCTATGCGACTGGCCGGTACGCCAGTCCGCCCGAGCAGCAGCGGCCGGTGCGCGCGGAGCGCACCGGCCGCCTGCGCCGCCTCGAATCACACGTCCGTCGGAGGCTCGGTCCGATTGGTTACCGAAATCCGGTTCCACACGTTGATGGTGGCGATGGCGACCACAAGGTCCGCCAGCTCCTTCTCCGACCACACCTTGGCGGCGGCTTCCCAGACGTCGTCTGGCACGCCGTGCTCGCCGAGCCGGGTGACCGCCTCCGTCAGCGCGAGTGCGGTCCGCTCCCGCTCGTCGAAGAAGGGCGCCTCCCGCCAGGCTGCTACGGCGAAGAGCCGCCTGCTCGACACGCCCGCCGCGAGCGCGTCCCGGCTGTGCATGTCCACACAGAACGCGCATCCGTTCATCATCGACGCGCGCAGCTTCACCAGCTCCAGGACGCGCATGTCGACGTTGGCGCGGACGTACTTCTCCAACCCCAGCACCGCCTGGAACGCCCCCGGCACCACCTGTTCGATGTTCATCCGTTGCACGTCGGCCTCCTTGACCTTGTTGACTACGCGTAAACGACGGCGCGCGGATCCGGGAATGTGACAGCGATGCGTTGTGACGCTGATCATCCCGTACCGGTCAGGGGCAGGTACCGCCATCCTGACCGCCGACCTCTCGGCACTCTTCACCCCCTGAGTTGGAAGTGCCACCGCTGGCCAGGCGCCGCAGGGCTGAGGCGATCGGCGATCCCGGCGGTGGCGAAAGCCGCCCGCACGTCGGCGTCGGATTTGGTGAAGTGTCCTGCTCGCCCTGTGGACCTGGGGACGCGCCGACGAGCAGGGTTGGGCCACGTGAAACTGGGAGCTCGGGCGTTCCAACTCTCACAACGGATGTCACACGTGCCGTACGAGGGTCAGCCGCGCGGTGAGGAACTGGTCCGGCTGGGTGAAGGCGGCGAAGTGGCTGGCGTCCTTGATGAGTGCCAGTGCCTTGGTGGGGGCCTCGACGTCGGCGACGTACTCCTCGGCCAGGCTGGTCAGGGTCAGTTCATCGGTCTCGCCCTAGAAGACGAAGAACGGTACCTCGAACCGGGTCCCGTAGCGCCGCGCGTCGTAGGCCATGAACTGTCGAACACCAGTAGATAAGAAGCCGTTGCGAGTATGCGAAACCGGCGCCGAGATGGACGACGTCGCGCAGCGAGTGGCTCGGCGAGGTCAGGACGAGCGGGAACAGCAGCTTGGTCACCGCGTTCGGTCCGACCGGATCGGTCTTCATGGTCCAGTTCATCTTCACGCCCCAGGCGCGCGCCCGCAACGCCGGCCGGCGCGCTCGACAACATGAGCTCTGCCATGATGGCAACGCGGGCATGGCTTACTTCGGACAGATCAACAAGGCATAGAGAACCTCGATGATCTTCAGAACCGGTGATGCCCGCCTACGTTCGGGGTCTCCAGATCTCAAAGCATGGGCGCTAATTACTGCAGCCGATCGATACAACTGCTGTGGACGCGGGAACCGAGCCCGTCTTCCGCCCCGCCACCACCCATCCCGTGGGTGGCTGGGACGAATCCGATACCGTGGTACGGACGCTATGTCAGTCAGGAGTCTCGGGATGGTTTCCACATTTCACCAGCCGCCGCCGATCGACTTGTCTCAGGGACGGTCGTTCAGCAAGCGGCAGGAGGCGCTGCTTGTTGACCTGGAGGAGATTTTCCTCAGGGAGGGTTTCCGGGCGCTGACCATCCAGCAGCTCGTCGGCCGCCTTCACTGCTCCCGCAGTACGCTGTACGATCTGGCACCCAGCAAGGACGAACTGGTCCTGCTCGTGCTCGACCGCCTCCTTCAGCGAATCGGCCGTCAAGCCATTGCCCGGGCCCACCAACATGACGATCCACTGCTGCGCGTCCACAGCTACATGTCCACCGCGAGTGTGGCCCTGAGCAGCGGGTCACAGGCGTTCTCGGTTGACGTCGCCGCCCACCCGGGCGCTTCTCGCCTCTTCCAACAGCATTACCGCTTCGCGACATCCGTGTGCGCCCGACTCATTCAGGACGGTATCGACCAGGGCGTCTTTCGTGACATGGACGCGCGTCTCGCCGCCGAGGTGCTCTATGCGGGCCTCGACCGGATCACCGATCCGGACGTGTTGAGGCTGACGGAACACACCGGCTCGGAGGCCATCCAACAGGTGTTCGACCTCTTCGTGTTCGGACTGTCAAAAGGCGATGGGCGTCGTCGGAGTGCCGGACGATAACAAACCCAAGCGGCGCGATCGTGGAGCCTGCTTCGACCGACTCAAGCAGTGGCGGAACCTGCGCGTGATACGGGCAGCCTACCGGGCGAGCTTCGTCCTCCTCACCACCCCGGCCGACTGGGATGACAAGCAACGCGGTGCGCCGTCAGCGATGGCGTGTGGCGAAGCCCTCCCGCCGCCATAGACGATCCGCTCAGCCTCAACCATCACGAGCGTTGTCGTTAGTTGGGGGCTCGGTAAGTGGCCGCCCACGCTCGGCGTGCTCATTCTCCCAGCGGAACGCCTCTCAGTAGTGGCGCGATCGGAATGCCCCGGGGTCCAGCGCCTTGGCAGTGCCGGACAATTGAGCACCACGGCTGCTCGCCAGGGCGATTGCGTAGTCGATCGGCGGCCCTGAGCTGGTGATGTGCGTAGTGACTGGCCTGTGTGGAGGCCGGAAGAGCGGGTGAGATCGCGCCGGTGATCATGGAGTTCTCTACGCTTCA
>NZ_JBFAJK010000057.1:0-32050 GCF_040655175.1 Micromonospora sp. NPDC050495 | reverse complement strand
ATCGACCGCCGCACCTACAAAGCCACCACCAACATCGACGTCATCACCAACGAACCTTGACAAGCGAGCCACCGACCTAACTGAACGGCGTTGCCGCTAGCCGCCGCGACGCCGTCGAGCGCACGACCGACCAGCGCAGGCGTTCCCGGGTCGCGGCGACGCGCGGCGACGCGCGAGCCAGGTCCGCCACGGCGCCGGCACCGGTCGGCCGTCAGGTCAGCACCGCACGGAAGGTCCGCTCGCCGATGCCGCGCATCAGCGGGTTGTCCGCCGAGTGCGTCAGGAAGACCAGGGACAGGA
Source organism: Micromonospora sp. NPDC050495 (assembly GCF_040655175.1). Lineage (NCBI taxonomy): Bacteria > Bacillati > Actinomycetota > Actinomycetes > Micromonosporales > Micromonosporaceae > Micromonospora > Micromonospora sp. NPDC050495. The sequence continues at coordinate 31,750 of NZ_JBFAJK010000057.1, read as the reverse complement.
CGAGCGCCCATCCCCGGGCCCGTTCCCAGGTCGCGTCGTCCGCCCCGCCATACGCGTGCCGAAAGACGGCCCGCTGTTCCGCCGGAAACAGCATCCAGGCCACCGACAGGTCGGTGGCGGGGTCGCCGGAGGTGAGGTCACCGAAGTCGATCACGGCGCTGATCCGGCCGCGGTCGACCAGGATGTTGGCCGGGTGCAGGTCCCCGTGCAGCCACAGCGGCGGACCGCCCCAGGCAGGTGCGGCGGCCGCCGCCGCCCAAACCCGCCGCGCGACGGCGCGGTCGGCCGGCTCGAGGTGCGCCAGCGCGGTCCGGACTCCCTCGGCGCGTCCGGTCAGTGGGATCCCGCGAAACGGGTTCACGGGTGCCGCCGGAGGAGCCGGGGCGTGCAGCGCGTTGAGGAAACCGCCGAGCGTCGCCGCGGCCGACCGGAGGTCGTCGGGCTCCGACCGCGCCGCGATCCGGCCGGGAAGGAACGGCACGACACTCCAGGACCACGGGAACTGAGTCGTCGGCCGCCCGACACGTACCGGGGCCGGCACCGGCAACGGCAGGCGGCCGGCCAACTCCGGCAGCCACCGCTGCTCGTGCGCGACGAGTGCGGCGGCCACGGTGCGCCGCGGCAATCGGACGAGGAACTCCTCGCCAAGCCGGCAGACAAGGTTGTCCCAGCCGTTGGCCAGCACCTCGACCGGCAGGTCCGCCAGATCGGGGTGCTGCTGTTCGAGCAGCCGGCGCACCAGTTCGACCGAGACCGGCACCTCGGCGGCGGGCATTCGGTGAGCGGTCACAGCGAGAACCCTACGGCCGCGCTGCGGTGCGCCCGGCCACCGCCTCCGGTCAGTCGCGGTCGGCCACCAGCACCCGGCCGTGCCCCAGCGACCTGGCGTGCGCGACCGGCAGGTCCAGCCGACGCGCCGTGTCGAGCAGGCTCTCGTCCTCGGTGACCCGGTAGCCGTGCCGGGCGAGCACGGCGGCCAGCGCGGCGGGGGTCCAGGTCGAGCGCCACGGCTCGTTGGCCCAGACGCTGCGCCGGCCGGTGGAGGCGGTCAGCAGTCGGGCCAGGACCCGGCCCGCGCGCGCCGACCGGGACGGGCTCTGGTAGTTGACGATCAGGCGGCTGCCGGTTGCCGAGCCGGCGGCGAGCCCGGCCACGGTGGCGGCCACCTCGGCCCGGGTCAGGTAGGGCACCACGCCCTCCCAGATCCAGGTGGTGGGCAGGTCGGCGCGGTGCCCGTGGGCCGCCAGCGCCTCGGGCAGCCGGTCGCGGCCGAAGTCCACCGGGACGAACGTGGGCGCGGTGCCGGAGAGCCCGGCGGCCCGGTCCCGCTTGTCCTGCTGGGTCGCCGGCTGGTCGACCTCGAAGACCGTGACCCCGGCCAGCTCCGGCATCCGCCACGCCCGGCCGTCCAGCCCGGCGCCCAGGATCACCAGTTGCGGGCACGGGTGGGCGCGGACGGCGTCGTCGATGGCGATGGTCCGCGGCGCCATCAGCTCGGTGGTGGCCCGGACCGTCTCGTAGTCGACCCGGTGCCGCCACGTGTCGGGTACCGCGCCGTCGCGTACCCACTCGACGGCCTCGCGCTCGGCGGGCCGCAGCAGGATCATGGCGGTCGGGTCGGCGAAGCGGCCCGGCGCGATCCGCCCGTCGGCGGCGGCGCGGCCCTGGCACACCAGCACCGCGGTCCGGCTCACGGCCGCAGGTCTCGACATCGCGTCCCTCTCCCACCCCGGACATCGGCTCCGCCGACGACGGTAGCGCGGACCGGTCGCGCCCGGGGCCCGGGTCCGGGCCGCACCCGCGCGGTCGCCCCCGGGTGCGGGCCGGGGAGGCGGGGCTCCGCGCGCCTGCGCAGCCCCGCCCGGCCGTCACCGGCCCTGCAGGGACCGCACGTTGTCGCCGAAGGTCCAGCCCTTGGACCCGTCCCAGTTGACCGACCAGGTCATCAGCCCCTTGAGGCCGCCCTGGTAGGTGTTCCACGCCTGCGCGACCAGCGCGGGGCCCATATACCCGCCACCGGCGCCGCTCTGCGCGGGCAGGCCGGGGACCTGCTTGTCGTACGGGAGGCGGATGGTGACGCCCTGCACGACCAGGCCGGCGTTGAGGCAGCTGGTCTGCGCCACGAAGCCCTGCACGGTGCCGGCCGGGTAGGAGTCGCCGGCGCAGCCGTACATGCTGCCGTTGTAGTACTGCATGTTCAGCCACCAGAGCCGGCCGTTGTCGGCGTACCGCTTGATGATCGGCAGGTAGGCGCCCCAGATCGAGCCGTAGGTGACGCTGCCGCCGGTGACGTACGCGGTCTCCGGGGCCATGGTGAGTCCGAAGCCGGCGGGCATCTGGGCCAGCACCCCGTCGATGATCCGGACCAGGTTGGCCTGGGAGGTGGAGAGCTGGTTGATGTTGCCGCTGCCGGTGAGCCCGGTCTCGATGTCGATGTCGATGCCGTCGAAGTTGTACCGCTTGAGGATGGGCACCACGGTGGCGACGAACCGGTCGGCGACCGCGCTGGAGCCGAGGTCGATGCCGGCGGTCGCGCCGCCGATCGACAGCAGGACGGTCAGCCCGGCGGCCTTGGCCTGGCACACCTCGGTCGGGGTGGGCACCCGGACCCCGGCGTCCATGCCGTCCTCCCACAGCACGGTGCCGTCGGCGCGGATCACCGGGAACGCGGCGGTGACCACGTTGTAGCCGTGGGCCCGGATCCGACTGTCGGTGATCGGGATCCAGCCCATCCCCGCGTGTACGCCGTTGGCCGCGCCGTCCCAGTTCTCCCAGTAGCCCTGTAGCACCTTGCCGGTGGGCCGGGACCGCAGCGCGCAGGTGCTCCCGCCCGGGGGCGGGGTGCCGGTCGGCGTGGGTGTGGGCGTCGCGGTGGGGGACGGGGAGGACGTCGCCGTGGGCGTCGGGGTCGGTGACGGCGGCTTCGTGCTGGGGCTCGGCGACGGGGTGCCGGCGCCGCAGGCGCCGAGGTCGGTCCAGAGCGCCGGGGTGGCCGGCGGGGTCCAGCCGGCGCCCGCCGGCGGGGTGTGCGTCACCAGCGCCTGGTAGAGCCGGCCGGCGTAGCTGGCCCGGGTGCCGGCGGTCCAGGTCACCCCCTCGGCCCAGGCGGGCACGCCGGTGCAGGAGACCAGGGCGGCCGTGCCGGCGGTCGCGGCGCTGCCGGCGGTGGCGGGCAGGGCGGCGGTGGCGGCGAGCAGTGCGGCGCCGCCGAGCAGTGCGGTCATCCCGCGTCGAAGTCGCATGACATACCTCCTCGTCGATGCGTCGGAGGCTATCAGTTAACTTTGTTAAATGTAAATGTGTGACCCGGAGCCGACCCCGCCGACCAGATTCTTCGACCCTTTGTTCACGGCATTAATCTGGGATGACGCATCCCGGGTGAGCCGCGCGGGTGGTGACAGGGGAGGGGTGGGCGGAGATGGACGCCAGGCGCACCACCGTGCGGGACATGCGTCGGGCCAACCGGTCGGTGCTGCTGACCCGGATCTGGCTGGACGGGCCGCTCAGCCGCCACGAGCTGGGGCAGAGCACGGCGCTGAGCCTGGCCAGCGTGAGCAACCTGGTCGGCGAGATGATCACCGAAGGGCTGGTCGAGGAGGCCGGCTCGGTCGAGTCCGACGGCGGCCGCCCCCGGGTGCTGCTGCGGGTCGCCCCCAGCTACGGCTACCTGGTCGGCGCCGACGTCGGTGAGACCCGGGTCCAGGTCGAGCTCTTCGACCTGGCGATGACCGCGCTGGCCAAGGCCGAGTACCCGATCGCCGCCGCCGAGCCCGACCCGCAGGACGTGGCGCGGCACCTGCTGCGCGGCCTCGGCGCGGTCATCGAGCAGGCCGGCGTCGCGCCGGCCGCGGTGCTCGGCTTCGGCGTCGCCGTCTCCGGCACGGTCGAGCGGACCGCCGACGCGGTGGTGCACGCGCAGACCCTCGGCTGGGAGGGGGTGCCGCTCGGCGCGATGCTGCGCGCCGGCACCGACATCCCCGTGCACATCGACAACGGGGCGAAGACCCTCGGCCAGGCCGAGATGTGGTTCGGCGCCGGCCGTGGCGTCCGGCACGCGGTGGTCGCCCTGGTCGGCTCCGGCGTGGGCGCCTGCGTGGTCGCCGACGGCGTCGGCTACCGGGGCGCGCACAGCAGCGCCGGCGAGTGGGGGCACACCACCCTGGTGTACGGCGGCCGCCGCTGCCGCTGCGGCAACCAGGGCTGCCTGGAGGCGTACGTCGGGGCGGAGGGGGTGCTGGACCGGTTCCGCCAGGCCAACCGGGGCCGCCCGGCGCCCGGCGGCGACGAGGAGACCGCCTTCGCCGAGCTGCTCCGCTCCGGCAGCCGCACGGCCGCCCGGGTGCTCGACGAGACCGTCGGCTACCTGGGCGCCGGGGTGGCGAACCTGGTCAACCTCTTCAACCCGGAGCGGGTGGTGCTCGGCGGCTGGGCCGGGCTGGCCCTGGGCGAGCGCTACCTGCCGCAGATCCGCGAAGCCACCGGGCGGCACGCGCTGCGCCAGCCGTACGCCCAGACCTCGATCGAGCTGTGCCGGCTCGGACCGGACGCGGTCGCGATGGGCGCGGCCACCCTGCCGATGGCCCGGCTGCTGCGCGACGGCGGCGTGCCGCGCGAGCCGGCCGCACGGCTCACCCCGGCGGTGGTGCGGCCGGCCCGCCGGCCCGTCGGCCAGCGGGCCGCCGGCCCCCTGGCCCGGCCGGCCCGCGAGCGCTGAGGCTGCCTGCTGCCCGAGCGCTGCGCGGGCCTGCTGCCCGAGCGCTGAGCCGGCTTGCTGCCCGAGCGCTGCGTCGGCTGGCGGCCCGAGCCCGAGGGCTGGCGAGCGCCGAGCCGGCCGGCCGCCGCAGCCTGGCGCGAGCCCGCGCTGAGCGCCGGGAGGGCGGGCCGGCCGGGGTGGCCGGGCCGGCGGTCGGTGTCGCCGGCCCGGCCCGGTTCAGGACGGGAGCGTCCACTTCTGGTTGGCGCCGCCGGTGCAGGTCCAGATCTGGATCCTGGCGCCGTCGGCCGAGGTGTTGCCGGTGACGTCGAGGCACCGGTTCGCCTGGGGGTTGACCAGGTCCCGGCCGGCCGTCCAGGTCCACTGCTGGGCGGCGGTGCCGTTGCAGGTCCACAGCTGCACCCGGGTCCCGTCGGCGGTGCCGCCGCCGGAGACGTCGAGGCACTTGCCCAACGCCCGCAGGGTGCCGTCGGTGGCCCGGGTCCACTGTTGGTTGGCGCCGCCGAAGCAGGTCCAGATCTGCGCCGGCGTGCCGTCGGCGGTGGCGTTGTCGGTGACGTCCAGGCACTTGCCGCCGATGCCGGTGACGAGGCCGGTCGGGCCGGTCGACGAGCCGCCGCCGGACTGGGTGCCGGACCAGGTGAAGGTCGCGGTGGTACGGGCCGGCAGCGAGTAGGTGAACGACTGGCCGCCCCAGAGCACCCGCACCGACTGCGCGGCGCTGCCGCCGTTGTGCGCGAGCAGCGCCTTGGACCCGTCCGGGTTGCGGTACGCCACGTTCTGCACGGTGCCGTTGGCGGTGGAGGCGATCCGGTACGCCCCGGGCCGGACGAACCTGGTCAGGTGGCCGGTGGTGTAGTACTCGACGGTGTAGTCGACCTGGCCGGCGCGGGCGCCGCCCTCCTGCACGGTGATCAGGCCGGTGCAGGTGCCGCAGCCGCCGTTGTGCGGGCCCATGAACTGGTTGACCGCCAGGCTCCACTTCACCACGCTCCGGCTCCAGTTCCGGGCGTAGGTCACGATGTCGGTCATGTCCTCGTTGTGCTGGTTGCCGATCCAGGTGCCACCGGAGTGCTCGGTGCTGAACTGCGGCACGGCCGGGTACTGGTCGTGGACCTGGCTGCCGACGGCCGGGTCGCCCCAGTAGCCGTGCCAGGCGATGCCGCCGAACAGCGGGTCGGTACGGACGGCGGCGTCGGCGAGCAGCCCCTGGCCGATGGTGGCGTAGTCGCCGTAGTTCCAGTCGTGCACCAGCACCTTCGTGGTGATGCCGGCGGCGCGGAACGCCGGGTAGACGAAGTTCTTGGTCAGCTCGACCAGGCCGGAGGAGTTCCAGCTCATCCCCGGGTAGTCCATGGCAGTGGGGTTGCCGGCCTGGCAGCAGTTCGGCTCGTTCTGCACCGACAGGTAGTCGACCTTCACCCCGCGCGCCGCGTATGCCTGGATGGTCTTGACGAAGTACTGCGCGTAGCTGGCGTAGTACTCGTACTTCAGCCAGCCCATCTGGTCCATCCGGCCGTTGTCCTTCATCCAGCCGGGCGCGCTCCACGGCACCACCATCACCCGCAGCCCGGGGTTGAGCTGCCGGGCCTGCGCGGTGAGCAGCTCGACGTCGGTGTCGTAGCCGTTGGCGCCGAAGTCGGTGAGGTCGCAGCAGGTGTCGTCCAGCGAGACGTTGCCGGGCCGGGACAGGTCGGACGCGCCGATCGGGTTGCGGAGGAAGGACAGCCCGATGCCGTCGGTGGGGCTGAACAGCTTGCGCATCACCTCGTCCCGGGTCGCGGCGCTGACCGGCCCGCCGCGCAGCAGGTGGGCGGTGGTGTCGGTGATGGACGCCCCGGCGCCCTCGAACTGCTGGTAGCGGGTGTTCTCGTCGACGGTGAGGGTGTGCGTGGCGGCGGCGCTGGACGGTGCGAAGCTCAGCGGGCTCTGCGGCTGCAGGCCGCGGGTGACGGTGCGGCCGGCGGCGTCGGAGGTGGTGGTGAGCCAGACGTTGACGGTCTCCCCGGCGGCCCGGGCGGCCGAGGGCGGGGCGAGGGCGGCGGCGCCGGCGGCGAGGCAGAGCGCCAGGGCGGCGCGGCCGGCGCGGCGTGCGGTCGGCCGGGCCGGGTGGCGGGGTGGCGCCGATCCGGGGTGGTCGTCGGTGGTGGGGGACACCGGTGCTCCCTTCGATCGATGTTCTTCACTGAGAAAACCGTCCCCACCTGCTTATGTCAAGGCATGAAAAAAGCCCTCGGGGGCATCCCGAGGGCAGGCCGGGGCGGCCGCCCGGGTCACGCCCCGGGCGGCCGCGCGCGGCGGCGGATCAGCTCTCCCCGCGCACCCGCCGCACCGTGTCGCGGTACCAGTGCGCGCTGCGCTTGAGGGTGCGCCGCTGCGTGTCGTAGTCCACCCGGACGATGCCGAACCGCTTGTCGTAGCCGTACGCCCACTCGAAGTTGTCCAGCAGCGACCAGGCGAAGTAGCCGCGCACGTCGGCGCCGGCCTGCCGGGCCCGGGCCACCGCCCGCAGGTGCTCGGTCAGGTACCCCACCCGGTCGTCGTCGGCCACGTAACCGTCGGCGTCCGGCTTGTCGTCGAACGCCGCCCCGTTCTCGGTGATCACCAGCGGCACGCCCGGGTAGTCCCGGTGCAGCCGGACCAGCAGCTCGGTGAAGGACTCCGGCACGATCTCCCAGTCCATCGCGGTCCGCGGCAGGTCCCGGCGGATCACCCGGCGCACCGGCCGGCCCTCGTCGTCCCGCTCCCGGCCCTGCTCGTCCACCCCGGAGTGGACCTGTCCGAAGTAGTAGTTCACCCCGAGCACGTCGATCGGCGTCGAGATGACCGCCAGGTCGCCCTCCTCGACCGGGATCCGCACCCCCTCCGCGGCGAGGTCGGCCACCACGTCCTGCGGGTACTCGCCGCGCAACACCGGGTCGAGGTAGAGCCGGTTGCCCAGCCCGTCGGCGGCCCGCGCGGCGTCCCGGTCGGCCGCGCTGTCGGTCGCCGGGTCGGCCGTGGTCAGGTTCAGCGTCAACCCCAGCTCAATCGGGGCGGTCGCCGCCGCGCGCAGCCGCTGCGCCGCCAGACCGTGACCGAGCAGCAGGTGGTGCGCGGCGGCGATGCCGGCGCCGAGGTCACGCCGGCCGGGCGCGTGCAGGCCGTACGCGTACCCGAGCATCGCCGAGCACCACGGCTCGTTCAGCGTGGTCCAGGTCTTCACCCGGTCGCCGAGCGCGGCGAAGACCAGCTCGGCGTAGTCGGCGAAGCGGTACGCGGTGTCCCGGTTCGGCCAGCCGCCCGCGTCCTCCAGCTCCTGCGGCAGGTCCCAGTGGTAGAGCGTGACCCACGGGTCGACGCCCCGGCCCAGCAGCTCGTCCACCAGCCGGTCGTAGAAGGCCAGGCCGGCCGGGTTGGCCGGACCCCGCCCACCCGCCTGCACCCGCGGCCAGGCCACCGAGAAGCGGTAGGTGTCCAGGCCCAGGTCGGCGATGAGGGCGACGTCCTGCGGCATCCGGTGGTAGTGGTCGCAGGCCACGTCACCGTTGTCGCCGTTGACCACCGCACCCGGCACCCGGCAGAAGGTGTCCCAGATGGACGGGGTGCGGCCGTCCTCGGCCACCGCGCCCTCGATCTGGTACGACGAGGTCGCCACCCCCCACCGGAAGGTCGGCGGCAGGGTGTCGATCGGGTCGGCCTGCCCGGTGCTGGTGGGTCGGGTGAGGTCGGTGTCCATGGTTCTCCTCGCGGGTCGCGGGTGTTCGGTGAGGTGGTGGTGGTCAGCGGGGGGTGGCGACCGGATGCAGCCAGCAGGCGACCGCCCGGTCCGGCCGGCCGTCGCCGGGCGGCCCGAGCGGCGGCACCGTCTCGTCGCACGGCTCGAACGCCTTCGGGCAGCGCGGGTGGAACGCGCACCCGGACGGCATCGCGCGCAGGTCCGGCGGCGAGCCCGGGATGCCGGTCAGCTCGCGGCGGGGCCCGTGCAGCGCCGGGAAGCTGTGCAGCAGACCCTCGGTGTACGGGTGCAGCGCGTCCCGGTAGAGCTGCCCGGCGGGCGCCTGTTCGATGATCCGGCCGCCGTACATGATGGCGATCCGGTCGGAGAACTCGACCAGCAGCGACAGGTCGTGGGTGATGAACAGCACCGCGAAGCCGAGCCGCTCGCGCAGCTCGGCGAGCTGCCCGAGGATCTGCCGCTGCATCACCACGTCCAGCGCGGTGGTCGGCTCGTCCATGATGACGACCTGCGGCTCCAACGCCAGCGCCATGGCGATCATCACGCGTTGCCGCATGCCGCCGGAGAGCTGGTGCGGGTAGCTGTCCAGCCGGTCGGTGGCGATGCCGACCAGCCGCAGCAGCTCCTTGGCCCGGGCCAGCCGGGCGGCCGCCGTGCTCTTCGGCTCGTGCGCCCTGATCACGTCCAGCAGCTGGGTGGCGACCTTGTGCACCGGGTTCAGCGAGTTCATCGCCCCCTGGAACACGATGGACGTCTCCGCCCAGCGGAACCGGCGCAGCTGCGCCGGGGTGAGGGACAGCACGTCGACCGGGGGGCCGTCGACCGGGTGGTAGATCACCTGGCCGCCGCTGACCACGCCGGGCGGCGGCAGCAGCCGGGTCAGGCCGTACGCCAGGGTCGACTTGCCGCTGCCGCTCTCGCCGGCCAGCCCCAGCACCTCGCCCCGGTGCAGGGTCAGGTCGACGTCGCGGACCGCCCGCACCGCCTGGTCGCCGAGGCCGTAGTCGACGCGGAGGCCGCGGATCTCCAGGACCGGATCCGTCATCGGTACCTTCCTTCGTTCCGGACGGCGGGGCTCCGCTCCGCCGCAGTACGCGCGCTCACCGGGCGCCGTCGACCCGGGCCGCCGCCTCGCGGGGCGCCGGGACGGCCGGCTTCGGGGCCAGGACCGGGGTGAAGCCGACCCGCATCCGGACGGTGCGCCCGTCGGCGGTGCGGATCCGGGTACGGCCGCCGGTGCGCAGCCGGGGGCTGACGAACTCGTCGATGCCGAAGTTGATCAGCGCGAGGGCGGTGCCGAGCACCGCGATGGCCAACCCGGCCGGCACGAACCACCACCAGGCGCCCTGGGCCAGGGCCTGCTGGCCCTGCGCCCAGAACAGGATGGTGCCCCAGTTCCACGAGGAGATCGACGAGATGCCGATGAAGGCCAGGGTGATCTCCGACATCACCGCGAAGATGACGGTGCCGACGAAGCCGGAGGCGATGATCGCGGTGAGGTTCGGCAGGATCTCGAACAGGATGATCCGCCAGGTCCGCTCGCCGGTGGCCCGGGCCGCCTCGACGTAGTCGCGGCGGCGCAGCGACAGCGTCTGGGCGCGCAGCACCCGGGCGCCCCACGCCCACGAGGTGAACCCGATGATGAGCGCGACCAGCGTGTCACTGGCCTGCTCCACGATCGACGTCACGATGATGATCAGCGGCAGGGCCGGGATGACCAGGAAGACGTTCGACATGGCCGACAGGCCCTCGTCGGTCACCCCGCCGAGGTAGCCGGCGGTCACGCCGATGAGGATGGACAAGACGGTGGCCAGCACGCCGGCGATCAGCCCCACCACCATGACGCTGCGCGTGCCGACCAGGATCTGGCTGAAGATGTCCTGCCCCAGGTGGGTGGTGCCGAACCAGTGCCGCCCCGACGGCGGCTGGAGCACGTCGGCGCTGCGCGCGTCCGGGTCGTACGGCGCCACCCACGGGCCGATGACCGCGAAGAGGCAGTAGAGGCCGAGGATGGCCAGCCCGGTGGCGGCCTTGGCGTTGGCCACGAACCGTAGCCGGCGGCGCTTCGTCCGGCCCGGCGCGGCCGAGGGCTGGGCCATCGCCCCCTGGCCGGGGATGACCTGCTCGATGCTCGAGGGGGAGATTGTCATCGCTCAGCTCTTTCGGGTCCGCGGGTCGAGGAGCAGGTACGCCACGTCGGCGAGCAGGTTCGCCACCAGCACCGAGATCGTGATGATCAGGAAGATCCCCTGCATCAGCGGGTAGTCCTTGGACCCGACCGCCTGGAAGAGCTGGTAGCCGAGGCCCGGGTAGGAGAAGACGATCTCCACGAGCAGGGTGCCGCCGACGATGAACCCGAGGGACAGGGCGAAGCCCGAGACGTTCGGCAGCAGCGCGTTGCGGGCCGCGTAGCTGAGCGCCACCCGGCGCTCCGACAGGCCCTTGGCGTGGGCGACGGTGATGTAGTCCTCGGACGAGACGGTGACCATCATGTTGCGCATGCTCAGGATCCAGCCGCTCATCGAGGAGACCAGGATGGTGGCGGCGGGCAGGATGCTGTGCTGGATCGCGCTCGGGATGAAGTACTGGTCGAACGCCGGCACCAGGCCCGGCTCGTAACCGCCGGAGGACGGGAAGAAGCTGCCCGGTCCGGCGAACACGGCGATGGCGACCAGGCCCAGCCAGAAGTAGGGGATCGAGGAGAGGAACGTGGTGGCCGGCAGCAGCCCGTCGATCCACGAGCCACGCCGCCAGCCGGCGCCGACGCCGAGCGCGGTGCCGAGCAGGAAGCTGATGATGGTGGTGATGCCGACCAGGCCGACCGTCCACGGCAGGCTGTCGCCGATCACCGTCGACACCGGCGCCGGGAAGAAGGTGAACGACAGCCCAAGGTCACCGTGCAGGAGCTGCCGCCAGTAGTCGAGGTACTGCTCCCACATGCTGTCGTTGCGGTCCAGCCCGAACAGCACCCGCAGGGACTCGATGGCGTCGGCGCTGATCCGGCCCTGGTTGCGGGTGATGAGGGACTGGACCGGGTCGCCCGGGACCAGCCGCGGGATGAAGAAGTTGAGCGTGATCGCCGCCCAGGCGGTGAACAGGTAGAAGACGGTGCGCTGCAGGAGGAACCTCATCGTGCCTCCTCCAGGGGCGCGGTGTCGTCGGCCCGATCGGCCAGCGCCGGTGGCGGCGGCACGGCCGGGTCGGCGTCGGGGGCGGCGGAGCCGGGGGCGTCGGCGGCGACGGTGGCCGGGTCGTAGAGCCAGCACGCCGCCCAGTGCCCGGGCCGGTCGTCGATGGTCAGCCGGGGCGGCAGGTCGGTGGTGCAGCGCCGCATGGCGTGCGGGCAGCGCGGGTGGAACCGGCAGCCGGCGGGCGGGGTGATCAGGCTGGGTGGCTCGCCCCGGCCGCGGTCGGCCCGCGCGGCCCGGTCGGCGCCGGCGTTGTCGCCGGTGAGCCGCTCCGGATCCGGCGCCGACTCGGTGAGCAGCCGGGTGTACGGGTGGGCCGGGTGCTGGGTGACGGTCTCGCTGTCGCCGCCCTCGACCATCCGGCCGGCGTACATCACGATCGTCTCGTCGGCGAAGTAGCGGGCCGAGGCGATGTCGTGGGTGATGTAGAGGATCGCCAGGTTGAGCCGGTCCTTGAGGTCCTGCAGCAGGTTGAGCACGCCGAGGCGGATCGAGACGTCGAGCATGGAGACCGGCTCGTCGGCGAGCAGCACCTCGGGGTCGGCGCCGAGCGCCCGGGCGATCGCCACGCGCTGCCGCTGGCCGCCGGAGAGCTCGTGCGGGAACGCGTCCAGGTAGCGCTCGGCCGGGGTGAGGCTGACCCGGGCCAGCAGGTCGGCGAGGGCCTTCTCCAGGTCCTCGGCGCCGCGGCCGGCGTTGCCGTGGATCCGCAGCGACCGGGTGAGGTGGTAGCGGACGGTGTGCACCGGGTTCAACGAGGCGAACGGGTCCTGGAGGATCAACTGGACCTGCCGCACGTACGCCCGGAAGCGGCGACCGCCGCGCACCCGGGTCGGCGCGCCGTGTAGGCGGAGCTCGCCGGCGGTGCGCGGGTAGATCTGGGCCAGCAGCCGGGCCACCGTGGACTTGCCGGAGCCGGATTCCCCGACCAGCGCCGTCACCTGGCCGCGCCGCAGCGCGAACGAGACGTCGTCGACGGCGTGGACGACCGCCGGCGTCCGGGACAAGAGGTCACGCAGCCGTCTGCGGACGGGGAAGTGCTTGGTCAGGCCGACGGCCTCGAGCACCACCTCGCCGGCCGGTGCCGCCGCGCTCTCGCTCAACGTCATGCCGAGTTCCTGTCTGGGGGTTGCCGTGTCACGAACGGGAGGCGCCTCCCCGGCCGGCCGGGGCCGGCCGGGGAGGCGGTGACGGGTCAGCCGTTGGCGGGCTTGAGGTGCAGGACCACGTCCAGCGCGTTGGGCTGGGTGGGCTGCATCGCGCCGTACGGGTTCGCGTCGTCCGGCCAGCCGGTCCAGTTCTTCGTGCTGTACGCGCCACCGATGTTGTCCGCGCCGACCGGGATCATCGGCATCTGCTCGACGAAGACCTTCTGCAGGGTGTTCATCGCGGCGGTACGCGCGGCGTCGTCGGTGGCGTTGGCGTACGCGACGAGGGCGTCGGTCGCCTGCTTGTTGTTGAAGCGGCCGAAGTTGCCGGCGGGGGAGGCGGTGCCGATCGGCTTGAGCTGCCGGCCGTCCATGATGGTCCGGTAGATGTCGTACGGCGTGGCGCCGCCCTCGGTCCACCGGAAGGTCGCCTCGAAGTTGCCCTGCTCGACGTTGCGGAACCAGGCGTCCTGGTTGGCCTTGTCGACGGTCGCGGCGATGCCGATCTTCGACAGGCCGTCCTTCACGATCTCCAGGCTGGTCTGGTAGTCGGACCAGCCGGCCGGGTCGGTCAGCTTGATCGTCACGGCCTTGCCGGTCTTGTCCTTGAGGGTGTTGCCGTCGAGCTTGTAGCCGGCGCCGGTGAGCAGCGCCTTGGCGCCGTCGACGTCGACCTTGTGCTCCTGGCCCTTGAACTCGGGCGCGACGAACGAGTCACCGGCCGGGCTGGGCAGGCCGGTCACGCTCTTGACCAGCGGGTGGAAGTAGCCGGCCTCGGCGGTGGTGAAGATGTCCTCGCGGTCGATGACCATGTTCATGGCGCGCCGCAGGGTCGGGTCGTCGAACGGCTTCTTCGTGGTGTTCAGGTAGAGGCCGTGGATGCCCAGGATGGCCGGCGCCCAGACCTTGTGGTGCTGCTGGTCCTTGGCGACGAAGACGGCCTGGTAGTTGGGAATGAAGACGAAGCTCCACTCCGACTCGCCGTTGGCCAGCGCGGTGGTCTGCGCGCTGTTGTCCGTGTAGGAGGTGTAGCGCAGCTCCTTGACCTTCGGCAGCTCCTGCCAGTAGCCGCTGTCCCGCACGGCCAGCGTCATGCTGGCCGGGGTGAACGACTTCAGCGTGTACGGGCCGCTGCCGACCGGCGCCTTGACGGCGTCGGTGGTCGGGTCGCTGATCTTCTCCCAGATGTGCTTGGGCACGATCGGCACCCGCCACAGCACCTTCTGCTGGTTGACGAACTGCGGGCTGGCCATCTTGATGGTGACCTCGTTGCCGCTGGCGGTCGCGTCGGTGTAGGGCACGCCCTGGTCGTTGAGGGCGGGGTACTTCTTGACCAGGTTGTAGGTGAACGCGACGTCCTCGGCGGTGAGCTTCTGGCCGTCGGACCAGGTGGCGTTGTCGCGGATGGTGACCTTCACCGAGGTGTAGTCCGCCGACCACTCGGCCTTGGTGGCCAGCCACGGCTTGAACGGCTCGGCCGGCTTGACCGGGTTCCACATCATCAGCGGCTCGAAGATCTGCCAGCGGTAGCCCAGCGAGGCGGCGGCCGAGGTGGTGAGGAACGGGTTGTTGTTCTCCGCCTGCGGGCCGTTCGGCATGCCGATGTTGAGCACCGTGGCTGCCGGGCCGCTTTTCTTGTTGGTGGCGTTCGGGCTGTCGCCGCAGGCGACGACCCCGGTGGCCAGGGCGCCGGCCAGCGCCACGGCGAGGAACTGCCTTCTTCTCATGGAGGTCTCCCTCGGTGGTCCCGCGTGTCCTCGAGCGGGATGTGGTGGATGGAGGGTGTGCGGTGTTACCACCGGCGGCGGTGTTGCCCGCCGGTGTGGGTGGTGGAGCGGTCGGTGTGGGGTCAGGTGATGCCGGTCGAGGCGCGGACGGTGAAGCTGGTGGGGATGACGGTCGGCGCGTGGGGCAGCGGCCGGCCGGCGAGGTGGGCGATGAGGGTACGGGCGGCGACGGCTCCCATCTCCCGCAACGGCTGGCGCACCGAGCTCAACGGCGGGTGCGTGTGCCCGGCCAGCGGCAGGTCGTCGAAGCCGACGACGGCCACGTCGTCGGGGACGCGTCGGCCGGCGTCGCGCAGCGCCTGGAGCGCGCCGGCGGCGGAGAGGTCGTTGTGGGCGAACACGGCGTCGAACGGCACGCCGCCGGCCAGCAGCCGTTCCACCGCCGCCCGGCCGCACTCGAAGGTGAAGTCGCCCTCCACGACCAGGTCGGGGTCGATGGGCAGGCCGGCGTCGGCGTAGCCCTGCGCGAAGCCGGCCAGCCGTTCTCGGGTGCAGCCGAAGCGGCGCAGCCCGGTCACCACGAGCGGTCGGCGCCGGCCCAGCGCCAGCAGGTGGTTCGCCGCGGCCCGGGCGCCGGCAGTGTTGGTGGTCCGCACCGAGGGGAAGCCCGGCTGGTGGCCGCGGTCGTCGATGAGGATCACCGGCAGGCCGCGTTCGTGCAGCTCGGTGATGTAGTCGAGGGTGCCCTCCGGCTCGACGACCAGCAGCCCGTCGAAGGACTTCGCGGAGACCTGGGAGGCGAACCGGCGCATCGACTCGTCGCCGTGGGTGCAGGTGAACAGCAGCAGCCCGTACCCCTCGGACTCGACCACGTCGGCGGCGCCCTGCAGCACCTCGCCCATCCAGGGCCAGGTGAGCGCGGGCACCAGCATGCCGACCACCCGGGTGCGGCCCCGGGCCAGGCCGACGGCGCGGGCGCTCGGCACGTACCCGAGGTCGCTGATCACGGCCCGGACCCGGTCGGCGGTGCGGACGTGCACCTCGCCCTTGCCGTTGAGCACCCGCGAGACGGTCGTCTTGCTCACCCCTGCCCGGGTGGCGACGTCGGCGATGGTGATCGGCACGGTGACCTTCCCGGGTCGCAGGGGCGGCAAGTGAGAGCGCTCTCGTAACCGGTTGCGGAACCGGTTTCACGCAGTCAACCCAAGTAGGCGTGGTCACGTCAATAACGAGCCGGTAACGAAACATGGCTAAATTCAAAACGCTAAAAAAGCCCCACGACCGGCCCCTCGACCCCTGTGGACGATGGCTACGCCGGCGGCGGCGCTGACCTGGAGCGACGCTCCCACCGACCGAACGGGGTCACCAGGACGCGGTGCGGCAGTAGACGTCGCCCGAGTTCGCCTCGTGCGGCAGAGCGGCCAGGTACGCGGCCACCTCGCGCGCCGGTCGCCAGCTCGGCAGGGCGAGCCGCATCTCGTCACCGAGGGCGAGGCTGAACCGGGTGAAGCCGAGCGCGGTGAGCCGGTCCAGGCACCGCCCGGCCAGCTCCCGGGCGATGGTGGTGAACTCGAACGACAGCGCCGGCAGCGGGCGGCTCAGCCCGGCCAGCACGGCGTCCTCGAAGCCCTCCACGTCGATCTTCACGAAGGCCGGCACGCCGTGCGCGGTGATCAGCTCGTCCAGCGTGGTGGCGGCGACCTCGATCTGGTCGTCCCAGGTCTCGCGCTCCCAGCCACGCGCTCCGGCCGCGGCCCGGACGAACCGGGCCGACGCCGTGGAGACCGTGGGATTGGCGGAGTTGAGGTGCAGCCGGAGTCGCTCCGGGCGGGCCCCGCAGGCGGCCTCGACCACGGTGACCGCCGCGTCGCCGGCGTAGAGGGCGCGCAGCGCCCGGGCGCAGAGCGGCTGCGGTTCGACGGCCACCACCCGGGCGCCGAGCCGGCGGAAGCTGCCGAGCCGGTCGCCGACGTGCGCGCCGACGTCGAAGACCAGGTCGCCAGGGTGGATGAGGGGGGCGTAGAAGGCGTCCATCGCGGCGTCGCGGGCCGGGTCGCCGTAGTACCGCTCCAGCGAGCCGCGCAGGTCCGCGAGGGCCGGATCCGTCTTGAGGGCCTCGATCACCCCGTGCTGATCGCCCACCGTTCCGACGCTAGTCGCCCCGGCCCGACCACGAGCCTGATTCGCGTCCAATCGGCTCCACCCGAGTGATCCAGCCTCCTAGGATGCCTTACGGGTGAGGTGGCCGGTCACGAAACCCGCTGGACGGTCCCCGACGATGATCGGAAGCTGTAGCCCATGGAACCCACCGAGACCGCCCTCATCGTCGCCGTGCCCGAGGCCGAGCCGGCGGTGGGGCGCTTCCGGTCCGCCCTCGACACGGCGGCCGGCTGGGGAGTGCCCGCGCACGTGACCGTGCTCTACCCGTTCCTGCCCCCGGATCGGATCACCGACGAGGTGATCGCCGATCTGGGCCGGATCTGCGCGGCCACCCCGCGGTTCGCGGTGTCCTTCGCGGAGGTGAAGTGGTTCGGTGACGCGGTCGTCTGGCTCGCGCCGGACCCGGACGACGCGTTTCGCCAGCTCACCGCGGCCGTGTGGCGGCGGTTCCCGGAGACGGCGCCCTATGGCGGCGCCTATGCCGAGGTCGTGCCGCACCTGACCATCGGGCATGACGCCCCGAAGCCGGTCCTGGCCGAGGCCGCCGAGGCGGTCGCCGGCCGGCTGCCGATCCGCGCCACCGTCGAGGCGGTCCGGCTCATCTCCGGCACGGCGGCACCCGACTCCTGGCACACCCGGCACGAGTTCGCGCTCGGTCGGGGATAGCCCGGCCGGGTCAGCCGTAGAGGGTGCGGCGCGGGGCGACGCCGAAGGTGGCCCGGTAGCGGGCGGTGAACCGGCTGTGGCTGAGGAAGCCCCAGCGGAGGGCGATGCCGGCCACGGTCTCCCGGCCGGGGTCGGCGACCTGCAGCTCCCGGTGGGCGCGCCGCAGCCGGATGTCGCGCAGGTAGGCCATCGGGGTGGTGTCCAGGTGCCGGCGGAAGGCCAGTTGTAGGGCGCGCGGCGAGACCCGGGCCGCCGCGGCCACCTGGGCGACGCTGACGTCCAGGTGGGCGTGCTCCTCCAGGTAGCCGATGGCGCGGCGGAGGGTGGCGTCGCCGGCGTCGGCGGTGTCCCGCCGGGTGGTCGAGGGCGGGATGGCGCCGCAGAGCGCCAGTGCCGAGGCGGCCAGCAGCCGGGCGGTGGCGCCGATCACCAGCGGGCTGCCCAGGGCGTCCGGTTCGGACAGCAGGGCCCGGCGGACGTAGGCGGTGGTGGTCCGCCAGTGCCGGGCCAGGTCGGGCGGGACCGCGCCGAGGCCGGCGGTGCGCAGGGCGTCGGCGGTTCCGTCCTCGCCGCTGACCTCGGTGAGCAGGGCGAGGTCGAGGACGCAGAGGGCCACCCGGCCGGGTCGCCAGTCCACTGTGCACGGCTGGTGCGGCCGGGTCACCACGTGCACGTCGCCGGGCAGGTAGCGGACCGCCTCGCCGTCGCAGGTCCGGTTGACCTCACCGGTGAGCGGTTCGCAGACGACCAGGGTGTCCAGGCCGTCGATGCCCACCGCCAGGTCGGTGGACTGGCTGAGGTCGTCGAGGCGGACCGGGCCGAGGTCGGTGCGCCGGTGGGTGAGCCGGTAGTCGCCGTCGCGGGCGCGCAGGCGTAGCCGGGTGCCGTACGTCGTGGCGAGATGCTGGTGGATGTCGTCGGGGTCTCGGCTGTCGAACTGGTGCGTGGCCGGTGCCAGGGTCCTCACTCCGCCTCCGGGTGCCGGTGTCTTGAGGGCGCTGGGACGGTTGGTGGTGGCGAGCGAATCCCATTGCTGGGAATAGCGTCGACGTGGATTGTATTCGTGACTGACTGATTACACAGCCAGTTCCGGAGCTCGTTCGCATTTGGACTAATGGTCCGCGTGTCAGGTACTAGATCGCGTCGGCGGCGCGGTGAATCATGCGGGAACGGGTTGCCGAGTCCGGTCGCCGGACGGTAACCGGTCGACGGCGTGGGGAGGGGGACCGCGGTGGACACCAGGACCGCCAGGCAGATCGGGAGCGCGGCGGCGAGCGAGGCCGTGCGGCGGGCGACACGGGACGACCGGCTGCGCGGCCGGGTGGCGGAGCGAACACCGGCGTGGGAGTCGTGCCTGCGCGAGCTGCTCGCCGAGGCACTCGTGGCCGACGTGGCGCCGGTGCCCGAACGACTGCTGCTGCTCTGCCGGCAGAGCCAGCTCAGCCGGGACGCCTTCGACGCGCTCGGCCATCACCTGCTCAGCGCGTTGCTGCCGCACCGGGTGGGCGCGGACGCGTTGATCCGGGTCGGCGCGCTGCTCGGCACCGTGCGAGGACGGCTGCACCCGGCCGGCCCGGCCCGCAACGGGCGCCGGGTGACGACCGGCCGGCCGGCGGGCAACGACGCCGCCCGCCGGTACACGGCCCCCCGTCCCCCCGAGCACCTGCCCACCCCGCCGGGATGGTTCTGCACCGGGTGCGGCGCCGCGTGGCCCTGCCCGACCAAGCAGAGCCAGTTGCTGGTGGAGTTCGGTGGGGCGAGCGCGGGCCTGGCGGTCTACCTCGGCGCGTGCCTGGTCGCCGCGGTGCAGGACCTGCCGGCGCTGTCGCTGGCCCAGGCCCGCGAGCGGTTCCTGGGCTGGCTGCCCCGTACCCGGTTCTGACCGGCCTCAGCCGGCCGCGGGCGTGGCCCGGCGGGCGGCCGGCACCACCAGCGGGGCGCCGGTCTCCGGGTCCTCGATGACCCGGCAGGGCAGCCCGAAGACCTCCCGTACCAGCTCGGCGGTGACGATCCGGCGCGGATCGCCGGCGGCGACCACCCGCCCGTCGCGCATCGCCACCAGATGGGTGGCGTAGCGGGCCGCCTGGTGCAGGTCGTGCAGCACGGCGACCAGGGTGCGGCCCTGCTCCTCGTGCAGCCGGGCGCACAGGTCCAGCACCTCCACCTGGTGAGCGATGTCCAGGTAGGTGGTGGGCTCGTCGAGCAGCAGCAGCGGGGTCTGCTGGGCCAGCGCCATGGCGATCCAGACCCGCTGCCGTTGCCCACCGGAGAGTTCGTCGACCGGGCGGTCGGCCAGCTCGGCGACGCCGGTGTCGGCCATCGCCCCGGCGACCACCCGCTCGTCCTCGCGGGACCACTGGCGCAGCAGGCCCTGGTGCGGGTAGCGGCCGCGGGCGACCAGCTCGGCCACGGTGAGGCCGTCCGGCGCGACCGCCGACTGGGGCAGGAGCCCGAGGGTACGGGCGACCTGGCGGGCCGGCCGGCGGTGGATGTCGGCGCCATCGAGCAGCACCGTGCCGCGGCTGGGCCGCAGCAGCCGGGCCAGCGCCCGCAGCAGCGTCGACTTGCCGCACGCGTTCGGGCCGATGATCACGGTGAACGAGCCGTCCGGCACGGCCACGGTGAGGTCCTCGGCGACGATGCGCCGGTCGTACGCGAGGGTCAGCGCCGTGCCGACCAGCCGGCTGTCCGGTCCCATCCGGGGGATGTCCTTCCGATCCGGGCCGGTCATCGCCGGCCTCCGCGTTCGCCGGCGAGCAGCCAGGCCAGGTAGCCGCCGCCGAGCACCCCGGTGACCACACCGACGGGCAGTTGGTGTCCGGCGACCGCGTGCTGGGCGAGCTGGTCGGCGGCGACCAGCAGCGCGGCGCCGAGCGCGGCCGCCGGCAGCAGGTTGGGGCCCGGGGCGCGGGTGAGCCGGCGGGCCAGGTGCGGGGCGGTCAGCGCGAGGAACGACACCGGGCCGGCGGCCGCCGCGGCCAGCGAGACCAGCAGCACCGCGGCGCCGAGGGCGGCGACGCGGACCCGGCGGACCGGCACGCCCAGCGCCGCGGCGCTGTCGTCGCCCATCTCCAGCAGCCGCAGCGCCGGTGCCCGGGCCAGCAGCACGACCGGCACCAGCACGGCCAGCGCGCCGAGCACCGGCAGGGCGTTGGCCCAGCCGCGGCCGTCCAGGCTGCCGGTGATCCAGAGGGTGGCCCGCGCCGCGTCCATCAGCGGGGCGCGGGTGAGCAGCCAGCCGTTGAGGCCGGTGAGGATGGCGGTCACGCCGATGCCCACCAGGACCAGCCGGTGACCGCCCACCCCGGAGCGCCCGGCCAGGGCGTACAGCAGCGCGCCGGTGGCCACGCCGCCGGCCGCCGCCGCGCCGGCCAGGGCGGCGCTGCTGCCGCCGAGCACCACCACGACCAGCGCGCCGGTGGCCGCGCCGGAGGTGACCCCGAGCACGTCCGGGCTGCCCAGCGGGTTGCGGGTCAGCGACTGGAAGACCGCGCCGGCCAGGCCGAGCGCGGCGCCGGCGGCGAGGGCGGTGACCAGCCGGGGCAGCCGCAGCTCGGTGACGATGAACCGGTCGGCCGGGCTGCCGCCGCCGGCCAGCACCCGCAGCACGTCGCCCGGGGCGATCGGGTGGTCGCCGGCGCCGACGGCGAGCACGCCGAGGGCCAGGGCGAGCAGGGCGCCGGCGGTGCCGACGGCGAGCGCCCGGGGGTGCAGGCGCAGGGACAGCCCGCCAGGCAGGCGCAGCACGATCACGGGCGGGCCACCCGTCCGCGCCGCACCAGGTACAGGAAGAGCGGCCCGCCGAGCACCGCGGTGACCAGGCCGACCTGGAGTTCGCCCGGGCGGCCCAGCAGCCGCCCGGCCACGTCGGCGGCGAGCAGCAGCACCGGGGCGAAGATCGCGCACCAGGGCAGCAGCCGGCGCGGGTCCGGGCCGGTGAACGCGCGTACCAGGTGTGGGGCGAGCAACCCGACGAAGACGATCGGGCCGCAGGCGGCGGTGGCCGCCCCGCAGAGCAGGGTGACCGCCGCGACGACCGCGGCCCGGACCAGGCCGGGGCGGGCGCCGAGGGCCCGGGCCGGGTCGTCGCCGAGGGCGAGGGCGCCCAGCGGGCGGGCGGTGGCCAGGGCGAGCAGCAGGCCGGCCAGGATGAAGGGGAGCAGGGCCGGCACGGTGTCGGTGCGCGCGCCGGCCAGCGAGCCGACGGTCCAGAACCGCAGCCGTTCCAGCGAGGTGCTGTCCACCAGCATCACGGCGCTGACGTAGGAGTAGAGGGCGGCGTTGAGCGCCGCGCCGGCGAGGGCCATCCGGGCCGGGGTGGCCTGCCGGCCGCCGCCGACGGCCTGCACGGCGACGGTGACCAGGGCGGCGCCGAGCAGCGCGTACCACACCTGGTGGTCCAGGGCGGTGACGCCGAACAGGACGGTGGCGGTGGCCACCGCGGCGGAGGCGCCGGCGTTGATGCCGAGCAGGCCCGGGTCGGCCAGCGGATTGCGGGTGAGCACCTGCATGGCGGCGCCGGCCACGCCGAGGGCGGCCCCGGCGGCGAGGCCGAGCAGGGTGCGGGGCAGCCGCATCCGGTGCACCACGGCGTAGTCGGCGGCGGCCGGGTCGGTGAGGCCCTGCCACACCTCGGTGAGGCTGAGCGGTTTCGCGCCGACGGCGACGCTGAGCACCGCCACCGCGCCGAGCAGGAGCAGGCCCAGCAGCAGGCCGGCGCCGCGCCGACGGCGACGCCGGGACGCCGGGCCGGCGACGGTGGCGGGTGGGGTGGATGCGATGACGGACAGGGTGGGCTCCGGGGCGGTGAACAGGCTTGACAGGAAGTTAGGTTAGGTTAACCTAAGCCCGCTGTCCATGGTCATCTGACCCGTACCGAAAGACGACACCATGCCCGAGACCCTGTCCGGCCGCCGCCTCACCCGCCGTGGCCTGCTCGCCGCCGGCGGCGCCGCCGGCCTCGCCGCCCTGCTCGCCGGCTGCGGTGGCGACGGCGACACCGCCACCGGCACCGGCACCGCCGGCGGCCCCTGGTCCTTCACCGATGACCGCCCGGAGAAGGTCGAGGCTGCCAGCCGGCCGTCGCGGATCGTCGCCTTCACCGGGGTGGCCGCCGCGCTGGTCGACTTCGGGGTGGACGAGCAGATCGTCGGCGTCTTCGGCGAGACCAGGAAGGCCGACGGCAGCAAGGAGCCGCAGGCCGGCGACCTCGACGTGGAGAGCGTGGAGATCCTCGGCAACGCGTGGGGCGAGTTCAACCTGGAGAAGTACGCCGGGCTGCGCCCCGACCTGCTGGTCACCCACATGTACGACCCGGGTGCGCTCTGGTACGTGCCGGACGAGAGCAAGACCAAGATCCTGCCGCTCGCGCCGAGCGTCGCCATCACCACCGCCCGGGTGCCGATGACCCGACCGATCGAGCGGTACGCCGAACTCGCCCGCTCGCTCGGCGCCGACCTGTCCGCCAAGAAGGTCACCGACGCGAAGGCGCGCTTCACCGCGGCCGCCGACGCCGTCCGGGCGGCCGTCAAGGCCAACCCGGGGATCAAGGTGATGGCCGCCTCCGGCAGCCCCGACCTGTTCTACGTCTCCAACCCGAAGGTCAGTACCGACCTGATGTACTTCGCCGAACTCGGTGTCGACCTGGTGCTGCCCACCAAGCTCGAGCAGGGGGACTACTTCGAGGCGCTGAGCTGGGAGAACACCGGCAAGTTCCCGGCCGACCTGATCCTGCTCGACAACCGCCCGACCGCGCTGCAACCCAAGGACCTGGCCGCGAAGCCGACCTGGGCGCAACTGCCCGCGGTCAAGGCCAACCAGGTCACCCCGTGGGACGCGGTGCCCCGCTTCTCGTACGCCGGCGCCGCCCCGCTGCTGGAGAACCTGGCCACCGCCATCCGCGGGGCGAAGAAGGTCACCTCGTGAGCACGGCCGTCGCGCTGCGGTACCGGTTCTACACCGCCCGGGTGCGCGCCGCCCGCCCGGTCGGCGCGTCGCTGGTCCGGGTCACCTTCGGCGGCGAGGACCTGGTCGACTTCGCCGGCGGCGGCCGGGACCAGAGCGTCTCGCTCTTCCTGCCGCACCCCGGGCAGGCCGCCCCGGTCGTGCCGGTCGAGGCCGGGGACGACTGGCACCGGGCCTGGCGTGCCCTGGACCCGCGGGTGCGGGCGGTGATGCGCTCGTACACCATCCGGGCGCAGCGCCCCGAACGCGGCGAGCTGGACATCGACTTCGTCCGGCACGGCGACACCGGCCCGGCCACCCGCTGGGCCGGACGGGCCGGCGCCGGCGACCCGGTGCTGATCCTCGGCCCGGCCGTGCCGGACGAGCGCAGCGTCCGCTTCCAGCCGCCGGCCGGCACCGACGGGGTGCTGCTGGTCGCCGACGAGACGGCGCTGCCGGCGGTCGGCGGCATCCTCGACTGGCTGCCCGCCGGCATCCCGGTCCGCGCGCTCGTCGAGGTGCCCGCCCCCGGCGACATCCAGCCGCTGCCCACCGCGGCGCGCGCCGAGGTGACCTGGCTGGTCCGCGGCAGCACCGCCCCCGCCGGGACGCTGCTGCCCGACCCGCTGCGCGCCACCCGGCTGCCCGGCGCCACCCCCTACGTCTGGCTGGCCGGGGAGGCCGGCATGGTGCGCGCCGCGCGCCGGCACCTGGTCGGCGAGCGCGGCCTGGACCGCCGCCGGGTCACCTTCGCCGGCTACTGGCGGCGCGGCGCGTCCGAGGACGACCTGCGCGCCGAGGCCGCCGCCTGACCCTCGGGCCGGTGCCGGCGCGGATCCGGCACCGGCCGCGGCCGACCGGCGGAGACGGGACTACCCGCCCGATGGGCGGGTAGAGGTGGGCGTGACCGCGCCCGAGCCGCCGCGCCGGCGCCGCCCGGACCACCCGGTGGTGCCGTGAGCCGTGCCGCGGCCACCGCCGAGCGGCAGCTGCGGGAGGCGTACGAGCGGCTGCGCCGGTACTTCATCGTGGCCCTCCAGGCCGGGGTGGCCGCCGGGCTGTCCTGGTATGTCGCCAACACCCTGCTGCACAACCCGCAGCCGCTGTTCGCGCCCGCCGCCGCGGTCGGCACCATCGCCGCGGCCATCGGCAACCGGATCCGCCGCACCGCCGAGCTGCTCGCCGGGGTGATCGTCGGCGTGCTCATCGGTGACCTGATCATCCACGTGATCGGCAACGGGCCGGTGCAGACCGGGCTGGTCGTCGCGCTGGCCATCTCGGCGGCGGTGGCGTTCCGGGGCAGCGGGGCGGTGATGGTGCAGGCCGGCAGCACGGCCGTCCTGCTCGGCACGGTCGAGCCGAACGCGCCCGACCTCGCCGTGCCGCGTACCGCGAACGCGCTGGTCGGCGGCGGGGTGGCCGTGGTGGTGGCGCTGCTGCTGCTGCCGCTGAACCCGGTACGGGTGGTGCACCGCGCGGCCGGCCCCACCCTCGACCTCTTCGCCGACCAGCTGACCCGCACCGCGCAGGCCCTCGCCGCCGGCGACGGCGGGCAGGCCGACGCGGCGCTGGAACGCCTCCGGGCCGCCGAGGCGGAGCGAAGACAGACCACCGAGATCGTCGCGGCGGCGGCGGAGGTGGCGTCGCTGTCCCCCTGGCGGCGGCGCAGCCGCTCCCAGCTGCGCCGCTACGAGCACGCCGCCAGCCACCTGGAGCTGGCCTTCACCAACAGCCGCAACATGGTCCGCCGGGCGGTCGCGCTGCTCGACACCCGGGAGCCGGTCCCGCCCGAGCTGCCGGCCGCGATCGAGACCTTCGGGCAGTCGCTACGGCTGCTGCACCGGGACTTCCTGGCCGGCCGGGATCCGGCGATCGCCCGGACCCGGGCGCTGCACGCGGTCGACGAGGCACGCCGGGCCCGGGCCCGAGGGCTCGGCTTCTCCGGCCTGATCGTCGCCTCGCAGCTCTTCATCGTGGTGAACGAGCTGCTCCAGGCGTCCGGGCTGAGCAAGCCCGAGGCGGACCGGTTGACCGGCTGCTGACCGCCGGCCGCCGACCGCCGGCCGCGGCCCGTCGCAGCCGACGGCCTGCCGCGGCCGGTGCCTGCCGCGGGCGCGGGCTCGGCCAGGTCCGGCGCCGGTCGCCCGCCGCCTAGGACTCCCCGGCGTCGCCGTCCAGGGTGCGCCGCTGCGGGTACGGGGTTTCACCGCGAGCCAGCATGGCGACGAACTCGGCGATCCGCCGACGGCGGGTGTCGGCCCGTTTGGCGCTGTCGATCCGGTAGATCACCGCGAAGCGGTTCCGGGAGGTGAGCAGGTCGTACATCCGTTGGGCCCGGGGCTCGGCGGCCAGCGCGGCCAGCAGGTCCGCCGGGGGTTCCGCGCCGGCCTGCCCGGCGTACGCGGCGTCCCAGCGACCGTCGGCCCGGGCCCGCTCCACCTCGGCCAGGCCGGCCGGGTGCATCCGGTCCTGCGCGGTCAGCCGCGCCACGATGCCGACGTTCCGCGCCGACCAGGGGCTGCGCGGGCGGCGCGGGGTGAACCGCTGCCGGTAGGTGGCCTCGTCGCGGCGGCGGACCTGGCCGTCGATCCAGCCGTGGCAGAGTGCCTCGTCGAGCGCCTCGTCGTAGCCGAGCCGGGTGGGGCTGGTGGTGCCCCGCTTGGCCAGCACCAGCCAGACCCCGACCGGATCGGTGTGGTGGGCGGCGAGCCAGTCCCGCCACGCCTGCGCGTCGGGGACGATCAGCTCGGGCGGCTCCGCCGTCATCGCCCGGTATCGGCCGCGCCGACCCCGCCGAGGGGGACGACGTCCACCCGCTCGGGCGGCCCGGCCAGCAGCGCCAGCACGTCCGCGACGCTCGGGGCGGTCGGGTCGGCGGCGGGCGCGGCCAGCGCCGCCTGCGCGGCGGCCTCGTCGGCCCACACCTCGGTCACCCGCACCGTGTCGGACGCCGACCGGTCCTGGCTGACCAGATAGAGCTCGCAGCCGGGAAAGCCGCGCAGTCCCTCGGCCACCCGCAGCAGCGCGTCGGCGAGTTCGCTCCCGCGCCCGGGCTGGGCCCGCATGGTCATCAACCGGCCGATCCGCCCGGTACCGTCCATCCTGCTCCCTCCGCCAGAACCGTGTCCGACCGAGCCTAGTGCGGTGTCCACTAGCGTTCACCGGGTGTCCGGTGGTTGTTGTGGATCCTCGCCTTTTGGGCGAGCGACTCCCCACGCGGTGGTGGGGCGGGCCTCCGCGGGCCAACTGATCCTCGCGCCGCCTGCTGTGGGCGGCGGGGGTCACGTCGGGACTGGCCGGCACCGGGGAGGTGTCGTCCGGCTCGACGGTGCGTGACCACCCGGGGCACCACGGCCGGTGGTGTGGGGGTGGTGGTTCCGCCGCCCGGTGTGCGGGTGGCGATGGTGGCGGCCGCGACGAGGTCGCGGTGCCCGGTAAATGTGCAGTGTGGGCAGAACAGGGTCCGGCCGCGGGGTTTCGGTACCCGCCGCCGGCAGGCCGGGCAGGTCGAGGAGGTGCCGCGTTCGTCGACGAGGTGGACGGTGATGCCGGCGAGGACAGCTTTGTCGGTGAGGACCTGCAGGAACTGGCCGATCTGCCGCTGCCGCAGCCGCAGGTTGTGCCGCCGTCCCGCGTCCAGGTCGAGCACGCCGCGCGGGTCACCGACCCGCTGGCGTACCGCCCAGGACACGACCTGGCGGGCGGCCTCGTGTTGGGCCTGACGCACCCGACGCCGATGCCGGCTCTCCACCTGCCGCGCCCGGCGGCGGTACTGGCGCCACCGCCGTGACCAGTACGACAAACTCCCCGGCAATCGACCCGGCGAACGTTTGTGGTCACGGCACTAGCGGCGGCGGGCTGGGCGCAGGGGGCGGCGGTCGCGCCGGGCTGCCGGCCGGCCCTGCCGGGCTCGGGTGCGCGGGGACCGTCGCGCCGAACCGCGGGCCGGCCCCGGCGGGTTCCGGCGCGGCAGGACCGGCCCGACGCGCGATCGCGGGGCCGCGCCAGTGGGCTTACCGGCTCCCGCACCGACCCAAACGACCGTTAAGCTCTGGGGATGGGACTCGACGAGCTGTACCCGGCTGCGCGGCTGACCGCCGCCCAGCGCGCCACCGCCGCGGCGGGCCTGGACGCGCTGCTGCTCAGCCCCGGTTCCGACCTGCGCTACCTGACCGGCTACGACGCCCACGCGGGGGAGCGGCTGACCTGCCTCGTGCTCCCCGCCGAGGGCGAACCCACCCTGATCGTGCCGACCCTGGAGCGGCCGGCCGCCGAGGCCGCCCCGGGCGTCGCGGCGGTGCGCCTGGTCGACCACGCCGACGGCACCGACCCGTACCCGCTGGTCCGGGCCGCGCTGCCCGGGCCGGTGGCCGCGGTCGGGCTCGCCGACCGGATGTGGGCCGAGCAGGTCCTCGCGCTGCGCGCCGCGCTGCCCTCGGCCACCCAGCGCCTCGCCTCCGAGGTGCTGCGCGAGCTGCGGATGCGCAAGTCCCCGGCCGAGGTGGCCGCGCTGGCCGAGGCCGGCGCCGCGATCGACGCCGTGCACGCCGCGATGGGGCGGTGGCTGCGCCCGGGCCGCACCGAGGCGCAGGTGGCCGCCGACATCGCCGCCGCGATCCGGGCCGCCGGCCACGTCACCGTGGACTTCGTCATCGTCGCCGCGGGCCCCAACGGCGCCAGCCCGCACCACGGCACCTCCGACCGGCCGATCCGGGCCGGGGAGCCGGTCGTCGTCGACATCGGCGGCACCATGCCGTCCGGCTACCGCTCCGACTGCACCCGCACCTATGTCGCCGGCGGGCCGGCCCCGGCCGAGTTCACCGACTACTACGCGGTGCTGTACGAGGCCCAGCGCGCGGCGGTGGCCGCGGTCCGGCCGGGGATCACCGCCGAGGCGGTCGACGCGGCCGCCCGCGAGGTGATCACCGCCGCCGGCTACGGCGACGCGTTCCTGCACCGCACCGGCCACGGCATCGGCCTCGACACCCACGAGGAGCCGTACGTGGTGGCCGGCAACCGTCGACCCCTGGAGGCCGGCATGGCCTTCTCGGTCGAACCCGGGATCTACCTCGCCGGGCGGCACGGCGCCCGGATCGAGGACATCGTCGTCTGCACGACGGACGGCGGGCAACGGCTCAACACCACCCCCACGGAGCTCATCGCGCTATGAACGTCGACCGGATCCTCCCCAGCGACGAGGCCCGCGACCTGCTGGACCTCGCCACCGAGCTCGCCGACCGCGAGCTGGCCCCGCGGGCCGCCGACTTCGAGGAGCGCGGCGAGTTCCCCCGCGAGGTGCTGCGCACCCTGGGCCGCTCCGGCCTGCTCGGGCTGCCCTACCCCGAGGAGTACGGCGGGGCCGCCCAGCCGTACGAGGTCTACCTGCAGGTGCTGGAGATCCTCGCCAGCCGCTGGCTCGCCGTCGCCGAGGCGGTCAGCGTGCACACCCTGTCCTGTCACCCGGTCGCCCGGTTCGGCACCGACGAGCAGCGCAAGCTGCTGCCCGACATGATCGGCGGCGAGCTGCTGGGGGCGTACTGCCTCTCCGAGCCGCAGGGCGGCTCGGACGCGGCGGCGCTGACCACGAAGGCGGTTCGCGACGGCGAGGACTACGTGGTGACCGGCACCAAGGCGTGGATCACGCACGCCCGGGTGGCCGACTTCTACAACATCTTCTGCCGTACCGGCGGCCCCGGCCCGAAGGGCATCTCCTGCCTGCTCGCCGACCGGAACACGCCCGGCATCGTCCCGCAGGCCGCCGAGCGGACCATGGGGCTGCGCGCCTCCCCGATCGCGCAGATCGCCTTCGACGACGCCCGGGTGCCCGCCGAGCGGCTGATCGGTGGGGAGGGGGCCGGTTTCCGGATCGCCATGTCCGCGCTGGACTCCGGCCGGCTCGGCATCGCCGCCTGCGCGGTCGGCCTGGCCCAGGCCGCCCTCGACTACGCCGTCGACTACGCCCGGCAGCGGCAGCAGTTCGGCCGGGCGATCATCGAGTTCCAGGGCCTCGGCTTCAACCTCGCCGACCACGCCACCCAGATCTCCGCGGCCCGCGCGCTGACCCTGGCCGCCGCGCGGCTGCGCGACGCCGGCCGGCCGTACTCGATCGAGGCGGCGAAGGCGAAGCTCTTCGCCACCGACATGGCGATGCGGGTGACCACCGACGCGGTGCAGGTGCTCGGCGGCGCCGGCTACGTCGCCGACCACCCGGTCGAGCGGTACATGCGGGAGGCGAAGGTGCTGCAGATCGTGGAGGGCACCAACCAGATCCAGCGGCTGGTCATCTCCCGGGCGCTCGCCAAGGGGTGAGCGGGCTGCCGGCGTCGATGATCGTGGGCGGGGCCAACGAGTTGCTAGATTGACTGCCGTGGAGACCGCAGAGGGGACGCCGCGGCGGTTGCGGGCGCTGCCGAGCAGGCTGACCAACCAGGCCGCGCTGAGCGCCAACCGGATCGTGGACCGCACCCTCGCCGCGGCCGGCGTCCGGCGCTACCACTACGCGCTGCTCGCCGCGTTGGCGGAGTTCGGGCCGGCCAGCCAGGCCGCGCTGGGCCGGCGCACCGGCATCGACCGCAGCGACATGGTGGCGACCGTCAACGAACTCGCCGACCGGCGGCTGCTCGAGCGCGCCCCCGATCCGGCGGACCGGCGGCGCAACATCGTCAGCATCACGGCGGCGGGCCGCAGCCGGCTCACCGACCTCGACCGGTTGGTCGCCGACGCTCAGGAGGAGTTCCTCGCCCCGCTGCCCGCCGCCGACCGGCGGAGACTGGTCGACCTGCTGACCCGCCTCGTCGACCATCACGGCGACCGACGGCGCGCCGAGCCCGAGGCGTGAGGCCGGCCGCCGGCCCCGAGGCGGCCGGTGTGGCCCGTCCCGGCCCTGCCCGCCTGGAGGCGGCCGGCGCGGCCGGTGCGGCCCGTCCCGGCCCGCGGGCCGGGTGCGGCGCAACGGGCCGCGCTCCGGTAGGTTGCAGCGCGTGGAGGAGATCGACCGCGCCATCGTCGCCGCGCTGACCGGTGACGGTCGGCTGTCGTACACCGACCTCGCCGAGCGGGTGGGGCTGTCGGTGTCGGCCGTGCACCAGCGGGTCCGCCGGCTGGAGCAGCGCGGGGTGATCAAGGGGTACGCCGCGCGGGTGTCGTTCGAGGCGCTGGACCTGCCGCTGACCGCGTTCGTGGCGATCCGCCCCTTCGACCCGTCGCAGCCGGACGACGCGCCGGAGCGGCTGGCCCACCTGCCGGAGATCGACTCGTGCTACTCGGTGGCGGGGGAGGACTTCTACCTGCTGCTGGTGCGGGTGGCCGGCCCGACGGACCTGGAGCGGCTGCTGCAGGAGATCCGTACGGCCGCCAACGTCACGACCCGCACGACCGTGGTGCTCTCCACGCCCTACGAGAACCGGCCGCCCCGGATCAGTGCCGAGCAGCCCGCTCGGGGGCGGCTGCGGGGCGCGGCGGAACCGGCTGGTTCCAGCGCAGGATGACCTGCCGGCCGTGCTCGTGACCGAGCAGGCTCAGGGTGGCGGTGTCCAGCCGCAGCAGTCCGCCGGCGGCCGGTGGCAGCCCGATCCAGCGGGCGCCGAGCACCCGCAGGCTGTGCGCGTGCCCGACCAGGGCGACGGTGCCGGCGTCGAGCAGGGGAGTGATCCGGGCGAGCACCCGGTCGAGGCGCTCGCCGACCTGCGCCGGTGACTCTCCGCCGGGGCAGCCGTCGGTCCAGATGTTCCACTCGGGGTCGGTCTCGTGGATGTCCGCGGTGGTGCGTCCCTCATATTCGCCGTAGTTCCATTCGGCGAGGTCCTCATCGGTGGCGTCGATGCGCAGGCCGGCGAGGTCCGCGGTGCGCAGCGCGCGCCGGCGGGGGCTGGCCAGCACCCGGACCAGGTCGCGTCCGGCCAGTGCCGTGGCGAGCGCGCGGGCCTGCCGTTCGCCGTCGGGGGTGAGCTCCAGATCGGTGTACGAGGTGTGCCGCCGGCTGGCGCTCCAGGCGGTCTCACCGTGGCGGATCAGCAGGATCTCTCCCATGCCGCCCAGTTAACCAGCCATCCCGCTCCCACACTTCCCCTAGTGTCCTAGGACGCCTTACGGGTGGTGCGGCCGACCACCGAAATCGACCGGGTTTCGGCGCCGACACCACGGGGACGCGACAGGGGATCGGGCCGGCCGGCCCGGGGTACCCGGCAGCGAGGGGAATCCGATGAGCTTCACCGACAAGGCGAAGAACAAGGCCCAGGAGCTGAGCGGCGCCGCCAAGCAGCGGATCGGCGACGTGACCGACAACGAGCGGTTGCGGGCCGAGGGCGCCAGCGAGCAGAGCACGGCGCGCGCCCGGCAGGCCGGGGAGAACGTCAAGGGCGCCGGCCGCGACGTCAAGGACGCGTTCCAGAAGTGACCCGGACGGCGGCGGGCCCCCGCAGGCCGATCGAGGCGTTGATCGCGGCGGTGAGCAGGGCGGGCGGAGCCGAGCGGAGCGCGTCCCGCCC
>NZ_JBFAJK010000056.1:0-32377 GCF_040655175.1 Micromonospora sp. NPDC050495 | reverse complement strand
TCACACGGACCAAGGAGCGACGACGTCAGCGAGCGACCCACACGATTTTCAGCCCGGAACGGGCCACCTCGCCAGAGGCGACAAGGACTAACCCCCACCCCTCCCCGCCCGTCCGCCCGATTGATCATGAAGCTAGCCGCACGGTGGTCAGGAGTCCCACGATGAGCACCGCAATCGCAGCCCAGAGAGCCGCCGTCACGCACTTCGCCGCCCGAGCAGGCGATCACAACGATCTCGCGATGGCGGGCTCGCCGGCGATCGCCGCCGAACTGGCGTCCCGGCTCGGGGCGGAACCCGTCGTGATCGGAAGGCCGGAACCCGCGCTCAACGCCGGGTGGCGACTGGAGCTGGACACGGCACGCCCTGCCCTGATCGAGATGAGCCGGCATTACGACCGGCTGCTCAACGAAGGACTCGTGCCGATCACCGCGCTCTCCCGCTGCGCGGTCGCTCTCGCCACGCTGCCGGTGCTCGCCCGACACCACCCGGACACGGTCGTGGTCTGGTTCGACGCGCATGCCGACATCAACACGCCCGACAACACGACCACCGGCTACCTCGGCGGTCTCGCGCTCAGCGGGCCACTCGGGCTGTGGGACTCCGGCCTCGGCGCGGGTCTCTCCGGAGCCAACACGATCCTCGCCGGTGCTCGCGACATCGACCCGGCCGAGCAGGAGCTCATCGACAGCGGAGCCCTCACCCTCGTACCACCCGGCCCCGACCTGGCCGTCCGGCTCGCCGCGGCCGTCGCGGGGCGTCCCGTGTACGTGCACGTCGATTGTGACGTGCTGGAACCCGGCATCGTAGCCACCGACTACCACGTGCCCGGCGGGCTGACCCTGGAAGATCTGCACGACGCCGCGGAAGTGCTCGCCGCTCACCGGGTTGTCGGGCTGGAGATCGGCGAGTTCGAGGCCGACCCCAGTCCCGGGCAGACGCGCGCCGCGGCACGCCGCGTAATCGACGCCCTGTGGCCCCTGCTGCGCGCGGCATGCCACACCGACCGACGCGTCGGCGCCGGCCGTCAACGACAGCCAGCACCCGAGTCCCGATGAAGCCCTGACCCTCTACGGCAGCTCACCCCGCCAGGTGGCCCCAGTGGGACTCCAGGTCCCGCCACGGCCCCTGGGCCGCGACCGTCCCGTCGACCAGCACCACAACGTGGTCGGCCCGGACCAGCGCCGCCCGCTTGGCGGTCGAGCCGACCACGGTCACGCCGTGCTCGCGCAGCGCCGCCCAGAGGGCCAGCTCGGTGGTGACGTCCAGCGCGGACGACACGTCGTCGGCGACCAGCAGTTCGGTACGCGGCGCCAGCGCCCGGGCCAGCGCCAGCCGCTGGAGCTGCCCGCCGGACAGCCGCGTCCCCTTGTGCCCGATGAGCAGGCCCAGCCCGCCGCCGGCGGCGGCCAGGTCGTGGTCGAGCTGGGCGGTGGTCACCGCGTCCGCGGCGTCGACCTGGTGCCCGAGCGCGATGTTGTCCGCGACCGTGCCGGAGAGCACCCGGGGCAGTTGACCCACGTACCCGACCTGGTTGGGGCGGAGGAACAGCTCCGGCTCGGTGACCGGTTCGCCGTTCCAGCGCAGCATGCCGGTGTGGTGGACGATCCCGGCCAGGGCGCGCAGCAGCGACGACTTGCCGGCGCCGACCGGGCCGACCACCAGCACCAACTGTCCCCGGTCCACGGTCAGCTCGACGTCCCGGACGGCGAGCGTGCCGTCGGAGTGCAGCGCGCCGAACCCGGTCAGCTCCAGCCGGCGTAGCGGGTTCCGGGGCGGCGGCTCGGGCGCCGGCGCGGTGCCGGCGGCCAGGTCCACCCCGGACACCGGGGCCGAGTAGACGCCGGTCCCGGCCATCGCCGCCGTCCGCCGGGTCCACACCCGCGCCGACGGGTAGTTGGAGACCAGCGACGCGGTGGTCCAGGCGAACCACCGGGCCGCGCCGAGGGTGGAGACCGCCACCAGGGTGGCGCCGGCGGAGAGGCCGCCGGCCAGGTAGAGCGCCCACGCCCCGATCGGCAGCAGGCCGCTGACCAGCGACGGGGTGGACCGGGCCCACACCTGCATGGCGATCTCCCGCCGCTGCCGGTCGCTGCGCACCACGTCCAGCGCCGCCAGATGGTCCAGCACCGGCCGGGTGGCGCCGGCGAGCTTGACGGTACGGGCGGCGGAGAGCGAGGAGACCAGCGCGGTGGCGAACGCCGCGCGGGCCTTGACGGTGCCGCGGGCGCTGCGCTCCAACCGGGGCGCGAACAGGGTCGCCGCCAGCCCGGAGACCACCATCGTGCCGACGAAGAACAGCCCGGGTACGTAACTGCGGGTGACCGCCGTCATGGTGATCAGGATGGCGACCGAGATGAACTGGTCCATCAGGTTGTCGGCGAGCTGCACCACCCGGTCGGTGTCGCCGCCCTGGGCCACCACCTCGGCCGGGGTGTGCCCGCTGACCCGGCGCGGCCCGGTCTGCCCGTGCACCAGCCGGGCGCTGATCCGCAGCATCTGCCGGATCCACCACTGCGGGAACCAGAGGTTGGTCAGGTACGGCAGCGGCAGCACGACCAGCAGCGCGGCGCCGATGCCGAGCGCCGGCAGCCACGGGTCTCCCCCACCGACCACCTCGGCCCAGAGCCAGGGCAGCACCGCGCCGTCCAGCCCGAGCAGGGTCATCACGATGAACAGCCCCACCGAGACCAGCCCGTACCGGGGATCGTTGGTGCCCAGCCGGAGGATCTCCCGCAGCGTGCGCGCGGGCGGCGGGTCGGGCAGCGGCGGCGGGTCGGTGCGCGGCACCGCGACCTGGCGCTCGGCGGTGGCCGGCGCGGCGGGCGCCGCCGGCTGGTCGTCCCAGCCGTCGTCCGGACCGTCGAGCAGGTCCACCCCGCCGCGGCGGCCGCCG
This sequence comes from Micromonospora sp. NPDC050495, assembly GCF_040655175.1. NCBI lineage: Bacteria > Bacillati > Actinomycetota > Actinomycetes > Micromonosporales > Micromonosporaceae > Micromonospora > Micromonospora sp. NPDC050495. The sequence goes on along the minus strand of NZ_JBFAJK010000056.1, from coordinate 29,484 downwards.
GCGCCGGCGTACGCGCTGGCGTGGCTGGTGGCGAGCAGCTCGGCGAAGCGGGCCGACTCGCGCAGCGGGCCGGCCTCCAGCACCGCCCCGTCGGCCATCACGACCACCTCGTCGCACCGGCGGACCGAGGAGAGCCGGTGCGCGATGACGATGCCGATCCGGTCGGTGAGCAGGCGTTCGGTGGCCTGGCGTACCCGCGTCTCGGTGACCGGGTCGAGCCGGGCGGTGGCCTCGTCGAGGATCACCACGCGGGGGTCGCGGACCAGGATCCGGGCGAACGCCACCAACTGCTCCTGCCCGGCGGAGAGCACGTGCCCGCCCTCCCCCAGCCGGGTGTGCACCCCGTCGGGGAGCTCGGCGATCCAACCGGCCAGCCCCAGTTCCTCCAGCGCCCGGGTGGCGTCGTCGAGCAGGGCGGGATCGAAGAGCGCGACGTTCTCGGCGAGGGTGCCGGCGAGGATCTCGGTGCGCTGCGGCACCACGGCGATCCACCGGCGCAGCGCCTCGACGTCCAGGTCGACCAGGTCGGTGTCGCCCAGGAAGACGGTGCGGGATGGCACGTCGACGGCCCGGGTGAGCACCTTGGCCAGGGTCGACTTGCCGGAGCCGGTCCGCCCGACCAGGGCGTACGACCGGCCCCGGGCGAAGGTGAGCCGCACGTCGCGCAGCGCCGGGCCGCGCCCGTCCTCGCCGGACGGGTAGCGGAAGGTGAGCCCGCGGACGGTGAGGTCCCCGTCCACCGGGGCGGCGCCGCCGGCGGGTTCCTGGCGGGAGCCGGCGAGCAGTTGCACGCGCGCCCACGCGCCGAAGGCCTGTTGCAGGTGCGGCACCCAGCGGGCGATGTGCTCGACGGTGGCGCCGAACGCGAGCACGAGCAGCCAGATGGCGGTGAGCCGGGCGGCGTCCACCCGCCCGGTGGTCAGCGCCCAGGCCCCGGCGAGCACGACGCCGACGATGCCGAGCCGGACCCCGCCGGCGGCCAGCGCGGTGACCCGGGCGGAGAGCCGGAACACCCGGCCGCCGCGGGAGATCACCTGGGCGGCCCGCCGGGCGTAGAGCCGCAGCACGTACGGCCGGGCCAGGCTGGTGCGGACGTCGTCCTGGCCGTGCACCGCCTCCTCCATCACGGCGGCCAGGTCGGACCAGGCCTCCTCCTCGGCCATCCGGGCCGGGGCGATCCGGGCGGTGGGGCGGCGCAGCAACACGCCGAGCAGGGCGGTCAGCACGATCATCCCGACGCCGGCCGGCCACCAGACGATCAGTGCGCTGACCGTGGCCAGCACGCAGACGGCGAGCCCCTGGATCAGCCGTACGCCGGTGTTCCGCAGCTCGGCGCCGACCTGGTAGACGTCGTTGTCGATCCGGTCGAGCAGCTCGCCGACCGGGGTGGTCTCCAGGGTGGGCAGGTCCTGCCCGAGCGCCACCCGGCACAGCCGGCGGCGCACGTCGGCCGACCAGTCGGCGGTCAGCCGAGCCATGATCAGCCCGATCACCAGGTCGCTGACCACGGCGGTGACCAGGGCCGCCGCGAGCACGGCGAACCAGCCGACCGACCGGTGCACCAGCACCGGCCCGGCCAGCGCCGACGCGGCCGCCTGGCCGGCGGCGGCGAGGATGATGAACAGCAGGACGACCGCCAACCGACGGGGTGCGGTGGCCCAGAGGTCTCGGAGCAGGCGCATGGAAGGTCCTCCGGACTCGGGTCGGTGGGGGCGGTACCCCCCAGCCTCGCCCGGCCGGGCAGCGCGCTCAAACGAATTACCGCGCCGGGGTCACGTCTGGGCGACCCGGCGGACGATGCCGAGCAGCGCCTCCTGGACGTCCTCGATCGGCCGGTCGGGCTGGAAGACCAGCCAGTCCACGGCCACCACCAGGCCCACGCCGAACAGCGCCGAGCTGGCCGTCCGGACGTCCAGGTCGGCCGGGAGGTCCCCGCTGGCCACCCCGGCCCGTACGGTCTCCGCGATCACCTCGATCGCCTCGCCGCGCAGCAGCCGCAGGGTCTGCTGCCACTCCCGGTTGGTGCGCCACATCTCGGAGAGCAGGAGCTGGGCGAAGGCCCGGTAGCGGCGGATGTACTCCAGTTCGGCGCGGACCAGCGCGGCCAGCGCCTCCCGGGGCGGCAGCCCGTCGACGGCGGCCCGGAAGTCGGCGGTGAGCAGGCCGATGCCGTGCCGCAGCAGCTCCTCGAAGAGGACCGTCTTGGACTCGAAGTTGTAGTAGACGGTCCCCTTCGCCACCCCGGCCCGGGCCGCGATGTCGTCCACGGTGGTGGCGGAGAAGCCCTGTTCGGCGATGAGGTCCACCGCCGCCACGAAGAGACGCTGGCGGGTGTCCTCGCGCCGTCGCGACCGTCCGTCCGTCACCCGCCCATCCTCACATGGCCAGTTCGGGGTGCAGCTTGGCCGGGGTGAGCCGGCGGGACCGGCGGGCCGCGCCGACGCCGAGCGCCAGCGCGCCGGCCCCGAAGGAGACCAGCACCAGCGCGCCGGTGAGCACCGGGGCGGCCGGGCCGCCGTTGATGGTGTGCCGCAGGCCGTCCACCACGTACGTCATGGGCAGCCAGGGGTGGATGGCCTGGAAGAACCCGGGCGAGGTCTGCACCGGGTAGGTGCCGCCGGAGGAGGTGAGCTGGAGCATCAGCAGGGCCAGCGCGGCGAGCCGGCCGGCCGGGCCGAGCGCCACGCCGAGCAGCTGCATGATCGCGGTGAACGCCAGCGAGGTGAGGGCGAGCAGCCCGATGGTGGCCACCGGGTGCGCCGGGCGCAGGCCGAGGGCCAGGGTGACCACGGTGACGAGCACGGCCACCTGGGCCAGCCCGATCGCGGCGGCGGGCAGCCAGCCGGCCAGCACGACCCGCCAGCCGGGGGCGCCGGACATCACGTGCCGCCGGTTCACCGGCCGCAGCACCAGGTAGGTGATCATCGCGCCGACCCAGAGGGCCAGGGCCAGGAAGTACGGGGCGAAGCCGACGCCGTAGGAGCCGGCCGGGTGGTCGGAGTGGCGGATCAGCCCGACCGGGTCGCCGAGGATGTCGGAGCGGCTGTCCGCGTCGTGGTAGCCGGGCAGTTTCCGTTCTCCGGCGGCGAGCCCGTCGGCGAGGTCGCCGGCGCCGCCCTCCAGCTTGGTCAGTCCGTCGGCGAGGCGGTTGCTGCCGCTGCTGAGCTGGGCGAGGCCGCCGTCGAGCTGGCGGGCGCCGGTGGCCAGCCGGTAGAGCCCGCCCCGCAGCTCGTCGGCGCCGTCGGCCGCGCCGCCGAGGCCGTCGCGGAGCTTGGCGCTGCCCTGGGCGAGGGTGTTCAGCCCGCTGGCCAGCTGGTCGACCTTGGCCCGGGCGGCGGCGATGTCGTCGGCCAGGTGGGGGGCGGCGGCGGACACGTCGCGGGCGGTCCGCGCGACCTCGGTCAGCTGCGTCCTGAGGGCGGCCAGGTCGGTGCGGTCCAGCGCGGCGACCATCGCCCGGGCGGTGCTGACCGCCTGCTCGGCGGCCTGCCGGGCGGCCACCAGGTTCGGGTCGTCGGCCAGTTCGGGGTGGGCCGTCGCCAGCGCGTCGAGGCGGTCGCGGACCTGCTCGGCCCGGCGTAACACCTCGTCGGCCCTGGCCGGCAGCGCGTCGATGCTGTCGGCCAGCGTCTGCGCGCCCTCGGCGACGAGCGTGGCGGCGCGCCGGATGTTGTCGGCGTTGCGGCGCAGCAGCGGCTCGTACCGGTCGGCCGCCGCGTCCACCGTCACGGCGGCGGCCCTGGTCTCGGTCGCGGCACGGCTGGTGCCGTCGGCGATCTGCGCGACGCCCGTGTAGAGCTGGTCGAGGCCGTCGGCCAGCTTCGCCGCGCCCCGCACGGAGCTGCCGAGCCCACCGGCCAGCTGGCCGGCGCCGTCCTCGGCGGTGCCCAGCCCGTCGGCGATCTTCCCGGCGCCCTGCTGCGAGGCGCCCAGCCCGTCGTGGAGTTGGTCGGCGCCGTCGGCGGCCCGGCCGGTCTCGGCCTTGGCGTCGGTGAAGCCGATCAGCATCCGGTCGAAGTACGACGCGGCGGCGCTCTCCGCGGCGGCGGCCCGGATCTCGCTGAACGCGGAGCGGGCGAGCAGGCCGGAGAGGTAGTTGGTGGCGTCGTCGTTGACCACCTTCAGCTCGCCCCGGCGGGCCGGCTGGTCCGGCTCGGGGCCGGCGGCCAGGGTGGCGGAGAAGTCGGCCGGGATGGCGAAGACCAGGTGGTAGCGGCCGTCGTTGAGCCCGGCCGTGGCGTCGGCCTGGTCGGTCACCGTCCAGCCGAAGACCTTGCGGTGGAGCAGTTCGTCGGTGAGGTCCTGGCCGGCGCGCACCGCGCTGCCGTCGCCGGCGGTGGCCGGCCGGTCGGCGTTGACCAGGGCGACCGGGATCCGGTCGAGCTTCCCGTACGGGTCCCAGAAGGCGTAGAGGTAGAGGGCGCCGTAGAGCAGCGGGATGACGGTGAGCACGGCGAGCGCGGCGCGCGGCAGCCGGCCGCGGGTCATCCGGCGCAGCTCGAAGCGGGCCAGGCGGAGGACGCTCATGCGGCGGTCTCCCGGGTGTCGTCCCGGTCGCCGGCGGCGCGGGGCGCGACCAGGGCGGGGGTGGGCAGGGTGGGGTCGCCGATCCGGTGCTCGACGACGGTGGTGCCCGGTTCCACGGCGCGGGCGCCGGCGACCACCGCGTACCCCTGGTCGGCGAGGCGGCCCAGGGCGGCCCAGATCCATTCCCGTTCGGGGGCGTCGGAGCCGGCGTCCACGTCGTCGGCGACGATCAGGTTGGGGCCGCTGAGGCTGGCCAGCACGAGGCCGAGCACCTGCCGTTCGACCGGGGTGAGGTCGCGGCCGTACCGGTGCGGGTCGAGCGGGGCGTCGGTGAGGCCGGCGCCGGCGATCGCGGCGGCGAAGGCGTCCCGACGGTACGCCCGGCGGGCCCGCACCGCGGCGACCGGGACGAGCCGGCGGCGGCGTGGCACGGGTCCGAGCAGCAGCAACCGTTCCTGGATGTGTTCGGCGACGGTCAGCGTGGGGTCGGGCTCGTGCACGCCGGCGACCTGCCCGAGGGCGGCGGGGCCGCGCCGGCTCAGCTCGCCCTCGGTGTGCGGGAAGCGGCCGGCCAGGGTGAGCAGCAGGGAGGTGCGGCCGCTGCCGGGCGGGCCGGTGACGGCGTGCAGCTCGCCCGCGTCTGCGCTGAGGTCGACGTCCCGGTACACCCAGCCGCGGCGGGTCCGCAGACCCAGCCCGCTGGCCTCGACGATTCGCATGGCACCGCCCGACTTTCTAGACTGACCAGTCAGTACAAAAACAGGCTCAGCATAGCGCCGGCTGTCCGGTTCGGCGCAATTCGAGCGGACGTGATCCGGGCCATGCGGCTGCCGGTTCCCGCATGGGGTCCGGCGCCGGCCCCGGGCGGGCCTCGGGGCCGGCTCAGAAGAGCACGGTGGCGAGGGTGCCCACGGGGCGGAACCCGCAGCGCTCGTAGACCCGCCGGGCGGGCAGGTTGAAGTCGTTGACGTAGAGGCTGACGGTCGGCGCCACCCGGGTCAGCGCGTCGCGCACCACGGCCGCCATGGCCGACGTCGCGATGCCCCGGCCGCGCCACTCCGGCGCCACCCAGACCCCCTGCACCTGCGCGGTCCGCCGGGTCACCACGGCCAGTTCCGCCTTGAAGACCACCCGGCCGTCCACGAACCGGGCGTAGGCGCGGCCGGCGCGCACCAGGTCACCGACCCGCCGCCGGTAGCCGCGCCCGCCGTCCTCGGCCAGCGGCGACACCCCGACCTCCTCGGTGTACATCGCCACCGCCGCCGGGAAGAGCTGGTCGATCTCCGCGGCGCGTACCCGGCGCACCTGCGGGTCGGGCGCCACCGGGGGGATGGCCTCCGTGGCCAGCAGCGGCTGGTTGGGGCGTACGTCCCGGGCCGGGCCCCACTGCCCGGACAGCCGGTCCCAGAGGCCGAGCACCGCGTCGGCGCGCCCCACGATCGAGGAGCAGAGCCGTTCCTCGGTGCTCAACTGCTCGGCGAACGCGGCCACCGCCGGCGGCGAGGCGAGCACCGGGGTCAGGTTGCCGCCCAGCCAGCAGATCGACTCCAGGTTGCGCCGGCCGCCGTAGCCGAGGATCCGCCCCTCGGCCCGCCACCAGGCCAGCCCCCTGGCGGCCACCCGCTCGGCGACCTGCGCGCCGGCGTACGGGTCGAGATCCAGCAGCCGCTCGACCGCGCGGCGCTCCGACTCCCCGAGTTGGCGTACCGGCACCGTGAGCACGGATACCAGCCTGCCAGATCGACCCCGGCCCGCGCGGGCCGACCTGAGGACCGTGGCCGATCGTCGGCTCAGTGGCCACTCAGCCGACCGGGACCGGCTCGGCCGGCATCGCGGGGCGGCTCCGCGCGGCCCAGCCGACCACCGGCGGCACCAGCAGCCCGAGCACCAGGAACAGGCCGCCGAGCAGCAGCCAGCCCGGTACCCCCCAGCCGATGGCGAGGGTGGTCACCACCACCGGGGCCACCATCGAGCCGAGCTGCATGCCCATCCCGTAGGCGCCCTGGTACTGGCCCTGGGCGTGGGCCGGGGCGAGGCCGAAGGAGATGCCCCAGCCGGCGGCGGCGTGCCACAACTCGCCCACCACGTGCACCAGCGCGCCGCCGAGCAGCAGCGGCACGGCGACCGCGACGGGCAGGCCCCCGCTCGCCGCGAAGAGCGCGCAGGCGGCCGCGATCACCACACCGGCCCGGCGGGCGGCCCGGCCGGCGCCGGTGAGGTCCTCGGTGCCGCGCGAGGCGCGGACTTGGAAGAGCACCACCATCACGGTGTTGACCAGCAGACAGGCCGAGACGAGCCAGCGCGGCGCGGTGGTGTGGCCGGCGATCCAGAGCGGCAGCGCGATGTTGATCAGCCCGAAGTGCATCGACATCAGCCCGTCCAGGACCGTGAAGGCGAGGAACGGGCGGTCCCGCAGGGCGATCAGCCGCGGCCCGTGCGCGGGCGCGGGGACCGGGGGCACCGGCGGCAGCCGGAGCAGCACCGCGGCGGCCACCAGGTAGGTGGCGCAGTCCAGCAGGATGAGCGACACGTACCCGGTCCGGGTGTCGGCGGCGAGGCCGACGCCGGCCAGCACCGCGCCGACGGAGATGCCGACGTTGGTGACGGCGCGCAGGTAGGCCCGGGTGCGTACCCGCTGGTCCGGGGGGACCGCGCCGGCGATGAGCGCGCCCCGGGCCCCGCGGCTGGCCGAGTCGGCCACCGCCATCAGCACGCCGACCAGCAGGAATCCGGCGAACGAGCGGACCGCCACCAGGGCGGCGGTGCAGCCCGCCGAGGCGAGCAGGGCGGTGATCTGGAGGCCGCGCGGCCCGAGCCGGTCGGCGAGGTAGCCCATCGGTGTGCTGGCGACGAGGCTGACCAGCGCGGTGATGGTGAGGCCGAGACCGACCTGGGTCACGGTGAGCCCCACCGAGCGGGTGAGGAAGAGTGCGCTGGCGGTCAGCCAGGTGCCCCGGCCGACGGTGTTGACCAGCGTGGAGAGGGTGAGGATCCGGGCGGGCCCCGGTTCGGGAAGCAGGCGCACACCGGCACCCTAACAAGACGTACGTACGGTTTGAAACCCGGTTTCCCGTCGATGTTGTCAGCGATGCATTGCCGATATATCGTTGATGCATCAGCGATAGTCGCAACAGAAGGAGAGCCCGATGGGTTTCCACCGACGGATGTACGCCGCGCACGACGAGCTGCGCCGGCGCGGCTTCGGCTTCCCGCCCGTGCCGCCCGGTCCGCCGCCGTTCCCGCCCGGACCGCACGGCCACGGTCGAGGTCGAGGCGGACGCGGCCGGGGACGCCGGCCCAACGTGCGCGGCGCCGTGCTGGCGCTGCTCACCGAGCGGCCGATGCACGGCTACGAGATGATCCAGGAGATCGACTCCCGGACCGGCGGGGCCTGGCGGCCCAGCCCCGGATCGATCTACCCGACCCTGCAACTGCTGGAGGACGAGGGCGTCATCGCCGCCGCCGACTCCGACGGCGGGCGGAAACGGTTCGCCCTCACCGAGCAGGGGCAGGCCGAGGCCACCGAGGCGGCACAGACCCCGCCCTGGGGCGAGTTCGCGGCGCAGACCGTGAGCAGCTGGCACGACATCCGCGACGCCGGCGCGCAGGCCATGAACGCCCTGCGACAGGTGATGATGACCGGCACCGACGACCAGCGGGCGCGCGCCGCCCAGGTGCTCGACGAGACCCGGCGCAAGCTGTACGCCATCCTCGCCGAGTCCGAGTGAACCGCGCCGACGGTGCGCCGGCCGGGGTGGTCACGGGACCGCCACCCCGACCGGTGCCGCCGGCCTGAACCGACACGTGCGGCCGCCCCCGGGTGGGGACGGCCGCACGTCGTCGATGGCAGCGGTCAGTGCACGGTGACCGTGGCGCCCGGCACCAGGCCGCGCAGCTCCTCGGGGAGTTCGGCGCCCATCTCGTCGGCGATGCGCAGCGCCTCCTCGATCAGCGTCTCCACGATCTGGCCCTCCGGCACGGTCTTGACGACCTGGCCCTTGACGAAGATCTGGCCCTTGCCGTTGCCGGAGGCGACGCCGAGGTCGGCCTCGCGGGCCTCGCCCGGACCGTTGACGACGCAGCCCATGACGGCGACCCGCAGCGGCACCGGCAGCCCCTCCAGGCCGGCGGTCACCTCCTCGGCCAGCTTGTAGACATCCACCTGGGCGCGCCCACAGGACGGGCAGGAGACGATCTCCAGACCGCGCTCGCGCAGGCCCAACGACTCCAGGATCTGGTTGCCGACCTTGATCTCCTCGACCGGCGGGGCGGACAGCGACACCCGGATGGTGTCGCCGATGCCCTCGGCGAGCAGGGCGCCGAAGGCGACCGCCGACTTGATGGTGCCCTGGAAGGCCGGCCCGGCCTCGGTGACGCCGAGGTGCAGCGGGTAGTCGCACTGCTCGGCGAGCTGCCGGTACGCCCGGATCATCACGACCGGGTCGTTGTGCTTGACCGAGATCTTGATGTCCCGGAAGCCGTGCTCCTCGAACAGCGAGCACTCCCAGAGCGCCGACTCGACCAGCGCCTCGGCGGTGGCCTTGCCGTACTTGCTCAGCAGCCGCTTGTCCAGCGAGCCCGCGTTGACGCCGATCCGGATCGGCACCCCCGCGTCACCGGCCGCCTTGGCGATCTCCTTGACCTTGTCGTCGAACTGGCGGATGTTGCCCGGGTTGACCCGGACGGCCGCGCAGCCCGCGTCGATCGCGGCGAAGACGTACTTGGGCTGGAAGTGGATGTCAGCGATCACCGGGATCTGCGACTTCTTGGCGATCGCGGGCAGCGCCTCGACGTCGTCCTGGGACGGCACCGCCACCCGGACGATCTGGCAGCCGGACGCGGTCAACTCGGCGATCTGCTGGAGGGTGGCGTTGACGTCGGCGGTCAGGGTGGTGGTCATCGACTGGACCGAGACCGGCGCGCCACCACCGACCGGCACCGAACCGACCATGATCTGGCGGCTGGCCCGGCGCGGGGCGAGCGGCGGCGGCGGCACGGGGGGCATACCGAGACTGACAGCGGTCACTTCAGGCACTCACCTTGAGAAGAGCGTGATCGGGTTGACGACGTCCGCGGTGACGGTCAGCAGCGTGAACGCGCCACCGATCAGGATCACCGCGTACGTGAGGGGCATGAGCTTGAGGTAGTCCACCCGGCCCGGGTCGGCGCGGCCGATGCGCGCGTAGAGCCAGGAGCGGACCCGCTCGAACCAGGCGATGGCGATGTGGCCACCGTCCAGCGGCAGCAGCGGGAGCAGGTTGAACACGCCGATGAAGAAGTTCAGCGAGACGAAGAGCATGAAGAACGCGTACCAGGCCTCGTTCGCCACGAACTCGCCGCCGAGCCGGCTGGCGCCGACCACGCTGATCGGGGTGTCCATGTCGCGCTCGCCGCCGGTGACCGCGGTCCACAGGGCGGGCACCTTCTGCGGGATCCGCTGCATGGCGTGCGCGGTCTGCACGGCCATGTTGCCGGTGAAGTCGGCGGTGGCGCCGAACGCGGCGACCGGACCGTACTCGATCCGGCTCGGCGTGGTGGGCTGGACCATGACGCCGACCGCGGAGACGGCGGAGGTGGCGCCCTTCGGGTCGTTCAGCGGCGGGCGCTGCACCGCGGCCAGGTCGATCGTGGCGGTGCCCGGCTGGCCGTCGCGGACGTAGGCGATGGTGGCCGTGCCGGGCGGGATGGCGCGGACCACGTCGAGCATGTCGCCCCAGGTGGAGACCGGCTTGCCGTTCACGGCGGTGATCCGGTCGCCGTCCCGGAGCTGGGCCTTCGCGGCCGGGCTGGCCGGGTCGCCGGCCTGGCAGCCGCGGTTGACGTTCTCCACCACCACGCACGGGGCCAGGGCGATCACGGCGGGCTCGGCCTTGAGGCCCTCCGCGGTGGTCGGGGCCTTCGGGTTGGGCAGCCCGACGGAGACCGCCATGATCCAGAGCGCGCCGAGGGCCAGGGCGAAGTGGGTGATGGAACCGGCGGACATCACGATCGTCCGCTTCCACACCGGGTAGCGCCACATGGCGCGCTTCTCGTCCCCCGGCTCGACGTCGTCGTCCTGCGGGGTCATCCCGACGATCTTGCAGAAGCCGCCGAGCGGGATGCCCTTGACGCCGTACTCGGTCTCGCCCCGCCGGAACGACCAGAGCGTCGGGCCGAAGCCGACGAAGTAGCGGGTGACCTTCATCCCGAAGGCCTTCGCGGTGACCATGTGCCCCGCCTCGTGCAGGCTCACCGAGATGAGGATCGCCAGGGCGAAGAGCACCACCCCGAGCAGGTAAACCATCAGGCTCCTTCCACCGACCCGGCGATGATCGCCTGGGCGCGCGCCCGTGCCCACGCCTCGGCGGCGAGCACGTCCTCGACGGTACCTGGTTCGTCGAAGTCCGGAGCGTCCTCCAACACCCGATCGAGAGTGTCGACGATGCCGAGGAAGGGCAGCCGCCCGGCCACGAACGCCGCCACGCACTCCTCGTTGGCCGCGTTGTAGATCGCCGGCCGGCACCGCCCGGCCTCACCGGCCGCCTTGGCCAGCGCGACGGCCGGGAACGCGGTGTCGTCGAGCGGGAAGAACTCCCAGGTGTGCGCCGTCGTCCAGTCCACCGCGGCGGCGGCCTCCGGCACCCGGTCCGGCCAGCCCAGCGCGACCGCGATGGGCAGCCGCATGTCCGGCGGGCTGGCCTGGGCGATCGTGGAGCCGTCGACGAACTCGACCATCGAGTGGATCACGGAGGTGGGGTGGATCATCACCTCGATGTCGGCGTAGGGCACGTCGAACAGCTCGTGCGCCTCGATCACCTCAAGGGCCTTGTTGACCATGGTCGCGGAGTTGATCGTGACCACCGGGCCCATGTTCCAGGTCGGGTGGGCCAGCGCCTGTGCCGGGGTCACCTCGGTCAGCTCGGCGCGCCGGCGGCCCCGGAACGGGCCGCCGCTGGCGGTCACGATCAGCCGACGGACCTCGGAGCGGGCGCCGGAGCGCAGGCACTGCGCCATCGCGGTGTGCTCGCTGTCGACCGGGACAAGCTGCCCCGGCCGCGTCAGGGCGGCCTTGACCAGCGGGCCGCCGGCCACAAGCGACTCCTTGTTGGCCAGCGCGACGGTACGCCCGGCGCGCAGCGCGGCCAGCGTCGGCGGCAGGCCCAGCGAGCCGACCACGCCGTTGAGCACGACGTCGCACGGCCATTCCGCCAGCTCGGCCATGGCGTCCGGCCCGGCCACGATCTTGGGCAGCTTGAAGTCGCCGGTGGCCCAGCCGCGCCGGCTCGCCTCGGCGTAGAAGGCCAGCTGGAGGTCCTGCGCGGCGGACGCCTTCGCCACCCCGACCGCCTCGACGCCCAGCTCCAGCGCCTGCGCGGCGAGCAGCTCCACGTTGCCGCCACCGGCGCCGAGGGCGACCACCCGGAAGCGGTCCGGGTTGCGCTTGACGATGTCGATGGCCTGGGTGCCGATCGAGCCGGTCGAGCCGAGCAGGACAAGGGTGCGGGGAGTGCTCACCCGGCCATTCTTCCCCAGCGCCCCTGAGCGCCCGCTGGGAGCCTCACCCCCGGCACCTGACGGGGGGTCGATGCGGATCAGGGCGGGCACCCGTTCGAAGCGGCCTTCCCGGACCGACGGTCTCAGAACGTCCGGCTCCAGATCACATTGCGCTGCGTGCCGGACCTAGTCTGCGAACAACACCGCTCCCGTCAGCGGCCGACATATCCGTCGGTAGTTCCGATCCTCAGAGACAAGCGGACTTGACGCCTGCGGATCGATGTCGAACTCGCCCCAGTACACGCGCATGGCGATGACGTAGGACTCCATCGAGTCGGCTTCCAGCAGAAAGACGCGCTCGCTGGAACGGAGGGCACCGATCCGTCGTTCGATCTCGGCCCGCTCAGCTTCGCTGGACTGACGAAGGTGAGCGCCTGGAAAGTCCTTCCAGCAGCAGACTCTGGAGACGCCTGCGAAGAAGACGTCCAGAACCGGACCAGGATGCTCGTCGTCCGGAGTCTCGTCCCCTTCTTCGTCCAAGTCCATGTTCTCTGACGGGTCCGGGATGCCACGGATCAGTGCCGAGCTGTGTCCGGGCTCGAACTTGATCAGGTAGAAGTGGCGGTCATCGCGAAGATCCAGCTCGTCTCGCCGCTGTTCCACCACAAACTCTTCCGGCATCAGAGCTTCCCCCAGCCACCGAGACGTCGGTTGAAGCGGAAGAAGTCTACCTGGCCCATCAGGCCGGCGTTGTCGATCTGAATCAGTTCCCATTGGGTGGCCAGAAGCGAGCCGTTGTTCAACTTCTCGGCCTCCCGCGCACGCTTGAGCGCCTCGGCCGCTCCCTTGTTGGCGCCCGGGAGTCCGTCCACCATGAAGGAGATGCTGCCTTCGCCACGACCCAGACGGCCTACCGCGCGCTCAACCTCCCCCCGCCAGTCCGCCGCTTTCATGAAGTGCCGGGCGCCGACCTGTTCCGCGAAGTTCTCGACGGTCATGTCACTGCCACGAGGACTGCGCCCGAGAGCCACATGGTCCTTGGGACCGATGAAGTCGCCGCAATTGTGTACGAGGAGGGGGGACGTGCCGGCGAGGACGTAGTAGGTGTGGACGTTGGGAACCGTGAGGTTGTGGACGGTGGCCCGCGGCGTGGTCCAGCGTTCGACCGCCGCGACCTGGACATAGGTTCCAGCGCTGGTGCGGAGCAGCTGACCGGAGCGGAGGTCGGCAGCATCGATCCACTTACCCAACTCCGGCACCCAGAAGGGGTGACCGTCGGTGGCGGTGACTTCTGCCGTCGCCGAGCCACGCTCACCATCGACGTCAATGGTGATCTTCACCAGGTGCTTGACGCCAACGCCCTTGATCGCGGCGCTGACCGTCTCTACCACGGTGCGACCCGTCTCCGGATCGGTGACCATGACCTTGTCGCCCGGCTTCACGTCCTCGATCGGCTTGGTCTTGCCGTCGGCCATGAGGACCTTCGTGCCCGGCACGAAGCTGTTCGTGAGACAGGAGTCGTCAGCGCCAGCCTTACCGGCGTTGCCGCCGCCGCTGGAGCCACCGCTGCCGCGGGAGGACCCGCCCGAGGAACCTCCTGGCTTGGAGTCCCCCTTGCCGCCCCCACCAGAACCCTTGCCGCCACCCGATGAGGCAGCCGAGGAGCCCTTCGGGTTCGCCCTAGCCTGAGCCTGCTTCTGGACCGGGTTACCCGTCTTCTTCGTGGCGTTGGCGGCCCTGTCGCTGGTTCTCTTGGCCTTCTCGGCCGCCTTCTTCGCCGCGGCCTGCGCCGCCTTCTTCGCCCGCTCGATGGCCAACTTCTTGGCGGTGATTGCCGCCCGCTCAGCCGCTCGAGCAGCCGCCAGCACTGCCTGGGCCGCCTTTTTCGCCCTGAAGAACGCCTGGACCGCTTCGATGGTCCGGTTGACGGCCCTGATCACTGCAGGGATCTTGCCGAGTTTCGCCCATGGGATCGCCTGGATGATCAAGCTGCCGCAGGACCACATGTCACCGCCGAAGCAGTTGATCGCGTCGGTGATGCCGATGAAGTCCTTCAGCATCGACCAGGCGGTCTCCAGGATCACCGAAACCAGCGACCGGTTCGAGTCGGCCTGCGCCTGGGCGACCTGCGCGGCCGTCAGGCCCGCACCCGCCAGCGCCGCCGCCATCTCCGAGGCGTTCAACGCCACCGACAGGCCTGAGGCGTCCGCCAACGTCACCGGGTTGTTGTGCCCGTAGGCGTACCCGTTGGACTGCATGGGGTCGGTCAGGTCCAGCACCGGGTCGGCGGACATGAACCGGCCCACGACCGGGTCGTAGAGGCGGGCGCCCAGCGGCGTGTAGCCGGAGGCGTCGTCGCGGATAGCACCGAGGAAGCCGGCGTTGGTCTGCATGCGGGACGCCAGCTTGTCGGTGCCCCGCTGGTTGCCGAACGGGTCCTGCTTACGAATCCGGACCTGCATCAGGTCACCGCTGACGATCTCGGCGTACGGACTGCCCTGGTGGTCGCCCGCCAGGGCCACCAGGCTCGGCGAGTCGGTGCCGTAGGCGTAGCGCAGCATCGCACCGCCCGGAGCCGCATACGTGCGCTGGGTGTTGACCAGCACCCCACCCCGCTGCACGGTGACCTGGGCCTCGCCCAGGTTCAGGGTGGCCTGGCTGTTCTGAAGGGTCAGCAGCCGTGCCCCGCCGGGACCGTAGATGTGCCGGGTCTCGTTCTGCGCCTCCCACCGCTGAGCGGTGGACGCGGTGTCACAGGTCGCCAGCACGATCGGGGTGCCGTTGGCCGTGGCCGCGTCCTTGACCGCCAGGCAGAGGCCGGAGGCGGTGTGCTTGAGCCCGGTCGCGGTGCGCTCCACCTGCTGGGCCGCGGCGCCGCTGCACTTCTGGATCGAGAACGCCGATCCGGCGGTGTTGGCGGCCGGCTGGACGCACCAGTTGTCCAGGACGGACAGGGTGCCGAGGCTGGCGTTGGCCTGGTTCGGCGCCGGCGTGAAGGACCACTTCTGGGCGAGCGTGCTGTTGCAGGAGTAGAGCTGGATCGGCTGGTTGGCCACGGTGAGGCTGGAACTGAGGTCCAGGCACTTGTTGCCGAGCCCCACGTACGCGGTCCTGCCCTTGCTGCCCTGGCCAGCGATCCGCTCGACCTGACCGTCGTAGGTCCAGGACAGCTCCTGCCGGTCGCCCGTCGCCACGGAGGTGACGGTCTTCGTGTCGCCGGTCAGCTCGTAGAGCCGCTCCGCCACGGCGGTGACCGCCGCCCCCGCCGGCGTGACGTAGTTCTTGGTCACCTTCGTCAGGGTGCGCGGCTGGCTGCCGTCGGTCGCCCCGTAGCCGTAGCTGGTGGTGGCGTCCTTGGTGGGGTCACCGGCGAGGTTCTTCTCGACCAGCTTCCTGCGGTTGCCGAGCAGGTCGTAGTCGTACTCCTGCCAGTAGCCGGCGCCGTCGGTGCCGGCCGTCACCGTGGTGGCGGTCGGGTCCGCGACGCAGGACGCCTGGTCCTTGGCCGTCCAGGCCGTGGTCAGCTGGCCGAGCGCGTCGTATCGGAAGCACTGCCGCTCCTCGATGCCGAGCGCGCGCTCGCGGATCGCGGTGACGTTGCCCGCGTTGTCGTACCAGTAGGAGCGGTGCGACACGAGGTTGCCGCCGACCAGGTTCTTATCGTCGGTCTTCTCGCGGTAGACCTGCTGGTCGGTGAGCGCCCCGCTGGCGTCGTCGTAGCTGGACATGGTCCACACCCGGTACGGCTGGGCGCCGAGCGTCGAGCGCAGCACCTGCCCGTAGGGCGAGTAGACCGTTTCCGACCCGTACCAGTTGTTGCCGGACACGGACAGCGGCAGGCCGTCCTTGGTGTACCGGACCAGGACCTTCTCGGCGGGGAAACCGCCGACTGCGGGCAGCGTGGTCGACTCCGGCAGGCCGGTGTCGGTGTAGGTGTAGTCGTACCGGTAGGAGCTGCGCAGACCCCAGACGTCCGCCACCGTCTGCGGCAGCGTCAGGGTGGTGGAGGTCGGCTGGTAGTCGTTGGTGTAGCCGCCGATGGTCTGGGTGTAGGGCAGGCCGTCGGTGTACCGGGTGGCGGCGGCCGGCAGGCCCTTGCCCCCCGGCGCGGTGTCGTAGGTGTACTGGGCCAGCAGCGTCCCGGTGCCGTCGCCCAGCCGCTGCTGGGTAGGGCGGGAGAGCTCGTCGTAGCCGTTCCAGACCGTCACGTTCCGGGCGTTGGTGGTGGTCACCGGCCGGTCGCGGTGGTCGTAGCTGATCCGGGTGGTGCCGGTGTCCGGATCGGTCGCGGTCTCCATCCGGCCGCGCTGGTCGAAGGTCCAGGTCCACGGGTGAGTCGGGTCGGCCGAGTGGATGGCCTTCGCCAGCTGGCCGCGCGAGTCGAACTCGTACCGCATGGTGGTGAAGGCGGTCCGCGCGGCGTCGGTGAAGGTGTCCAGTCGGGTGGTCCGCCCAAGCGCGTCGCTGAACATCCGGTAGGAGGACGCACCGCTCGGGTTGATCACCGTGGAGTGGTCGGCACCGTAGGTGTAGCGGGTGGCGCGCGACGGCTGCTCGACGCCGCGCAGGACCGGCAGCTCCTCAAGGAGCCGGCCGAGGCCGTCGTAGGTGTAGCGGGTGGCGTTCGGCACCGCTGTGTCGGCCAGCGGCGTGAACAGCGTGCCGACCGGGCCGCCCGAGGCGACGTAGGCGTTGTTGGTCTGCCACACCTCGCCGGAACTGTTGTAGAGCGTGTCGGTGATCAGCCGGCCGCCGCCGGTGGCCTCCTCCTGGCTCTGCCGCTCGCGGCCCAGGCCGTCGTAGAGCGTGACCGAGGTCTGGATCCGGTTGTCGTGCCCCCGGCTGAACGTGGTGACGTACGGCGGCTTGCCGACCGGGGTCGCGTACTCCGCCTTGAAGTCCGGCACCGCCGTGGTCGACGGGGTGCGACCCGCACCCCAGGCCTCGACGAGGCGGCCCAGCGGGTCGTACCTGCCCTCGCTGACCCGGTTGTTGGCGTCGGTGGTCTT
The DNA here is from genome assembly GCF_040655175.1 of Micromonospora sp. NPDC050495. Taxonomy (NCBI): domain Bacteria; kingdom Bacillati; phylum Actinomycetota; class Actinomycetes; order Micromonosporales; family Micromonosporaceae; genus Micromonospora; species Micromonospora sp. NPDC050495. The sequence goes on along the minus strand of NZ_JBFAJK010000056.1, from coordinate 12,475 downwards.
CACCGCGGTCCCCCGGCCCGGCTCCAGCTCCTGGACCTGCCGGTGCCCGAGCGAGTTCTGCTCGGTGACCGTGAACGCCTGCCCCGTGGAGGGGGTGTAGGTAATGGTGGAGGTCTTGCCGTCCGGGTCGGTGTTCGAGACGACCCGGCCGATGGCGTCGAAGCCGGTGGTGCCGTCGGACTGGAATCCGGACCCGTCGCCCTTCAGCGACCAGTGCTGTGTCGCCAGCCCCCGGGTGGTGGCGGCGAGGGCGGTGCCGTACGCCTGGTCGTCGTAGGCGACCCGGGTGGCCGCGCTCAACGTCTTCAGGTCGGCGAAGTCGGCGGCGGCACACGTGGTCGGGCTGGTGAGAACCTGCTTGGTGAGGCCGATCAGGTTCTTGTCGGTGCGGTGCAGGTACTCCATTGTCGTGCAGGACTCGTCGCCGGTCCTGCCCGTGTCACCTATGGACTCCACATAGGTGGGCAGGCCATAGGTCGACTCGTAGGTGGTCTTCGTCTCCACCGACCGCACGGTGCGGGTGTCGTCCCCGGTGCCGGAGGACTTCGTGTACGACACCGTCCGCGGCTCGGTGACCCGCCACGCCTCCAGCGGGCTCAGCCCGTCGTCGCGAGTCCGGCTGGCCAGCAGCTGCGCCGCCGGGTAGGTGATGCTGCGGGTCAGCCAGTCGGTGTTGGCGTCGCCGGCGTCGGCGTAGGTCAGCTCCTCGGCGATCCGGCCCGCGAAGGGCTCCCGGTCCTTGGCGATCTCGGTGCCGGTGATGTCGGTCATCGGCACCGTGTCGCCCATGCCGCGGAAGTACCGGGTGACGGACTTCGTCCGCTTGCTGCCGATGTCCGGTTCGTCGGCGCCGGTGAGGACGGTGGTCTGCTGGAAGCCGGCGAACTGGGAGTAGGTGCGGGTGGCCTTCTTGGTGAACTCCTGCTCGGCCAGCTTCCAGCCCGGGTTCTCGTACGCGTACCGGGTGATGGTGCTGAACGCGCCGTCGATGTTGGGCAGTTCCTCGACGCTGTCCACGACGTACTTGTGGAACCAGTCGATCTCCTGCGCCGCCGGGTCCGGGTGCCAGAAGGACGGGTAGCAGAGCCGGTTGTTGGCCTTCAGCGCCGCGGTGTCGGTCTTGTCGGGCAGGCCGGTGCCGGTGGCGCAGTCACCCACGGGCTGCTTGTAGGTGATGACCGTCTCGCCGCCGTACTCGTTGATGACCCGGGAGATGCGCAGCCGGGAGAAGCCGGGACGGTTGTCCCGCTTGACCCGGTTCGGCATGTCCTCCGGGTTGGGCTCGAAGCGCACCGGGTTGAGGGTGACCTTCGCGTCGGTGGTGCCGTTGCGGCCGTACCCGGTCCGGGTAATCGACTCCAGCCAGAGCGCGGTGTTCGGGCCGGTCCGCAGGATCGGGAAGGACTGCTTGAGCTGGTACTCGTCGACGACCTGGCGGGCGGTGGTGTCGGTGCGCCGCTGCGCCGAGGTGCTGATCATGTCGAGGCGCTTACGGGTGAAGAAGGACGGGCCGGCGTTCCAGCACTTCACGCCGGAGGAGCAGCGCAGGTCGGCCGGGGTGTCGTACCAGATGCGGTACTTGCCTGGGTCCTTGTCGGCGAAGTTCGCGTCGCTACAGGTCAGCGCGCCCTCGTCGAAGCAGCGCTCGGCCACGATGAACCGGACCCGGGCCGGTGCCTCGGCGGAGAAGATGCTGTCCTTGCGCTGGCCGTAGTCGATCCGGGTGAGGTAGCCGCCGCGGTCGTACGCGACCGGCGCCTTGAAGTTGAAGTTCTGGGCGTAGTAGTTCTTCTCCTTGGCCCACCACAGGCTCATGGCGTTGCCGTGGATGTCCTCGACGTAGTCCAGCGACCAGCGCCACGCCTGCGTGCACGCGGAGGCCTTCCAGGCGTCGGTGCCACCGGACTTGTAGCAGGTCTCGGCGGGGTCGCCGTCGCTGAGGTGGTTGCCGTACACGGGCACGGTGAGCACGGAGTTGGTCTCCGCGGCACCGGCGGTCCAGCCCGGCAGACGGTTCAGGCCGAAGTGGTACCTGGTGCCGTCGCGGGTGGTGACGACCCAGTACTCGCCGCTCGCGTCGCCGTTGCCCAGGCCGGTGTCCTTGCGCAGCTCAACCTTGGAGCCGTCGCCGTTGGCGGTGAACCAGGCGTTCTTGCCCTCGTCCCAGACCAGCTCGGTGGTCATGCCCGCCAGCGAGAGGGTGGCGTTCTGCGAGCCCCAGCAGAGGTCGGCGGTGCGGTGGTCCTTGTTGTTCGCGCCGGTCTTCTTGGAGTCCTCCCGGCAGTTGGCGTAGCTGCGGGTGATCGCCCCGGCGTTGTAGTCCCAGCCGTCACCGATCCAGGAGGCCTGGTTGTTGGTGGCGGAGGTGCGACCGTCCACGGACTGCGAGGAGTAGGAGAGCGCCACCTTCGGCATCAGGCCGCCGGCGGTCTCCGGCACCTGGACCTGGTACGAGTAGGTGAACGCGCCCGAGGAGGCGCCGGCCGCCCAGGAGCCCGAGGAGAGCAGCGGGGTGGCGGTGTAGTCACCGGCCGCCGAGGCACCGGTGTCGAGCACGCCGACGACGTTGGGCTCGGTCGACGCCGCGGCGAGGGTCCGGGCAGTCGAGCCTGACGTGCTCCCTGCCGGGAGCAGCTGGCCGACCGGCACGCTGGTGTTGATCACGCGACGGGTCGGCGTGGCGCTGGCGGTCGCGGCGCGCAGCCCCGTCGAGGCGGCGGGTACCAGTTCGACGTCGCTGGAGAGCGTCTGCACCGGCTCGGTGGGGGCCGTCGTGCCGCTGTCGGCGGCGCAGTCGCCGGTATCGGGGGCGTCGTAGACGCAGCTGGGCAGCAGCACCGCGCCGAAGCGGTCGGCGGCCTGCGGGCCGTACAGGTCGACGAAGGGCGTGGAGTCCACGCTGAGCGCGACCTCGGCGGTCGGGTCCGCGGTGTCGGGCGGCGTGATCTTCATGATCAGGCCGGAGACGCCGGCGTCCTGGGACGCCTGGGGGGCGGCCAGGTCGACGGTCCAGGCGCCGGCGAGGCCCGCCGGGTCGGCGCCGGCCGGCACGCCGAGGGCGACCGGCAGGTCGTCGACCGGCACCGTGGCACCGGCCTCGACGCCGGTGAGGTCCACGACGCCGGTGTCCTGCTGCCAGGGGGTGACGGCCGTGGGCGCGTACGGCTCGACCGGGACCTCGGCGGCGGTGGTCAGGTTCTTCTCGGCCGCGTCGTCCTCGCCGACCCGCTCGCTCTCCGGCAGGTCCGGCAGGTCGAGCGCGGTCTCTTCCCGGGCCATGCCCGCGCCGGGCACCGCCCACGCTTCGGCGGGCAGCATCGTCCCGACCAGGGTCGCGGAGAGGGCCAGCACCAATGCCCGACGGCCCCGGTGGTTACCCGGTCCCGTCCGGGCCTGTCGGCGCCACCGCCGGGACAGCAAATCGATACCTCGCACGCGTCGACTCCCACCCAGCGCGAAGACGAAAAGAGAAGGCGCGGATAACCGCGAACGCACCCGCCGGGTTCTGGCGCGTGCGTGAGCACTGTGCGGCAGGACGTTCGGTTACTCAAGGACACGGAGAGTCATATAGACGCATATGAAGTGATCTGGGTCACATGATTTTTAGGGCGAGGGAGGCGGTTCCGCCCATTCGCCGCAAGCGGTGCCAACCCCGCAAGGAGCCGTCTTTGGGCTCGGGGAAATCGGGCACGAGATCCAATTCCGCGACGAATCTGTGCGGTTACTTAACGGCAGATAACGGATCGATAATGTTCGAGGGCACCCCAAACTCGCACTCGTCATGCGATCGTGTGCCCGCGTTCTGCCTCGCGGCTCCGCCGGACGAGGCGGTCTGCGCACCCTTCCCTGTCCACCTGGCCCCCACGGGAGTCGACCAGCCGTGACCGCGCCTCGCCTGATCAGCCCGTTCGTGCGCACGCGCACCAGGCTGACCCTCACTCTGGGCCTATCGCTGGCCGCACTCGTCGCCGCCCCCCTTCCGTGGTGGCTCGGCTCCGCCGACCCGTCGGAGCAGGCCACCGCCGCCGCGCCGGCGCCCCCCGCGCCGCGCACCGAAGTCGTCGCCGTGGCCGAAGCCCGCCGTACCGGCCAGGAGGTCCTGGTCGACACCGCCACCACCGCCACCTCGCTGACCTGGGCGCGGCCCGACGGGCAACTCCGCACCACGATCTCCACCGTGCCGCGACGGGCGAAGGACGGCGCCGGCCGGTGGGCCGACATCGACAACACCCTGACCCGTTCCGACAAGGTCCGCGGTGGCCTCGACTTCCGTCCGGTCAACACCCCCACTCCGGTGCGCTTCTCCGGCGGCAGCGCTGCCGGCGCCGCGGACACCGTGCTGGCCGAGGTGGACGTCGCCGGCCACACCATCGCCTACACGTGGCCGGGCGCACTGCCCGAGCCGGTGCTCGACGGACCGCGCGCGCTCTACCCGGAGGTCCGGCCCGGCGTCGACCTGCTCGTCGTCGCGCGCGACGAGGGCGGCTTCGCCAACCTGCTGATCGTCAAGAACCGCGACGCCGCGAAGGCCGTCGGAGCGGTCAGCTACGGCCTGCGGTCCACGACCCTGATCTTCCGCCACGACGCCGACACCGGCGGGGTACGGGCGCTGGCGAAGGCCGGCGGCCAGGAGATCAGCTCGATTCCCAGCCCCTTCGCCTGGGACTCCGCCGGCCGCGACCCCGAGGCTGACCCCGGCGCGGCCCTCCGTACCGCCGTCGGCACCTCCGCGGACGTGCTGAAGCTGTCCGGGCTCGGCGGCGCCGAACCGGGTGCCAAGCGAGCACCGATTCCCACCCGGCTGGAGCGCGACGGCACCGGCGACGTCCGGCTGCACCTGGACGCCGCGGCGGGCGGGCTGCTCACCGACCCGGCCGCCCTCTTCCCCGTCTTTCTGGATCCGACGCTGATCAGCGGGAAGCAGGCCTGGGCCACCGTCTACTCGCAGCACCCCACCACCAACACCTGGAACGGCACGAACTTCAACTCCGGCACCACGGACGCCCGGGTCGGCTACGACCAGTCGACACCGCTCCGGGCCCGCTCCTTCTGGCGGATGGGCTACAGCACGAGTTTGAAGGGCGCGAAGGTCAGCTCGGCCACCTTCAAGGTGCTCAACAACCACTCGTGGAGCTGCACCTCCCGGGAGATGCAGCTCTGGCTCACCGGTGCCATCTCCTCCGGTACCACCTGGAACGCGCAGCCGTCCTGGCGGGCGGAGCAGCAGCGCAAGTCCTTCGCCCACGGCTACGGCAGCAGCTGCGCCGACGACTACGTCAGCTTCAACGTCCTGGGCGGTGCCCAGCAGGCCTCCGACGAGGGCTGGTCGAACATCACCTTCGGCATGCGCGCCACCAGCGAGTCGGACACGCTGACCTGGCGCAAGTTCCAGGTCAGCGCCTCGGAGCTGTCGGTCACCTACAACCGGCCGCCGAACGAGCCGACCGGTGGCGCCACCTCCCCCGGTGGCGCCTGCTCGACCACGGGCGTGACCATCGCCAAGACCAACATCGTGCTCTCGGCGACCGCCACCGACCCTGACGGCAATCTCAGCGGCCTGCGGTTCCGCTGGTGGAAGAGCGGCACGACCGCGCCGGCCGGCACCCTGGTGACGAGCCTGAGCAGCGGCAAGGGGAGCCTCACCATCCCGTCGACCAGCCTGCTGGACAAGACCGTGTACCTGTGGGACGTCCGCGCCGAGGACAGCTCGGGCGCCGTCTCCTCGTACTTCCCGCCCGGGACGGATCCCTGCCGCTTCACCATCGACGCCTCGGCGCCCCCAGCGCCGGACGTCGCCAGCGACGTGTGGCGGGAAGCCACCCCGGACGGCGCGACCTGGGCCAAGCTGAAGTTCGGCGAGAAGGGTCCGATCACCTTCACGGCCGCCGGGGCGACCACGTTCAGCTACGCGTTCGAGGGCGTCGGCGAAGTCAAGTACGCGAACGCCAGCAACGGCACGGCCACCGTGCCGGACCTGGCGCCGCGGCACGCCGGCCCGACCACCCTGCACGTGTACGCCTATGACGCGGTCGGCAACAAGAGCGTCCGCACCGACTACTCCTTCTACGTCCCGCCCCGCGACACCGCCGACGCCCCCGGCGACACGGGCGGTGACACGGTTCCCGACCTGCTCCTGATCGACTCCACCGGCCGACTGCGCAACTACGCCGGGGACCAGGGCGGCGAGCTGTACGCCTGGCAGACCGCCTCGTACGACGGCAAGGGCACGCTGAATCCGGCGGGTCACTGGTACGACCCGGCGTCCGGCAACGCCGCGCTGATCACCAAGTACGCCGACGCGTACCCCGGCGACGGCACGACCGACCTGTTCGCCCGTACCCCGGACGGCGGGTTCTGGCTCTACCCGGGTGACGGGTACGGCAGTTTCAACGTCGACAAGCGGCTGCCGGTGCTGCTGCCCGCCAACGCGCCCGAACCGGCGACCTGGACGCAGATCAAGGCGCTCGGCGACATCACCGGCGACAAGCTGCCCGACCTGATCCTGCGGGCCGGAACCGCGTTCTGGACGCTGAGCGGCTACACCGGCGCGAGTTTCCAGGAGGCGACCCTGATGGAGGGCACCGCGTGGGCCCGCCGGGAGATCGTCAACGTGGCGGACATCGACCTGGACGGCACGCCGGACCTGGTCTGGCGCAACCTGGACAACGGCAACATGTACATCCGCCACGGCAAGCCCGGCACGGTGGCCGGCAGCGTCCTCCTCGACTCGTTGAAGTCGGCCGCCGCCTCCCGCAGCGGCGACGTCGCCTACGGCACGAGCTGGACCGAGGCGAACGTCAACGCGGTCATCGGCATCCCGGACGTCAACGGGGACCGGGTGCCCGACATGTGGGCCCGGTTCGCGTCGGACGGGGCGATGCGGATCTACTACCCGTCCACCACCAACACCAACGCCCCCGTGAAGATCGTGCTGGGCGACAACTGGAACACCGTGAAGTCCTTCGGCTGACCCGCCGCCGGTGACGGGCCTGAGCAGCGGCACTCAGGCCCGTCGCCGTGCCGAGGGCGGTGCGCGCCGCCCGCGGCGCACCCCGGTGGATCGCTCCGCTCAGGCCGCGGCCAGGACGAAGGTCTCCAGCTCGGCGCCGCCGTACCAGTCGGTGCGGAGGCCGAGGTGGGTCATGCCGAGCCGCCGCGCGACCGCCATCGACGCGTGGTTGCCCGCCATCACCACCGCGTAGACCTGGCGGGTGCCGGCGGCGAACTCCCGCTCCAGCACGGCCCGGGCCGCCTCGGTGGCGTAGCCGTGGCCCTGCGAGTCGGGGTGCAGGTGCCAGCCGACCTCGATGTCGTCGGTGGGGGTCACCCCGTCCCGCCCGGGCAACGGCTTCAGCAGGACGCTGCCCGCCGCCGGGCCGGCGTCGCGCGGCTCGACGGCCCAGATCCCCCAGCGGCCGGCGTACGGCGCGTAGCGGTCCCGCCAGGCGCGCACCCGCTCCCGCGCCTCGGCCGGGTCGGTCATCCGGCCGGCGCCCCCGCCGAGCCAGCGCATCACCTCGTCGCGGGAGTAGATGTCGTAGATCCGGGCCAGGTCCGCCGGCGCCTCGGTCCAGTCCCGGACCAGCAGGCGGTCGGTCGCGGCGATCGTCATGCCGCCGGATCGTAATGCGTGCCGGCCCGCCGTCCGGGGAAGGAGGTCGCGATGGGTACCGGATGGCAGCGGACGAAGCGGATCACCGGGCTGGCCTTCCGGCCGGTACGCGGGCGTGACCTGTCGCTGCACGCGGCGGCGATCACCTTCTACGGGGCGATCGCGGTGGTGCCGGTCGCCCTGCTGGCCATCTGGCTCACCGGACTGGTCGCCGGGGACGACCGGGTGCGCCGGCTCACCTCGTACGCCATCGAGACGCTGCCCACCGACATCGGCGCCAACCGGGCGGTGGCCGCGCTGGTCGACGCCGGCCTGGGGCTGACCCCGCTGCTGGCGCTGGCCTCGCTGCTGCCGGCGTCGCTCTACGGCGAAGGGCTGCGCCGGGCCTTCGTCTCGGTGGCCGAGCCGCGCGGCGCGGCCGGGGCACTGGTCGGCTGGCGGGGCCGGCTGCTGCTGCTCCCGCTGCTCGCCCCGGCCCCCGCGCTGCTGCTGTCGATCCTGCTGGCGCTGCCGACCACCACCCACCTGGTCCGGCAGGGCGGCTGGCTCGGCGCGCTCGGCGTGGTGCTGTCGTTCCTGGGGACCTGGCTGGCGCTCACCCCGGTGCTGATGTGGCTGTTCCGGGTGGTCGGACCGGCCTCCCCGGACTGGCTGGTCACGGTGGGCATGGGAACGTTCACGGCGGCGAACCTCGCCGGCTTTTTGCACGGTTTCGTGCTGTTCTGCTCGCTGCCGCTGGACCTGGGGGTACCGTTCGGCGGCTTCGACGGGATCGGCGCCGGCGTGGCCGTGCTGCTCTGGCTCTACCTGTTCCACGTGATCGTGCTGGCCGGCTACTCCGCCACGCTGGCCCTGTCCCGCTGGCGCGCCGCCCGCGCCGCCGCCCGCGCCGAGACGGGCTCCTGATCGCGCCGCTGATCCCGGAGGGACTCCCCGGGAAGCCGGGGCGGGGCTAGGGTGCGCGGGTATGAGCGAAGCGAGTGAGCTGCCGGGCCGCGCCGACGTCGTCGTGGTCGGCTCCGGGCACAACGGGCTGGTGTCGGCGATCCTGCTGGCCCGGGCCGGGCTGGACGTGCTGGTGTTGGAGGCGGCCGAGGTGATCGGCGGCGCCACCCGCACCGAGACGCCGTTCCCCAAGGTGCCCGGGCTGCGGCACTCCACCGGCTCGTACCTGCTCGGGCTGATGCCGCCGGAGCTGCTGGCCACGCTCGACGTGCGGATCCCGGTGCTGCGCCGCGACCCGCACTACTTCCTGCCCACCCCGGGCGGGCTCGGCTCGCCGTACCTGCTCTTCGGCAGCGACGCCGCGGCCAGCCGGCGGCAGGTCGCGGAGATGTTCTCCCCCGCCGACGCGGCCGCCGACGACGCGCTCCAGGCCGAACTCGCCCAGCTCCGCGCGGACCTGGCCCCGGCCTGGCTGGCCGAACCACTGCCGGTGGAGGAGACCGCCGAGCGGTACGTCCGGCCCGCCCTGCGCCAGGTCTTCGTCGACCTGGTGCGCGGCTCCGTCGCCGACTACCTGGCCCGGTTCGACTTCCGGTCCGAGCTGCTGGTCAGCATGTACGCGGTCACCGACGGCCTGTCCGGGCTGAACGCCGGCCCGGACGACCCCGGCACCGGGCACAACTTCCTGGTGCACAACATGTGCCGGCTCCCCGGCTCGGGCGGCACCTGGATGATCGCGCAGGGCGGCATGGGCACCGTCTCCCGGACGTTCGCCGAGGCGGCCCGCGCCGCGGGCGCCCGCGTCCACGCCGGCACCCCGGTCACCGCCGTCACCCTGGACGGCGGCGCGGCCAGCGGGGTGGTGCTCGCCGACGGGCGCCAGGTCACCGCCGAGGTGGTGCTCGGCGCGTGCGACCCGTACCGGCTGATGGCGCTGCTGCCCGACGGCGCGCTCCCGGCGGAACTGGGCGCGCGGATGGCGGCGGTCCGCCGCCCCGGCACCACGCTCAAACTCAACCTGGCGCTCACCGGGCTGCCCCGCTTCTCCTGCCTGCCGGCGGACGCGCCGAGCCCGTTCGGCTCCACCATCCACCTGCTGCCCGGCGCCGCGTCGCTGGTCGGGGCGGGCGGCGAGTCGCCGATGAGCGCGCTGCGTGCCATGTGGGCGGACGTGCGGGCCGGCCGGCTGCCGGCCGAGCCGACCATCGAGTGGTACCTGCACACCACGGTCGACCCGTCGCTGCGCGACGACGCCGGGCACCACTCGTCGGCGTTGTTCGTGCAGTCGGTGCCGTACGAGCTGGCCGGCACCAGCTGGGACGCGGCGCTGCCCGGCTACGTCGAGCGACTGGTGGCGATCTGCGAGCGGTACGCCCCGGGCACCGGCGACCTGATCGCCGACGCGGTGCCGCTGCCCCCGCCCGGCATCGAGGCGCACTTCGGGATCACCGGCGGGCACATCCACCACGTCGACAACACCGTCTCGTTCACCGACCGGATGCCGTACGCGACCGGGGTCGACGGCGTGTACGCCGGCAGCGCCGGCTGCCACCCGGCCGGCAGCGTGATCGGCGCGGCCGGCCACAACGCCGCCCAGCGGATCCTCAACGACCTCGGCCGCTGACGAAACTCACCGGCTGACCGGTTGTCCGCGAGCAGGTCCGCCGCCTCCGCCACGCCGCCCCCGTCCGACGGTGATGGTGACCCGGCGGGGGCGGCGGGCGCGGGGAAACTAGCTCAGCGCCTCCCCGGCCGGGGCCGGGGTCTCCGCGTCGGCCCGGTGCGCGCGGATCTTGTGGCCGACGCTGGTCAGGCAGCGCCCGCTGGCCAGGTCGAACCGCCAGCCGTGCAGCTGGCAGGTGAGCTGGTCGCCGTCGACGATGCCGAACCGGCTCAGGTCGGCCTTCAGGTGCGGGCAGCGGCGCTGCACCACCCAGCCGTCCAGGGTGATGTCCTCGGCGTCGACGGACCGCTCGTGCTCGTCGTACCAGCCCTCGGCGTACTGCAGGCGCTCCTCGGAGAGGCACTTGAAGAAGGCGTAGACGAACTCGTTGTACTGACCGATCCGGGCCGCCGAGAACCGGCAGGACAGGAAGAGCGAGTTGACCCAGTCGACCTCGCCGATGTGCAGCAGGTGCTCGATCAGCGCCCGCTCGGTACGGAACCGGTAGCGGACCTTCTCGTCCGCGTACGGCCGGACCTCGTTGCCCGGGAAGTCCACCACGATCGACTCGACCGATTCACCGTCGTAGCCGACCAGGTCGAAGCGGACCGGACCGCCGACCCCCTTGGCCAGGTAGATCGACTCGTCCAGCAGCGGCTCGATGCGGCGCTTCAGCTCGCCCAGCACGTCGACCTCGGGGTGCCGCCAGGACGCCTTCTCGGCCTCGATGATCGGACGCTTGCGCTCCCGCATCTCCTCCAGGTGGGCGACCTTGTTCGCGAAGAACTCCGCCACCGGCACCGGGTGGGTGGTGGTCGTGCCCTCGGTGGTGACCTCCGCGACGCTGCCCGGCAGCAGCACGATGCCGTTGGTGCCGCCGACCTTGGCGTACTCGGCCAGGAAGACCGACTGGTCGGGGAAGATGTTCCCCTCGTCGCCGAAGATGTCGTTGAACTGCCAGAGGCTGTCGTCGAGGAAGCACGGCGGGCCGGCGATCGGGAAGACGCTGTCGGCCTTCAGGTCGTCGATGTAACGCCAGGTGCGGTCGAACTGCCGGTCCCGCTTCTGCTTGCCGAACGCGGTCTTGGCCGCCTGCGGCAGCTCGTAGACCATCGGGTACCAGATCGCGCCGGAGAACTGGAGCATGTGCGCGTGCACGTGACCCAGCTCGGCGAAGACGCTCAGGTCGGTCGGGCGGGCGTCGTTCTGATTGAGCAGCCGGACCCCGTCGTACTCCACCCAGAGCGAGGAGTCGCCGATCGGGCCGTCGGTCGGGCTGGTCAACGCCTGGATCATGATCTTCAGGCCGCCGGGCAGCTCCACGACCTGCTCATTCGGCGCCCTGAGGAACTTGGTGAAGCCCAGTGCCCGGAACTCGTCCTCCATCTCCGAGGTGGGGAACTCGGGGAGCAGGACCGTCGCGTCCTTGCTGACGAAGTCCCGCAGGTGCTTCGCGTCGAAGTGGTCCCGGTGCAGGTGCGACACGTACAGGTAGTCGACCTGGCCCAGGGTCTCCCAGTCCAGCAGCGAATTGTCGGGAAAGGGGAACCAGGAGGCGAAGTAGGCGGGGTTGACCCACGGGTCGCACAGGATGCTGCCCGCGGCCGTGTCGATCCGCATGCTGGCATGCCCCGTACCGGTCACTCGCACCGTAGTCCCCCTCAAAAAGGCAATCAGGCGTACGTCAAGACGCTACCGGAGGCAGTGTGCTCACCGTTCCGCGACGCCGGTAGTGCCGTTCCGCCCGGGCGGCGACGGGACCGACGGCCCGGTCCCGGTCGCCGTGGTCACCCAACCGGGGTACGCCGATCAGGGCGGACCCCGCACCGAGCCCGCTTCGGGGCGTGCCAGACTAACCGGAGATCCGATCGCGAGGGAAGGACCGACAGTGGCAGGAAGCGAGCCGGTAACCGCGCCAGATCAGCACAAGCCCGGACACCGCAGGTCCGGACGGATCGGGGCGGTGCTGTCGGCGGTGGTTTTGGTGATCATGGCGTTCTGCGGCAACCACGAGGGCAGGGTCGAGGACATCTGGCTGATCGGGATCGCCGCGCTGCTGCTGGCCATCGTGATCGGCGACGCGGTGCTGCGCCGCAACGGCCTGCGTTCCTGACCCCGACGGTCGCTCGACCGGTACGCGCGAGGGCCCGACCCCGTGCGGGATGCTGTTGGTTAATTCGGGTTCTGCTGCTTCGCCCCGTCGGATCTATCCGGCGGGGCGAAGTTGTGCGAAGTGGCTGATGCGGGTGGCGGCT
>NZ_JBFAJK010000055.1:0-33398 GCF_040655175.1 Micromonospora sp. NPDC050495 | reverse complement strand
TTCGGGACGCCCGCACGGTAGGCGCGCACCCACAAAGGGGAAAGTCTTGGGGGGATCATCCCGGCCGCGGGGCGGGGAGCCTTCTTCGCGGCGCCAGGACCATGTGTAACGACCACCGGGCCCACCATCATTCCCGGGGACCCACACCCCGTAGGGCCGCACCCCGTGGGGCCGTGGGGCCTGCACCCCGTGGGGCCTGCACCCGGTGGGGCCGCACCCCGAGGGGACGGTCTTCCTCGGCCGTTCACCCGGATACAACGACCCCCGGCCCCCAGCCATTCCGGCCCCACGGTGCCGCCGACCACACCCCCGAACCGGACAGACCACGCACGGGCGACCAGGCTGCACCGGCCCTACGGCCGCCGCAAGGGTGCTCGTGTCGTCTCCATGGTCTGGCGCACCGCCCCTCCCTGCCAAACCGGCAGACCACATGGAGCCCGACCCCAGCCCAGGGCACACCACCGCAATCGGAATATAAGGGTCGACCGGTGGGCTGCGGCTTGGATTGATCAACTCCGTATGCGGCAAAGTGGCCCATCCGGGTCGACGGACACCACAACATGCCGCAAACCGCGACGATCATCCGCCCGCGAGACCGCCGCACCTGGGCACCTGGGCAGCCCGGCACCGCGCCGACGCCGACGGCGCGCGGACTCGGGCTGGAACGCGAGTTGCCGCGAAACGGCCCGTCGGGCGGCCGCGAAGCACCAACATGCGGCAATCCGAGTCGATCATCGAGCGGAAGAGGCCATACCCGGCAATGGGCGCCCGCCAGTCGAGGACACCCGCCGGTCAAGGGCACCCGACCGCGTGACGCCGACCGAACGACCCTCGCAGCTACGGACAAAAGGCCTAGATTTGCGGCAAACGTCCCAGAGGAGGGCCGGAGAGATGACCGCGTCGATGGAGATGCCCCGGGTCCAGGAGTGCGCCGTCCGGTCCTGCGCCTACAACCACACCAACGACTGCCACGCGTTCGCCATCACGATCGGCAGCAGCGACCACGCCCACTGCCACACCTTCATCGAGATGCCGATCCGCGGCGGTGTCGAGCAGATGGTCGCCCAGGTGGGTGCCTGCCAGCGGGCGGACTGCCAGCACAACTCGGACCTGGAGTGCCACGCGCCGGCGATCACGGTAGGCCCGGACATGGACCTGGCGGACTGCCAGACGTACGTGAGCCGCTGACCGGGACCGGGACGGACCCCCGCTGGAGGCCAAACGGGCGGAGCCAGATCGGGCGGAGCCAGGCCAGGCGGAGCCAGGTCAGGCGAAGTCAGGTCGGGCGGGGGCCCAGGGCGGGGACGCGCCTCACTCCAGGGCGTTGGCCTGGCGGATCACGGTGACCAGTTCGTCGATGATGCCGGTCAGCGCGAAGTCCTTCGGGGTGAAGACCCGGGCCACCCCGGCGGCCCGCAGCGCCTCGGCGTCGCCGGCCGGGATGATCCCGCCGACCACCACCGGCAGGTCGCCGCGCCCGGCGGCGCGCAGCCCGTCCAGTACGGCGGGTACGGCGGCCAGGTGCGAGCCGGAGAGCACGGAGAGGCCGACCAGGTCCACGTCCTCCTCGACGGCGGCCGCCACGATCTGCCCGGCGGTCAGCCGGATGCCCTGGTAGACGACCTCGAAGCCGGCGTCGCGGGCGCGTACCGCGATCTGCTCGGCGCCGTTGGAGTGCCCGTCCAGGCCGGGCTTGCCGACGAGCAGCCGCAGCCGGCCGCTGCCCAGTTCCCGGGCGGTGGCGGCGACCCGCTCCCGGACCGAGGCGAGCCGGGCGTCGCCGCCGGCACCGGCCGCGCCGGAGAGGCCGGTCGGGGCCCGGTACTCGCCGAACACCTGGCGCAGCGCGCCGGACCACTCCCCCGTGGTCACCCCGGCCCGCACGCATTCGAGCGTGGCGGCCATCAGGTTCGTGGTGGTCGCGGCGTCCGCGCGGAGCCGGGACAGTGCCGCGTCCACGGCCGCCGCGTCCCGGTCGGCCCGCCACTCGCGTACGGCGGTGGCGGCGGCCGCCTCGACGGCGGGATCGACCTGCTCGATGGCCTCGGCGCCGGCCCTGGTCAGCGGCGACGGCTCGGTCTCGGTGAACCGGTTGACGCCGATCACCACGTCGGCACCGGACTCGATCCGCCGGCGCCGCTCGGCGAGCGAGGCGACCAGCGCGCTCTTCAGGTAGCCGGATTCCACGGCGGTCACCACGCCGCCCATCTCCAGCACCTTGTCCAGCTCGACGCGGGCGCCGGTCACGATGTCGTCGACCAGCGCGGTCATCACGTGCGAGCCCTCGAACAGGTCCGGATATTCCAGCAGGTCCGACTCGTACGCCAGCACCTGCTGCATGCGCAGCGACCACTGCTGGTCCCAGGGGCGGGGCAGGCCGAGCGCCTCGTTCCAGGCGGGTAGCTGCACGGCGCGCGCCCGGGCGTCCCGGGAGAGCGTGACGCCGAGCATCTCCAGCACGATGCGCTGGATGTTGTTCTCCGGCTGGGCCTCGGTGAGGCCGAGCGAGTTGACCTGGACGCCGTAGCGGAAGCGGCGCTGCTTCGGGTTCTCGACGCCGTACCGGTCGCGGGTGATCTCGTCCCAGAGCGCGCCGAACGCGCGCATCTTGCCGATCTCCTCGACGAAGCGCACCCCGGCGTTGACGAAGAAGGAGATCCGCTGGACCACGTCGCCCATCCGCTCGGCCGGCACCTGGCCGGAGTCGCGCACCGCGTCGAGCACGGCGACGGCGGTGGCCAGGGCGAAGCCGACCTCCTGCACCGGCGTCGCGCCGGCCTCCTGGAGGTGGTACGAGCAG
Organism: Micromonospora sp. NPDC050495; assembly: GCF_040655175.1. NCBI lineage: Bacteria > Bacillati > Actinomycetota > Actinomycetes > Micromonosporales > Micromonosporaceae > Micromonospora > Micromonospora sp. NPDC050495. The sequence goes on along the minus strand of NZ_JBFAJK010000055.1, from coordinate 30,598 downwards.
ATGTTGACCGGGTTCCACCTCGGCATCTCGCGCAGCGTGTACGCGATGACGTCGGCGGTGAGCCGCAGCGACGCGGCCGGCGGGAAGATGTACGTCCCCCGGGACAGGTATTCCTTGATGATGTCGTTCTGGGTGGTGCCGGCGCAGCGGGCCAGTTCGGCGCCCTGCTCGGTGGCGACCGTGCCGTAGAGGCCGAGCAGCCACATGGCGGGCGCGTTGATGGTCATCGAGGTGTTCATCTCGGCGAGCGGGATGCCGTCGACGAGGGCCCGCATGTCGCCGAGGTGGGCCACCGGCACACCGACCCGGCCCACCTCGCCGGCGGCGAGTTCGTGGTCCGGGTCGTACCCGGTCTGGGTGGGCAGGTCGAAGGCGACGGAGAGACCGGTCTGCCCCTTCGCCAGGTTGCGGCGGAAGAGCGCGTTGGTGGCCGCGGCGGAGGAGTGCCCGGCGTACGTGCGCATCACCCAGGGGCGGTCCCGCTCGGGCAGTCGTCCCGGCATCGCGTCGTCCATGGCCGGAGTTTAAGTTACCGTTCAGTAAAAGAGAGTGTGGAAAACCACACAACCCGATGTCCGTACCGGTGGGCCGGCGTGCGGCCGGCCCACCGTACGGCTCACTCGCTGCGGGCGGTCTCCGGGCCGGTGATCCGTTCCAGCAGCGGCAGGGTGGCGGCGATGACCGCGAGGCAGCCCAGGACGCCCAGGGCCACCACCCCGACAAACCCGATCCCCGGTACGCGCAGGTCGTAGTCCATCTGCGCGCGCAGGAACAGGTGCGCGGCGAGCAGTCCCATCACGACCGCGACCACGGCGACGGTCAGCAGCGGCACCGTGCTCTCCAGGGCCACCACCCGGCGCAGCAGCCGCATCGGGGCGCCGCTGAGCCGGAGCAGGCTGAACGGCCGTCTGCGTTCACTGAGGCCGGCCGCCACGGCCACGGCCAGGCTGCATCCGGCGAGCGCAAGACCGGCCACCACGACGATGTCGGCCAGCCGCTGCCAGCCCCGCATGGTGTCGGTGAAGTCGGCCTCGAAGTCGCCGGGCACGTTCGGCGCCACGAAGAAGGCCGGGAACGCGGCTTCGAGGACTGTCCGGGCCCGCTCCACGGCAACCGGGTTCGCCGCCTCGACCAGCACCGAACCGGCGGGCAGCCCCGCGAGGTCGGCCGGGTCCACCGGGGACGACGGCCAGACCCGGTCGGCCGAGGCGGACTCCCGCCACGGGACCAGGTCCGGCGGCACCTCCGCGACGCGCGCCCCGGCGGCGCACCGCCCGAACGCGGGCGGGATGTCCGCGCAGGCGATCACTCCGGAGTCGCGGTCGTTGGCGCGTACCGGGTTCTCCCGGATGAGCACCGGGTGGCGCACGCCGGGGACCGCGGCCAGGTCGGCCAGCAGCGTGCCGGGCACCGGCGGGTCGTCCGCCAGCACCATCGACAGCCGGCCGGCGTCCAGGGAACCCCGAGGGGCCGGACCGCGCTCGTGGGCGATCGTCCCCATCACGCCGACGGCCACCGTCGTGACGAACAGCGCCAGCATCACCCCGCTCACTGCCCGGAATCCGGCCGCCGGGTTGTCGGCGAGCCGGCGCGCGGCGATCAGCGCGGCCGGGCGGCTGGCGCGAGCGGCCATCGCCCGGGCGCCGACCATGGTCAGCCACGGGCCGCCCGTGATCAGCCCGACCATGACCAGCAGCAGGGCGGGCAGGAACAGCGCGGTCTGACCGTCCGACGTGGCCGGCCGGTAGGCCAGGGCGAAGCACAGCCCGGCCAGGCCGAGCACGAGCGGGATCAGCCGGTACACCCGGGGCGGTCGCGGCGTGACCCGGCGGGTGACACCGAGCGGGGAGATCCGGACCCGGCGCAGGGCGATCCAGGCCGCGGCCGCCGCGCCCGCCGGCACGCCGAGCGCCACCACGAGGACCTCCGGCGCGCCGAGGGTCATGTCTCCGGGGAAGAACGGCATGCCGGTGAACGGAATGCCGGCGAGCTGCCCACGGAACGCGAAGAACCCCGCGAAGCCGGCCGCCGCGCCGGCCGCCGCCGCGAGTGCGGCCTCGACCGCCGCGACCGCCGAGATCTGCCGGGGCGTGGCCCCGACCAGCCGCATGGCCGCGAACCGTTGCTCCCGGCGGGCGGCGCCGAGCCGGGTCGCCGTGCCGATGAAGACGAGGACGGGAAACAGCAGCCCGCCGGCGACCACGCCGAGGATGAGGTCGACCGCCGTCTCCGGCAGTGGGGCGCTGTTGTCGTCGAGCCGGGTGACCTTTCTGACCTGGTCCAGCTTTCCAACCTGCTCCGGGGTGCCGCCGACCAGGACGAGCAGGGTGTCCGGCGAGGTGAGCGCCGCCGGTCCGACCTCGCCGAGGTCCCGGCCCGGGTAACGGTCGGCGAGCTGGTCGGCGGGCGTGGTGGCCAGCAGCTTCCGCAACGCCGGGGAGGCGTAGAACTCGCCGGGCCCCGGCGTGCGGGGAACGCCGATCGGCGTGGGCGCGTCCGGGCCGGTGGCGGCGACGTCGACGCGGATGATCTGATCGCCCCGGAAGTAGTCGGTCCGGGTGGACCACAGCAGCGGGTCGGCGGACCCGCCCGCCGTCTCCTGCGGGTACATCGACGCGTAGCGGGTGAGCTGGGTGTCGGCGGCGTGCACACCGGCGAGCGTGGTGAGCAGCAGCCCGGTGCCGACCGCGACGGCGGCGGCGATGGCGAGCAGCCGGACCAGCGCCTCCCGGCCGCCGGCGACGGCGAGCCGGAGCGCGAGCCCGATCACGAGGCCACCCCGGCGGGGACGTTGACCCGGCCGTCCCGCACCATGACCTCCCGGTCGGCGTACGCGGCGATGCGCGCCTCGTGGGTCACCAGGACGACTGTGGTGCCGCGCTCGCGGGCGGCCTCGACCAGCAGCGTCATCACCTCCTCGCCGGTGAGCGAGTCGAGCGCGCCGGTGGGCTCGTCGGCGAACAGCACCCGCGGCTCGGCGACCAGGCCGCGCGCGAGGGCGACCCGCTGCGCCTGCCCGCCGGACAGTTCGCCGGAGCGGCGGTGCTCCAGGCCGGCCAGGCCGAGCCGCTCGAACCAGCCCCGCGCGGTGCGCAGCGCCGGCGTGCGGCGGACACCGCGCAGCAGCAGCGGCAGTGCCACGTTCTCGGCCGCGGTGAGTTCCGGCACGAGCTGGCCGAACTGGAAGACGAAGCCGAAGCGGTCGCGGCGCAGCGCGCTGCGGTCGGCCTCGCCCAGCGTGTCGATGCGCGTGCCGTCGAACCGGACCTCACCGTCGTCGGGGCGCAGGATGCCGGCCAGGCAGTGCAGCAACGTCGACTTGCCCGAGCCGCTCGGTCCCATCACGGCGACGATCTCGCCGGCCGCCACGGCGAGGCTCGCGCCGCGCAGGGCGGGGGTCTCGCCGAACGCGTACGTGACATCGCGGGCCTCGATCATCGGGGTCATGGCCGTACCGCCTTTCGCAGGGCGTCCAGTCGGGCGTCGGTCGTCTCGATCCACCGCAGGTCCGCCTCCAGGTGGTAGAGACCGTGGTCGGCGAGCATCACGTCGACGAGTTCGCCGGTGCGCTTGATCTCGGTGAGCTCGCGCATCCGGCGCAGGTGGGCGGCGCGCTGGCTGTCCAGGTACTCCTCGGCCGGGCGGTCGAGCATCAGCGCCAGCACGACCTTGGTGAACAGCAGGGTCTGCAGGTGCGGCTCCGGTTCGATCGGCTCGGCCAGCCAGTGCTCCACCTCGGTGGCGCCCAGGTCGGTGATGACGTAGCGCTTGCGGTCCGGCCCGGCGCCGGGCGCGACGTCGCCGACCACCACCTTGCCGTCCCGGGCCAGCCGACTCAGCGTCGAGTAGACCTGCCCGTACGGCAGCGGCTTGCCGCGCCCGAAGAAGGTGTCGTAGTCGCGCTTGAGGTCGTAGCCGTGGCTCGGTTCGCGTTCGAGCAGCCCGAGCAGGGTCAGGGGAACCGTCATGAGCAGAGACTACACCGAGTGTATACCTCGCGTATATAGCCGACCCGACAGTGGACCGGGCGACCGCACGACGCACACTTGACGGCATGGAGAACGAGCTCGCGATTTCCGTGCGAGGGCTGCGCAAGGCGTACGGCGACAACGTCGCCGTGGCCGGGGTGGACCTCGACGTCCACCGGGGCGAGGTGTTCGCCCTGCTCGGCCCGAACGGCGCCGGCAAGACCACCACGGTGGAGATCCTGGAGGGCTACCGGCAGCGCGACGCCGGCGAGGTACGCGTGCTCGGCGCCGACCCGGCCCGCCCCGATCCGCGCTGGCGGTCCCGGGTAGGGATCGTGCTCCAGGGCACCGGGGAGTTCGACGAGCTGACCGTCGGCGAGGTCGTCCGGCACTTCTCCGGCTTCTACGCCGACGCGGACGACCCGGACAAGGTCATCGAACGGGTCGGGCTCGGCGCCAAGGCGAAGGCCCGCACGCACACCCTCTCCGGCGGGCAGAAGCGGCGGCTGGACGTGGCGCTGGGCATCATCGGCCGCCCCGAGCTGCTCTTCCTCGACGAGCCGACCACCGGCTTCGACCCGGAGGCGCGGCGCGAGTTCTGGGAGCTGATCCGGGACCTGGCCGCCGCCGGCACCACCATCGTGCTCACCACGCACTACCTGGACGAGGCCGAGGCGCTCGCCGACCGGGTCGGCGTGATCGCCGCCGGGCGGGTGATCGAGGTCGCGCCGCCCAACGCGCTCGGCAACCGGCAGGAGTCGCTCGCGACGGTCTCCTGGCGTACCCCGGACGGGACGCCGGAGCGCGCGGAGACCGCGACGCCGACGGCGCTCGTGGCGGAACTGGCCGCGCGCTTCGGCGGCGAGGTGCCCGGCCTGACCGTGACCCGGCCGACCCTGGAAGACGTCTACCTGACGATGATCGGACACTCATGACGACCACCACGAAGCCGGCGACGCCCGTCGCCGACGCCGCGCCGGGCCGGCGGCCCGGCAGCGGCACCCTGGCCCTGCGGCAGGGGCGGTTGGAGATCACCCAGTTCCTGCGCAGCCGGGAGTCCGTCGTCTTCACGATGGGCTTCCCGATCATCATGATCCTGATCTTCGCGTCGATCTTCCACGGGACGATCGGCAACGGGGTCAAGTTCACCCAGTACTTCATCACCGGCATGATCGCGACCGGCCTGATGACGGTGAGCTTCCAGAACCTCGGCATCTGGATCCCGATCGAGCGGGACCGGGGCGTGCTCAAGCGTTACCGGGGCACCCCGATGCCGAAGTGGGTCTGGTTCGCCGGCAAGGTGATCATGGTGGTGGCGATCGGCATCGCGGAGACCGCGCTGCTGCTCGTCGTGGCCGTGCTGCTGTTCGACCTGGAGCTGCCGGGCACCGCCGCGAAGTGGGCGACCTTCGGGTGGGTCGCCGCGCTCGGGGTCACCGCCTGCACCCTGTGCGGCATCGCCATCTCCTCGCTGGCCCGCACCGCCCGCAGCGGCTCCGCCGTGGTCACCCCGGTCTCGCTGGTGCTCCAGTTCATCTCCGGGGTGTTCTTCGTCTTCACCAGCCTGCCGACCTGGATGCAGCAGGTCGCCGCGCTCTTCCCGCTGAAGTGGATGTGCCAGGGACTGCGCGCGGTCTTCCTGCCGGACAGCTTCGGGGCCCAGGAGCCCGGCGGCTCGTTCGAGCTGGGCAAGGTCGCCCTGGTGCTCGGGCTCTGGTGCGTGATCGGCCTGGTGCTCTGCCTGACCACCTTCCGCTGGACCACCAAGCGCGACGGCTGACACCGGACGGGTCCCGGTACGCGAGGACGTCCCGGCGAACCGGACGCCCCCGACCTCGGCGGTCGGGGGCGTCCGCGGTCCGGCTCAGTACGGGTAGAAGCCCTGGCCGGTCTTGCGGCCCAGGTCGCCGGCGGTGGCCATGCGCTGGAGCAGCTCCGGCGGGAAAAACTTCTCGTCCGCGGTGTCGGTGTAGATGTTCTTCGCGGCGTTGAGCAGCACGTCCACGCCGGTCAGGTCGACCGTGGCCAGCGGGCCCATGGCGTGCCCGAAGCCGAGCTTGCAGGCGGTGTCCAGGTCCTCGGCGGAGATCACGCCGGACTCGACCAGCTTGACCGCCTCCATGGCGAGCGCGCAGATCAGCCGGGTGGTCACGAAACCGGCGATGTCCCGGTTGACCACCACCACGGTCTTGCCGATCTCCTCGGCGAACGCCTTCGCGGTGGCCAGCGCCGCGTCGCTGGTCTTGTAGCCGCGGACCAGCTCGCAGAGCTTCATCATCGGCACCGGCGAGAAGAAGTGCGTGCCGACGACCGACTCCGGCCGTTCGGTGGCGGTGGCGATCTGGGTGACCGGGATGGCCGAGGTGTTGGTGGCCAGCACCGCGTCGGACTTGCAGATCTTGTCCAGCGCGCGGAACACCTCGTGCTTGATCTCGATCTTCTCGAAGACCGCCTCGACGACGATGTCCGCGTCGGCCGCCGCCTCCAGCTCGGTGGTCGGGGTGATCCGGGCGAGGGTCGCCTCCACCTCGGACGCCTCGATCTTCCCCTTCTCGGCGAACTTCGTCAGCGACTTCCGGATGCCGTCGACGCCCCGCCTGGTGGCCGCGTCGTCGATGTCGCGCAGCGTCACCTGCCAGCCCGCCTGCGCCGCCACCTGGGCGATGCCCGAGCCCATCAGCCCGGCACCGACGACCGCGAGTCGACCCGCCATCTGCTTCTCCCTCGCCGTGTTCTGCAACGTCTGGGAGAACCCTACTTAACGAGGGATAAGCCCCGGCCGTCAGATGGCGAGGTCCGGCTCCTCCGGCGCGGTGCCGCGTTCCACCGCCACGCCGAGGGCCCGCAGGTCGGCGACGAAGTCCGGATAGCCGCGGTCGACGTGGTGCACGTGCGACACCTCGGTCACCCCGTCCGCGCGGAGCCCGGCGATGATCAGGCCAGCGCCGGCCCGGATGTCGGTGGCGCGTACCGGGGCGCCGGAGAGCCGCTCCCGGCCACAGACCAGGGCGTGGTGGCCGTCGGTCCGGATGTCCGCGCCGAGACGCATCATCTCGTTGGCGAACATGAACCGCCCGTCGAAGATGTTCTCGGTGATCAGCGAAGCGCCCTCGCTCACCGCGGCCAGGCCGATCGCCATCGGCAGCAGGTCGGTGGCGAAGCCCGGGAACGGCAGGGTCACCACGTCGACGGCCGTGGGTCGGTCGTCCATCCGTACCCGGAAGGCACCGGCCCGGGTCTCCACCAGGCCGCCGGCCGAGACCAGCTTGTCCAGCGCGACCTCCAGGAAGGCCGGCTCCACCCCGGTCACCGTCACGTCGCCGCGGGTCATCGCGGCGGCGAACGCCCAGGTCCCGGCGACGATCCGGTCCCCCACCGTGGCGTGCCGCACCGGTGACAGCGCGGGCACCCCGACGATGTGCAGGGTGGACGTGCCGGCCCCCTCGATCCGGGCGCCCATCCGGCTCAGCATGGTGCAGATGTCCACGATCTCCGGCTCCCGGGCCGCGTTGTCGATCGTGGTGGTGCCCCGGGCCAGCACCGCCGCCATCACCAGATTTTCCGTGGCGCCCACGCTGGGGAAGTCGAGCACGATGTCGGCGCCGCGCAGGCCGTCCGGGGCCTCGGCGATGACGAACCCGTGCTCACCGGAGATGGCCGCGCCCATCCGGGTCAGGCCGGCGATGTGCATGTCCAGGCCGCGCGAGCCGATGGCGTCCCCGCCGGGATGCGCCACCCGCACGTAGCCGCGGCGGGCCAGCAGCGGTCCGAGCACGCAGATCGACGCGCGCAGCCGGCGGACCAGGTCGTAGTCGGCCTCCGCACCGGGCCGCTCCGGCACGTCGATCGTTACCGAGCGGGAACGCTCCACCCCGCCATGGGCCACCATCGGGTCGACCGGGTCGTCGGCGGCGAAGCGTACGCCGCAACCCAGCCGCCGGAGCACCTCCCCCATGATCGCGATGTCGGTGATCCGGGGCACGTTGGTGATCACGCTGCGGCCGGGCGCGAGCAGCGCGGCGGCCATCAGTTTCAACGCCGAGTTCTTCGCACCGACCACGTGCACGGTCCCGGCCAGCCGGGCCTCGCCGTGCAGCCGGATGACGTCGACGTCGTTGACCGCCGGATCACCGGCGTCGGCCGGCCTGACGCCGGCCGACCAGCCGGGCTGGCCCGGCCGCGCCGGGATGGTCAGGTCCGGTATCCGTAGGCTGTGCGTCATGGCCGTCCACCTCACGCGCATCTACACCAAGGCCGGCGACGCCGGCATGACCAGGCTGAGCAACAACGAGCAGATCCCGAAGACCGACCCGCGGATCGCCGCGTACGCGGACGTCGACGAGTGCAACGCGGCGATCGGCGTCGCGCTCGCCCTCGGACAGCTCGACGACGAGCTGCGGGCGGTGTTGCAGTCGATCCAGAACGACATGTTCGACGTCGGCGCGGACCTGGCGACCCCGGTCGAGCCGGACCCGAAGTACCCGCCGCTGCGGGTGACCGAGGAGTACGTGGAGCGCCTTGAAGGCTGGTGCGACGAGTACAACGCACGCCTGAGCAAGCTCGACTCCTTCATCCTCCCCGGCGGCACCGCTGGCGCGGCACTGCTGCACGTGGCACGGACGATCGCCCGGCGCGCCGAGCGTGCGGCGTGGGCTCTGGTCACGCACGACCCGGACCGGACCAGCACCCTCCCGGCAAAGTATCTCAACCGGCTCTCCGATCTGCTCTTTATCCTGTCAAGAACGGCCAATCCGGACGGGGATGTGCTATGGGTCCCGGGCGGGAAGCGCTGACCGTCGGAGCACTGCACCACGTGGAGGTCTGGGTACCCGACCTAGCGGCAGCCAGGCACAGTTGGGGCTGGCTGCTCGGCGAACTCGGCTGGACGCCGTACCAGGACTGGCCCGCCGGCCGGTCCTGGCGGCTCGGCCCGACGTACCTGGTGCTGGAGCAGTCCCCGGCGCTGCGCGGGCGGGTGCACGACCGGCTCGCCCCGGGCCTCAACCACCTGGCCTTCCACGCCGGCCCGCCCGCCGCGGTGGACCGGCTCGTCGCGACCGCCCCGGCGTACGGCTGGGAACTGCTCTTCCCGGACCGCCACCCGCACGCCGGCGGCCCCCGGACGTACGCGGCCTACCTGTGCGACGGACAGGGGTACGAGGTGGAACTGGTCGGGTCCGTCGACAGCTGACGGGCCGGAGGCTCCCCGCTGAGGGCGGAGACGCCGCTGGCCGGCCGCGGTCGGGCTCGATCAACTCCGGATGCGGCAAAGTGGCCCTTCGAGGGCGATGGACACCACGACATGCCGCAACCGGAGTTGATCAGGCCCCGTCCAGGCGGCAAGGCCCGACGTGCGAGGCGCAGCCCGGCCGGCGGGCCGGAGTGGGCCGGAGGTCAGGCGGCCGGCCAGTCCTGCGAGGCCAGACGTGGCGAGGCCGCCCCGGGTGGGGCGGCCTCGAGCCAGGATAGGAAGCCGGTGACCGTGGATCGTGCCATCGCGATCTCGACCGGCGCGTGGTTGCTGGTACAGCGGAGGATCACCCAGTCGGCCGGCATGGAGAGGCGTTCCTGGCCCTCGGGGAGCCGGCGCCGCTCCACGGCGAGCACCTTGCGGGAGAGCACCCGCTTGGGTCGCAGGGCGAAGCTGAACATCCGGTACCAGCGGAGTTCGTCACCGACGAAACGGCCGAAGCCGGGTGACCAGCCTCGGCCGTCGAGCATCGTGGAGACCCGCACGCTGAGCCGGATGATGCCGCCGCTGCGGGTGAACAGGGCCCGCCGGATGAAGAGGATCAGAAGCGCCGCGATGACAACCGCGATGCCGATTCCGATCCCTTCCACGATCTCCATCGGCGGATCGGCTCAGCGCGCCGGAGTGGCGGGGGTGGCGCTCTCGGCGAGGACCGTGACGCCCTCACCGGTGACCGACAGGAACCCGCCGGCGACGTCGTACGCGACCTGCTGGCCACCGGCCTGCTTGATGCGGACCTGGCTGGGCTCGGCGAGCTGGCCGAGCAGCGGCGCGTGCCCCGGCAGCACACCCAGCTCACCCTCGGTCGTCCGGGCGACGACCATCTCGGCCTCGCCGGACCAGACCTTCTCCTCGACGGCTACGAGCTCGACGTGAAGCTGCTGTGCCACGCTGTCTCCTTGCTGCGGCGGCGGGTTGCCGAAAGTCTAGTCGTGGCCCGGACGGCCACCCAAGGCGGGTGGCGAGAGCTGCGCCACGCTCAGCCGAGGGCCCCGGCGCGTGCCGGGGCCCGCTGGCGGTCAGACTAGCTGTTCTTCTGCTTGAAGTCGGGGTGCTCCAGCATGAAGGCGTCGACCTGCTCGGTGCGGAGCGCCGTGAAGAAGTCCTCCGCCGCCGGCTGCAGCCGCTCCCCCTTGTACGCCCCGTTGACCTCGATCGGCCCGCCCGGCAACTTGATCGTCTCGATCGAGTTGGCGCGGAGGCTCTTCAGTGCGATGGCGAAGTCGACCACGCTGTTGCCCCGACCGTTGAAGATCAGGGAGTGTCCGGCGGCGCGCAGCACCTTGTCGAGCTTGATCGGGTTGGTCACCACGTCGGCGCTGAACGCCTGGCTCACCATCGCCTTGACGAACTGCTGCTGGTGCCGCTGCCGGCCGTAGTCGGCGTCGGGCACGCCGTTGCGCGGGTAGCGCTGCCGGACGTAGTCCAGCGCCTGCCAGCCGTTGAGGTGGGCGTTGCCCTTCTTGTACTCGGCCTGCGGGCCGAGGTAGCCGCCGCCGCCGCGCTTCAGCTGGCGGGCGGTGCCGTCCGGCCGCAGGTGCTCGGACCTGACGTCCCGCTCGATGTACATGTCGACGCCGCCCATCGCGTCGACGATCTTCTTGAAACCGGTGAAGTTGATGATCGCGCCGGCGTCGAAGCGCTCGATGCCGGTGACCTGCCGCACGGTGTTGGAGAGCAGCTCGAAGCCGCGGGCGGCGTCCGGGTTCTGCCCCGGCACCCGGCTGCCGTACGACATGGCGGCGTTGAGCTTGTCGGTGCCGCCGGCGTAGTGGGCCTTGGGGAACGCGGGAATCTCCACCCGCAGGTCCCGGGGCAGCGAGAAGAGGTAGCCGCGGTCCATTCCAGCCGGCACGTGCAGGATCATGATCGAGTCGGCGAGCGGCGGGGTTTCCGGCTTCCGCGGGTCGATGCCGACCAGGAGGATGTTCAGCGGGCCCTTGATGTCGCTCTTCTTCTGGGTGGCGCCGGCCGCCTGGTCGCCGAAGAGGTCGGCCTTGCCGACCGCACCCTCGTAGCGGTGCACCAGCGCGCGGTAGCCCACCAGGGTGCCGCCGCTGAGCACCAGGAAAACGACGCCCAAGATCGTGCACAGGCGCGCCCAGCGCGGGATCCCCCGCCAGACGGACCGCTTGTCGCCGTCGGTGCCAGCCTTAGCCACGAGCATCTCCCATCGTCACGCCCACGACTGGTAGACGGGCGCATGCAACGCTTTCGTTGCACAAGATCGACGTCCAGTACGTGAACGCGCCGTCACAAAACGGTACCGCGCAGTTCGCCGAACCGCTTGCCGAGGAAGCGGACATCTGCTAATGACGAGGCCAGACGGGCGAAGGCCGCCCCGACATTCGTCGGGACGGCCTCCGGGAGTGTGACGGGGGACTCAGCCCTCCATCAGCTCCTTCGCCTTCTTCTCGAGGTCCTCGAGACCACCGCACATGAAGAACGCCTGCTCAGGGAAGTGGTCGTACGCGCCCTCGCTGATCTTCTTGAACGCCTCGATGGTCTCCTTGATCGGGACCGTCGAGCCCGGCACGCCGGTGAACTGCTCGGCGGCGTAGGTGTTCTGCGAGAGGAAGCGCTCGATCCGGCGGGCCCGGCCCACCGTGACCTTGTCCTCCTCGGAGAGCTCCTCGATGCCGAGGATGGCGATGATGTCCTGCAGGTCCTTGTAGCGCTGCAGGATCCGCTTCACCTCGGTGGCCACCTGGAAGTGCTCCGGGCCGACGAACTCCGGGGCGAGGATCCGGGACGAGGACGCCAGCGGGTCCACGGCCGGGTAGATGCCCTTGTCGGAGATCGACCGCTCCAGGTTGGTGGTCGCGTCCAGGTGGGCGAACGTGGTGGCCGGCGCCGGGTCGGTGTAGTCGTCGGCGGGCACGTAGATCGCCTGCATCGAGGTGATGGCCTGGCCCCGGACGGAGGTGATCCGCTCCTGGAGCTCGCCCATCTCGTCGGCCAGGGTCGGCTGGTAACCCACGGCGCTCGGCATCCGGCCGAGCAGCGTGGAGACCTCGGAACCGGCCTGGGTGAAGCGGAAGATGTTGTCGATGAAGAGCAGCACCTCCTGCTTCTTCACGTCGCGGAAGTACTCCGCCATGGTCAGCGCGGAGAGGGCGACCCGCAGTCGGGTGCCCGGCGGCTCGTCCATCTGGCCGTACACCAGCGCGGTCTTGTCGATGACGCCGGACTCGGTCATCTCGGCGATCAGGTCGTTGCCCTCACGGGTGCGCTCACCCACGCCGGCGAAGACCGAGGTACCACCGAAGTTCCGGGCCACCCGGGTGATCATCTCCTGGATGAGCACCGTCTTGCCCACGCCGGCACCGCCGAACAGACCGATCTTGCCGCCCTTGACGTACGGGGCGAGCAGGTCGATCACCTTGATGCCGGTCTCCAGCATCTCGGTCTTCGGCTCCAGGTCCGCGAAGGCCGGGGCCTTGCGGTGGATGCCCCAGTGGTCGTCCGGCGTGAGCGTCTCACCCTCGGTGAGGTTGAGCACCTCGCCGATCGCGTTGAACACGTGGCCCTTGACCGCGTCGCCCACCGGCACGGTGATCGGCGAGCCGGTGTCCCGGACCTCGGCGCCGCGGACCAGACCGTCGGTCGGCTGCATCGAGATGGCGCGGACCATGTTGTCACCCAGGTGCTGGGCGACCTCGAGGGTCAGCGTCTTCTCGCCGCCGGAGAGCGTCACGTCCACGTGCAGGGCGTTGAACAGGGCCGGCATGCCGTCGCGCGGGAACTCGGCGTCGACGACCGGGCCGATGACCCGGACCACGCGACCCGTGGCCGTCTTGGTCTCAGCTGGTCCACCAGCAACTGCGGATACAGTCATCACACTTCACTTCCCGACGCGGCGAGCGCGTTCGCGCCGCCGACGATCTCGCTGATCTCCTGGGTGATCCCGGCCTGGCGGGCCGTGTTCATCTCACGCGTGTACTTCTCGATCATCTCTTCGGCGTTGTCGGTGGCGCTCTTCATCGCACGCCGCCGGGCCGCCGACTCGCTGGCCGCCGACTCGAGCAACGCCGCGTAGATCCGCGTGTTGATGTACTTCGGCAGCAGCGCGTCGAGCAGCGCCTCGGCCTCCGGCTCGAACTCGTACGCCGGCAGCAGGCCCTCGGACCGCGGCCGGTCCTCGACCTGCATCGGGCCGATGATCTTCGCGACCGGGGTCTGCGTCATCAGGGACTTGAATTCGGTGTAGACGATGTGCAGCTCGTCGATCCCGAGCACCCCGTCCGCCCCGGCGGTGCCCTCCACGTCGTCCGCGCCGGCCGAGAACGCCTTGATCAGCGTCTCGCCCACCTCGCGGGCGTCGGAGAAGCCCGGCTGCTCGGAGAAGCCCGTCCAGCTCGCCGCGATCTCCCGGTTGCGGAACCGGTAGTACGTCACGCCCTTGCGGCCGATGACGTAGAGCACCGGCTCCTTGCCGTCGGCCTGCAGCCGGGCGATCAGCGACTCGGCGGTCCGGATGGCGTTGGTGCTGTAACCACCGGCCAGGCCACGGTCGGCGGTGACGAGCAGGACGCCCGCCCGCTGCACCCGCTCGCGCGGGGTGAGCAGCGGGTGGTCGATCCGCGCGTTGGACGCCAGCGCCGTGAGCACGCCGGTGATGGCCTTGGCGTACGGAAGCGACGCCTCCACTCGGGCCTGGGCCTTGGCGATGCGGCTCGTCGCGACGAGCTCCATCGCCTTGGTGATCTTCTTCATCGACTTCGCCGAGCGGATCCGTTGACGAAGAACGCGAACCTGCGCGGCCATCGTCAGCTCTCAGCCGGGCGGTCGGTCGAGCCGTCCCGGAAGCGGGTCACCGTCTCGCGGTTCTCCTCGCCCTCGAGCGGCGCGGCCGGGGCCTCGTTGAGCCGGGTCTCGTCCTCCTTGCCCAGGAAGACCTTCTTGAACTCGGTGATGGCCGAGTCCAGCGAGCCGATGATGTCGTCGTCCCACTTGTTGTCGGCGATCCCGGCCAGGACACCCTCGTGCTTGTGCCGCAGGTACTGGAGGAACTCCGACTCGAAGCGCCGGACCTCGCCCACCGGGATGTCGTCCAGCTTGCCCTCGACGCCGGCCCAGACCGAGACGACCTCCTCCTGCACCGGGTACGGCGAGTAGTTCGGCTGCTTGAGCAGCTCGACCAGGCGGGAGCCGCGCTCCAGCTGGGCCCGGGAGGCCTTGTCCAGGTCGGAGGCGAAGGCGGCGAACGCCTCCAGCTCGCGGTACTGGGCCAGGTTGAGCCGCAGCGAGCCGGCGACCTTGCGCATCGGCTTCACCTGCGCGGCGCCACCGACCCGGGACACCGAGGTGCCGACGTTGATGGCCGGCCGGACGCCCTGGTTGAACAGGTCGGTCTCGAGGAAGATCTGACCGTCGGTGATGGAGATGACGTTGGTCGGGATGAAGGCCGAGATGTCGTTCGCCTTCGTCTCGATGATCGGCAGACCGGTCATCGAGCCGCCGCCCAGTTCGTCGGAGAGCTTGGCGCAGCGCTCCAGCAGCCGGGAGTGCAGGTAGAAGACGTCACCCGGGTAGGCCTCGCGGCCCGGCGGGCGGCGCAGCAGCAGCGACACGGCCCGGTACGCCTCGGCCTGCTTGCTCAGGTCGTCGAAGACGATCAGGACGTGCTTGCCGCCGTACATCCAGTGCTGCCCGATGGACGAGCCGGTGTACGGGGCGATGTACTTGAAGCCGGCCGGGTCGGACGCCGGGGAGGCCACGATGGTGGTGTACTCCATCGCGCCCGCCTCTTCCAGCTGGCCCTTGATCGAGGCGATCGTGGAGGCCTTCTGGCCGATGGCGACGTAGATGCAGCGGACCTGCTTCTTCGGGTCGCCGGAGCGCCAGTTGTCCCGCTGGTTGAGGATGGCGTCCAGGGCGACCGTGGTCTTGCCGGTCTTCCGGTCACCGATGATCAGCTGCCGCTGGCCCCGGCCGATCGGCGTCATGGCGTCGATCGCCTTGATGCCGGTCTGCAGCGGCTCGAAGACCGACTGCCGCGACATCACGTTCGGAGCCTGGAGCTCCAGCTCGCGGTAGCCCTCGTCGGCGATGTCGCCGAGGCCGTCGATCGGCTGGCCGAGCGCGTTCACCACGCGGCCGAGGAACGCGTCGCCGACCGGCACGGAGAGCACCCGGTCGGTGCGCTTGACCCGCTGCCCCTCCTCCAGCTTGGCGGAGTCACCGAGAACGACGACACCGATCTCCCGGACGTCGAGGTTCAGCGCCACGCCGAGCGTGCCGTCCTCGAACTCCAGGAGCTCGTTGGTCTTGGTCGAGGGCAGCCCCTCGACGTGGGCGATGCCGTCACCGGTGTCGGCGACGGTGCCGACCTCCTCGCGGGAGACGTCGGCCGTGTAGGAGGAGACGTAGCGCTCCAGGGCGCCGCGGATCTCCTCCGTCGAGATGGTCAGCTCGGCCATCCTCTGCTTCCTTAAGTATCTCAGGGCCCGGGATACCTAGTACCGACCGGTCCGATGGCATCGAATCAGGGCTGCTCAGTCGCTGATCAGCGCTTCGCGAGCGCGTTGCGGGTCTCGTTCAGGCGGCGCAGGACGGTGCCGTCGTACAGGTCGGAACCGACCCGGACACTCACCCCGCCGAGCACGTCGGGGTTCACCGTCTGCTTGACGGAGACCTCTCGACCGTACATCTCCGAGAGGCGGGCACCGAGGCGTCGCTCCTCCGCGTCATCCAGCGGAGCCGCCACGGTCACGTACGCGACCCGGTGGTCCCGCCGCTCGGCGGCCAGCTCGACCAGCCGGGTGAGCGCTCCGGTGAAGGAACGCCCGCCGAAGCCGGCGAGCGCGACCCCGACGAGGTAACCGGTGATCGGCCGGGCCTTGTCGGCGAGCAGCTGGTCGGCCAGGGTGGCCCGCTGCGCGACCGGCGCCATCTGGTCGGAGAGCACGTTGGACAGCTCCGGGGAGCCGGCGACGACCTGCCCGAAGCGGAACAGCTCGTCCTCCACCTCGCCCAGCTCGCCGGCCTTGTCGGCGCTCGCCAGGAGCGCCTCGACGCCCAGCCGCTCGGTGCCGTCGAGCAGTTCCGACGGAGCCGACCAGCGGCCGGAGACCAGCGAGACGAGCAGGTCGAGCGCGTCGGCGCCGATCTTGGCGCGCAGCATCTCGCTGAGCAGGCCGGCCCGATCCGACCCGGATCGGGCCGGGTCGGAGAGCGCCCGGCGCAGCCGCGGCTCGCGCCGCAGCAGGGCGGCGACGGAGAGGATGTCGTCGGCGGTGGTGGACACCGCCGACGGCTCCGCGCCGCGGGCGTACGCGTCGAGGCGGTCCGCCGCGACCTTGTACGACTCCCGGCTGGCGGCCTGCATCAGCGGGCCCCCGCGCTCTCGAGACCGCTCAGGAACCGGTCCACGGTGCCCTTGCGCCGCGCCTCGTCGGCGAGCGACTCACCGACGATCTTGCTGGCCAGGTCCACCGCGATGGTGCCGACCTCGGTGCGCAGTTCGCGCACGATGGTGGCCCGCTCGGCGGCGAGCTGCTCCTTGCCGGCCGCGATGATCCGGTCGGACTCCTCGCGCGCCTTGGCGAGGATGTCCTGACGGATGCCCTCGGCGTCGGCCCGGGCGTCGTCGCGGATCTTGGCGGCGTCGGTACGCGCCTCCGCGAGTTGGGCCCGGTACTGCTCGAGCAGCTGGTTGGCCTCGGCCTGGGCGGCCTCGGCGCGCTTGATGCCGCCCTCGATCGCGTCGACCCGGGCCTGGAACGTCTGCTCCATCCGCGGGAAGACGAACTTCATCAGCACGTAGCAGAGCACGATGAAGGCGATGCCCCCGACCACGATCTCCTGCCAGGCGGGAATGATCGGGTTGTGGGCGGCCTTTTCACCACCCTCAGCGGCGAGGAAGTACATGGGGAAACCTCCCGGTCAGAGGGGGTGGATCAGCCGGCCCAGATGAAGCCGAAGGCGATGCCCAGCAGCGCGAGCGCCTCGATCACGGCGAAGCCGATCCAGACGTACGGAAGGGTCATCCGCGACGACTCCGGCTGGCGGGCGGTCGACTGGATGTAGGCCGAGAAGACCAGGCCCACGCCGATGCCCGGGCCGATGGCGGCCAGGCCGTAACCGATGGCAGCGGTGCTGCCCGTTACCTCGGCAAGGATGCTCATTGCGGTTCCTCCTGGTTATCACGCGTGACGGTCACGCGGGACGACAACGGTTGGTGCGAAAGAGTGGATCAGTGCTCTTCGGCGAGCGCGCCCTGCACGTAGCTGGCGGTCAGCACCGTGAAGACGTACGCCTGCAGACAGATCACCAGGAACTCGAGGAAGGTCAGCGCGATCGTCATCACCCAGGACAGCACCGAGACCGGAGCCAGCCAGGCGTTGGCGCTGAGCATGGCGAACCCGCCGAGCGTGAAGACCAGCAGGAGCATGTGGCCGGCGAACATGTTCGCGAAGAGACGGACGGCCAGCGAGAACGGCCGGACCAGGAACGTCGAGAAGAACTCGATCGGGATCAGCAGCGGCAGGATGTACCAGGGCGCCGGCGGGACCAGAGAGTTCTTGAAGTACTTCACGAAGCCGTGGTGCCGGATGCCGATCCAGTTGAACAGCACGTAGCTGATCACGGCGAGGAAGGCCGGAAAGGCGATGTGCGAGTTCGGCGAGATCTGGAAGAACGGGATGATCGCGAACGCGTTCGTCAGCAGGACGAAGCAGAAGAGCGTGGTGAAGTACGGCGCGAACCGCACCCCGGCGTGCCCGATCATGTCCACCGCGATGTTGTTCCGCACGAAGCCGTAGATCGACTCGGCGAACCACTGCTTCTTGGTCGGGACGAGCTTCGGGTTCCGGTAGCTGGCCAGGAAGAAGATGATCAGGACGCCGACGGCGAGCCACACCATGGCCGTGATCTTGGTGAACCAGTAGTTGTCGTGCGCACCCCAGGGCAGGATGCTGGGCAGGTAGAAGTCCTCCACACTGGGTGGGAATTCCGCCTGGCCCGCTGCCAGGACGTTCGCCTGTCCGAACACCGCGTCCCTTCCTAAGTAGGCGTGCCCAGTCGGCGGACGACCAGGATGATCCCCCCGGCCATGCCGAGCACGACCCCGATGCCGGTGGCGACGCCGCCGGTATCGAGCCAACGGTCGACCAGCCAGCCGATGAAACCCCAGACGAGCATGCCCCCGATGAGATACGAGAGCGCGGTCCAACCCTGGCCGGCACCGGACGGAACGTCGCCCGAGCCGCCAGTGTTGGGGGGTTTCTGGTCACCGGCCATGACGGGGCGAACGATATCAGTCGAGGAGACGAGGCTGTGCCTCACCCCCCGCACAACCTGGTTGTGTGGGACACGGGCGGGCGAAGTCGTCTCGAGGCACGCTACTCCTCCGTCGGCACTGAGAGAATGACCGATCGCGGACACACCGGCGCGCCGTCCGAAAGGTGGGATGGTCAGCTGTGGACCCGTCGGGCGTGGACCGTGCTGAGCCACCAGACGTGCACCCCGGTCCAGACCACCACGCCCGCCGCGATGCCCAGGCAGAGCGGGATGAGGCCCGACCAGCCGGTCGACGCCACCAGCACCATCACCGCGCCGAGCAGGCTCATCTTGGCGACGTAGACGCCCACGCCGAACGGCAGCACCAGCTGCGGGTCGCGGGCGTCCGCCCAGGCCAGCACCACGGTGGTGAGCGTGTAGCTGGCCGCGGTGAGAGCCACCCCGGCCGCCGCGCCCAGCGCGCCGGCCGGACCGCGGGTCACCCCGCCGACCACCGCCGCGAGCGCCGCCAGCAGCACCGACGCCACCAGCAGCACCGGCAGGTGGCGCAGCCGCCAGCCACGGTCCGCGGCCGCCTCCGCCGCGCGCGTCCCCGGCTCAGCCACGGGGGTACGCCGGGAAGGCGGTGACCAGCTCGGTCACGTCGGCGGCGACCCGGGTCAGCTCGTCCGCGCCGCCGGGGGATGCCGGATCGGTCCGGACCGCCCGGGCGATCAGCGCGGCGATCCGGCGCATCTCCCCCTCGCGCATGCCCTGGGTGGTGACGCTCGGGGTGCCCACCCGGATGCCGGAGGCGACCATCGGCGACTGCGGGTCGTACGGGATGGCGTTCTTGTTGAGGGTGATCCCGGCGGCGTCGCAGCGCGCCTCGGCGGCCGCGCCGGTCACGCCCAGCTCGCGCAGGTCGATCAGGGCCAGGTGGGTGTCGGTGCCGCCGGAGACCGGCCGCATCCCCTCCTCGGCCAGCCCGTCGGCCAGTGCCTGCGCGTTGCTGACCACCTGGCCGGCGTACGTCCGGAACTCGGGCTGGGCGGCCTCGCGCAGGGCGACCGCCTTGGCCGCCACGGCGTGCATCAGCGGGCCGCCCTGGCTGAACGGGAAGACCGCCTTGTCGATCCGGGACGCCAGCGACTCCCGGCAGAGGATCATGCCGCCGCGCGGGCCGCGCAGCACCTTGTGGGTGGTGCAGGTGACCACGTCGGCGTACGGCACCGGGGAGGGCACGACCCGGCCGGCGACCAGCCCGATGAAGTGCGCCGCGTCCACCATCAGGTACGCGTCGACCTCGTCGGCGATCTCCCGGAATCGGGCGAAGTCGATCAGCCGCGGGTACGCCGTCGCACCACAAATGATCATCTTCGGCCGGTGCGCCCGGGCCAGGTCCCGGACCTCGTCGTAGTCGATCAGCTCGGTGTCCCGGCGGACCGGGTAGCCGACCGGGTGGAACCACTTGCCGGAGAAGTTCACCCGGCTGCCGTGGGTGAGGTGACCGCCGTGCGGCAGGTCCATCGCCAGCACGGTGTCGCCCGGCTGCACCAGGGCCGCGTACGCGGCCAGGTTGGCGCTGGCCCCGGAGTGCGGCTGGAGGTTGGCGTGCTCGGCGCCGAAGAGCTCCGTCGCCCGGGCGATGCCGATCTCCTCGGCCCGGTCCACCTCGGCGCAGCCGCCGTAGTAGCGCCGGCCCGGGTAGCCCTCGGCGTACTTGTTGGTCAGGGTGGAGCCCAGCGCGGCCAGCACCGCCGGCGAGGTGAGGTTCTCGCTGGCGATCAGTTGCAGGCCGCCGCGCAACCGCGCCAGCTCCCCCAGCACCACCCCGGCGATCTCCGGATCCACGGTGCTGAGCTGCTGGAAGTCCGGCCCCCAGAAGGTTTCCCTCGCGTTCTCCACAACGAGGGAGTCTACGGAGCCGCACACTGGAGGCCGTGAGATGCCTGGTCACCGGAGCCACCGGTTATATCGGCGGGCGGCTCGCGCCCCGACTGCTCGCCGAGGGGCACACCGTACGCTGCCTGGCCCGCAAGGCGGGACGGCTGCGGGACGTGCCATGGGTGGGGCAGGCCGAGATCGCCGAGGGCGACCTGCGGAAGCCGGCGACGCTGCCGGCCGCCTTCGCCGACGTGGACGTGGCGTACTACCTGGTGCACTCGCTCGGCCAGGCCGGTTTCGAGGCGGCCGACCGGGAGGCGGCGACCAACTTCGCGGCGGCCGCCCGCGCCGCGGGCGTACGCCGGATCGTCTACCTGGGCGGGCCGGAGCCGGCGGCGGACCGCGAGGTGTCGTCGCCGCACCTGCGCTCGCGCGCCGAGGTCGGCCGGATCCTGCTCGGCAGCGGGGTGCCGACCGCGGTGCTCCGGGCCGCGGTGATCATCGGGTCCGGCTCCGCCTCGTTCGAGATGCTGCGCTACCTGACCGAGCGGCTGCCGGCGATGGTCACCCCGCGCTGGGTGCGCAACCGGATCCAGCCGATCGCGGTCCGCGACGTGCTGCGCTACCTGGTCGCCTGCGCGGACCTGCCGCCCGAGGTGAACCGGGGCTTCGACATCGGCGGGCCGGACGTGCTCACCTTCCACGACATGATGCAGCGGTACGCGCGGGTGGCCGGACTCCCCCGGCGGATGATCGTGCCGGTGCGGGCGCTGACCCCGTCGCTCTCCTCGCTCTGGGTCGGGCTGGTCACCCCGGTGCCCAACGCGATCGCCCGGCCGCTGGTGGAGAGCCTGGTCCACGAGGCGATCGCCCACGAACACGACATCGCCCGGTACGTGCCGGACCCGCCCGGCGGGCTGACCGACTTCGACCAGGCCGTCGCCCTGGCGCTGGCCAAGGTGCGCGACGCCGAGGTGGAGACCCGCTGGTCGACGGCGAGCGGGCCGGACGCCCCGGCCGAGCCGCTGCCCAGCGACCCCGCGTGGTCCGGCGGCAGCGCGTACACCGACCTGCGGGAGCGCGCGGTGGCCGCACCGGCCGCGGCGCTCTGGCGGGTCATCGAGGGCGTCGGCGGCGAGCACGGCTGGTACTCGTTCCCGCTGGCCTGGTCGGTGCGGGGCTGGCTGGACCGGCTGGTCGGCGGGGTGGGGCTGCGCCGGGGCCGGCGCGACCCGCACCACCTCCAGGTCGGCGAGGCGCTGGACTTCTGGCGGGTGGAGGAGATCGTCCCCGGTGAGCTGCTGCGGCTGCGCGCCGAGATGCGGCTGCCCGGCCGGGCCTGGCTGGAGATGCGGGCCGAGCCGGCCGGCGACGGCGGCAGCCGCTACATCCAGCGCGCCGTCTTCCTCCCGCACGGCCTGGCCGGCCACCTCTACTGGAAGTCGGTCGCCCCGTTCCACGCGGTCGTCTTCGGCGGCATGGCCCGCAACATCGCCCGGGGCGCCACCCACCCCGCCCGCTGACCCCCGCCGCCGCGGCCCTCCCCCGGGCGGTCAGTCGCCGGTGCGGGGCGAGGTCTGGCGCAGGGCCACGCTCTGGCTGGGCGGGACGAAGTCCAGGGCCGGCTGGTCGCGCAGGGCGTACCCGAGCAGGCGGCCGACGGCCTCGATCTGCCGGACCTGGACGCCGCCGCCCACCGCGTCCCGGGTGTCGTCCGGGTTCGCGGCGATGGTGGCGACGGCGAGCTGCGGGGTGAAGGCCACCACGGTCTCGGTGGCGTTCTGCTCGGAGCTGCCGGTCTTGCCGGCCACCGGCCGGCGCAGCCCGGGCGCCAGTTCCTCGGCGGTGCCGCCGTCGCAGCCCCGGTACATCGACTGCCCGCCCACCGGGCAGCGGGCCGCGTCGGCCGCCGCCCGGGCCACGTCGGTGTCGATCACCTGGCGGCAGTCCGGGCCGCCGGCGGCCACCGTCCGGCCCGAGCTGTCGGTGATCGAGGCGATCGGCGTGGGCCGGCACCAGGTGCCCTCGGCCGCCACGGTGGCGTACGCGTTGGCCAGGTCCAGCGGGGTGGTGGCCGCGACGCCCAGGGTGAACGCCCCCCAGTTCTTCGCACCGTCGCGGGCCAGCCGGGCGTCGTCGGGTGCGCGCAGCACGATGCCGAGCCGCTCGGCCATCTCCACCACCCGGTCGGCGCCGACCCGCTCGGTGAGCCAGGCGAAGTAGGTGTTCACCGACCGGCCGAACGCGCTCCACATGGTGCGCCGCCCGTCCATCCAGGTGGGGTTGGCGTTGGCCGGGCACCAGTTGCCGCCGCAGTTCGCCGGACCGCCGTCGACCGGGTAGTGGGTGACGTAGACGCTCGGCGCGTCGAAGTCGGTGGCCAGCGGCAGCCCGGACTCCAGCGCGGCCAGCATGGCGAAGAGCTTGAAGGTGGACCCGGCCTGGTAGCCGACGATGCCGTTGCCCCCGGCCACCAGTTGGTTGACGGTGTTCGGGTAGTTCTGCTGCCCGGCCGGGTTGGCCGCGACGCTGTAGTTCCGGTTCACCGCCATGGCCAGCACCCGGCCGGTGCCGGGCTGCACCACCGCGGTCGGGGCGGCCCGCTCGTTGCTCTTCGGGTAGATCCGCAGCACCTGATCGATCGCCTCGGCCTGCACGTCCGGGTCGAGCGAGGAGACGATCTTCCAGCCGCCCCGGCGCAGGGTCCGCTGCCGCTCGTCGACCGAGGAGCCGAACGCGGGTTGGGCGTTCCACCACTGGGTGAACCAGTCGCAGAAGAAGCCCCAGTCGTTGTGCGCGGCGGGCACCGCGGTGCAGTCGTTCGGCGTGGCGCTCGGGGTGAGCCGCAACTGCTCGGCCTTCGCGGCGGCGACGGTGGCCGCGTCCACCTGCCCGGTCTCCGCCATCCGGTCCAGCACGTACGCCCGGCGGGACAGCGCCGCGTCGGCGTCGCCGTTGATCGGGTCGTCGGTGTCGGGCGAGCGGACCAGCCCGGCCAGCAGCGCCGCCTGGGCCAGCGTGAGCTTGGCCGGCGTGGTGGAGAAGTAGCGCTTGCTGGCCGCCGCGATGCCGTACGCCCCGGCGCCGAAGTAGGCGATGTTCAGGTAGCGGCCGAGGATCTCGTCCTTGCTCAGCCGGCGTTCCAGGGCCAGCGCGTACCGCATCTCGCGGATCTTGCGGCCGGCGGTGATCTCGGTGGCCCGGGCCCGCTGCTTCTCGGTCAGCCGGGGGTCACCGGCCAGCGCGTTGCGGACGTACTGCATGGTCAGCGTGGAGGCGCCCTGCCGGGTGCCCTCCCGCCGGTTGGCCGTGAAGGCCCGCACCACGCCGCGCACGTCGACGCCGTGGTGCTGGTAGAAGCGGACGTCCTCGGCGGCCACGATGGCCTGCCGCATCACCGGCGCCACCTCGTCGACCGGCACGTCCACCCGGTCCTCGACGTAGAACGAGGTGATCAGGGTGCGGCCGTCGCTGGCGTAGAGGTTGGAGCGCTGGGCCGGTTCCGGCGCCTTCAGCGACTCCGGCAGCGCGGCGTAGGGCATCAGGTTCTTGAAGCCGATCCCGAAGACCAGCGCGGCCGGCAAGGCGGCCGCCGCGAGGGCCATGCCGGCGAGCACGCCGGCGAGCAGAACGGTGAACAGCTTGTTCAGGTGGGCCCGGTTCATCAGCTCTCCCCGCAGGAGCCGGCCGTACGGACCCGTTCAGAATGACCACAATGAGGGCTTTCGCCGCCAAATGCGCAGGAAGTTCGCGAGAAAGGATGAACGTCAGGGCAACAGGGCGGCGGCCAGCGGCTGGACCGTCTCCTCGATCTCGTCGGCCACCCGGCTGAAGCACTGGTCGCCCCGCCCCCACGGATCGTCCAGGTCATCGATGGGCAGCGTGCCGGCCCCCTCGCGGGCCGCGTCCGCCGCCGCCACCAGGGCCACGCCACGGGCGTACACCCCCTCCGGGGTCGCCTCCGCCGGCGGCAGCCCGTCCGTCGACAGCGCGCCCAGCAGCCGGCCGAACTCACCGAGCACGAAGGTGCGGGCGGCGGCGTCCGGACGCAGCGCCACCACGTACTCCTGCTGGTCGGCGGTCGCCGTGAGGACCAGGTCGGCGGCGTCGATCAGATCAGACCGGAGCTTGCGGGCGGCGAACCCGGCCACGTCGCCGCCGCGCGCGGTGACCTGCCGGGCCGCCGGCGGGTTCATCTCCTCGCCGGCGTGCCAGCCACCGGTGCCCGCGCTGTGGCTGTGCACCAGCCCGTCGGCGCCGCTCCCGTCGACCCCCAGCCGGCCCAGCCGCTCACGCACGGCCAGCACCAGCAGCCGCTCGGCCATCGGGGAACGGCAGATGTTGCCCATGCAGACGTGCAGGACGGTGAACGGCGGCACTCAGACCCCCCGCTCGTCGAGGATGTCCGGCACCACGTCCCGCAGCTTCTCCAGCGACACCGCGCCCTGGCGCAGCACCCGGGGCACGTCGCCGGTGAGGTCGACGATGGTGCTCGGCACCGGATCCAGCGCCGGCCCGGCCTCCAGGTACGCCCGCACGCCGTAGCCGAGCTGGTCGCGGGCCTCCTCGGCGGTGAGCGCGGCCGGCTGGCCGACCTTGTTGGCCGAGGCCACCGCCATCGGGCCGGTCTCCCGGAGCACCTCCAGCGCCACCGGATGCAGCGGCATCCGGACCGCCACCGTCCCGGACGAGTCGCCCAGGTCCCAGGCCAGGCTCGGGGAGTGCTCCACCACGATGGTCAGCGCGCCCGGCCAGAACGCCTCGACCAGCTCACGGGCCGAGCGGGGCAGCGAGAAGACCAGGCCGTCGAGGGTGTGCCGGGACCCGATCAGCACCGGGGGCGCCTGCCGGGTGCCACCCTTGGCGTCCGCGAGCGCCTTCACCGCGTACGGGGTGAAGGCGTCGGCGCCGATGCCGTAGACCGTGTCGGTCGGCAGGACGACCAGCTCACCGTTCTTGACCGCCTCGATCGCAGCGGCGATGCCGCGGTCCCGGTCGGCGAGGGACCGACAGTCGTAGAGCATCACGAGGAGCCAGTCTGCCACGCCGGGGCGGGGTCGGCGTGCCGGCCGTCCGCCCGGCGGGACGCGGTGGC
This sequence comes from Micromonospora sp. NPDC050495, assembly GCF_040655175.1. Lineage (NCBI taxonomy): Bacteria > Bacillati > Actinomycetota > Actinomycetes > Micromonosporales > Micromonosporaceae > Micromonospora > Micromonospora sp. NPDC050495. The sequence goes on along the minus strand of NZ_JBFAJK010000055.1, from coordinate 5,175 downwards.
GAAACGGGCCCGCTCGGCCAGGTCGCGATGCTCCTCGACCCGCTCGTACCGGCCGTCGGCGGCGAGCAGCGCGGGCACCGTCGCGCCGTGCGTGTCGTCGTGCTCGACGCCGAGCGCGCCACCCGGGCGCAGCAACTGGGCCGCCCGGGCCAGCACCGGGCGGATCACGGCCAGCCCGTCCGCCCCGCCGAATACCGCCTCGTCGGGGTCGTGCCGGGCCACCTCGGGCGGGACGGCCACCGCGCGCGGCACGTACGGCGGGTTGCAGAGCAGCACGTCGACCCGCCCGACCAGGTCGGCGAGCAGGTCCGGGTCGGTGACGTCGGCCGCGACCACCTCGATCGGGGTGTCCCCCGCGGCGGCCCGGTCGGCGGCGTTGCGGCGCAGCCAGTCCAGCGCCGCCGGGGACCGCTCCACCGCCACCACCCGCGCCGCCGGCAGCTCCTGCGCGACGGCCAGGGCGATCGCGCCGGAGCCGCTGCACAGGTCCACGACCAGGGGCGCGGCCAGCGGCCGGGCCTGCTCGATCCCCCAGCCGGCGAGCAACTCGGTCTCCGGGCGGGGCACGAAGACCCCCGGCCCGACCGCCAGCTCCAGATGCCGGAAACCGGCCGTGCCGGTGAGGTGCTGGAGGGGTTCCCGGGCGGACCGCCGCTCGACCAGGGCGGCCAGCCGGTCGCGCTGCGCCGGGCTGAACCCGTCGGCCAGCGCCAGCCGGCCGCGCGGCACGTCCAGCACGTACGCGGCCAGCTGCTCGGCCTCGGCCCGGGGCGCCTCGACGCCCGCGGCGGCGAGTGCCCGGGCGGCCCGGGCGACCACCAATGAGGGTCGCTCGCCTTCTGTCCCTTTGGACGGGTGTTGCGGGAGGGAGGTCACGACATAATCATGAAACGTCGCGGGTCACAGCACGAGCGGGTGCGGCCGGAGGCACACCGACAGGGAGGTCGCGAGTGGGCTGGCTCGACCGGGTCGCTGACCAGGTTGACGCCCTCCGCCGGGCGCGCGCCCTGCAGGAGGCGAGCCGCTCCGCGGAGGCGTGCGTCCTGCTGGACCGGGTCATCCGCACCACCACCGACCCGTGCGCCCGGGCCGACGCGCTGGTCCAGCGCCTCTCCGCCCTGATCAACCTCGGCCGGACGGCCGAGTTCACCCGGGCCATCGAGGAGGCCTCCGCCGCCGTCCGGGACCTCTCCGAGCCCTACCTGCACGGGCACCTCAACGCGCTGGCCGCGCTCGCCGCGCACCACCAGGGGGCGCTGGACCGCTGCGTCACCCACCTGGTCAAGGCGGCCCGGGCGCTCACCGCCGACGACGACCCGGACCGGGACACCGCCTGGGGCTGGCACGACCTGGCGATGGCCTACTCCTACCTGAGCTTCCACGGGCACGCCCTCGGCGCGATCGAGCGGGCCCGCCAGGTCGGGCTCACCGCCGGCATCCCCGAGGAGACCTTCGCCGCGCCGGGCATCCGGCTGCGCAACGCGGTCGCCCTGGACCACAACGGCGACAGCGACGGCTGCCTGCGGGTGCTGCGCGACGTGGCCGGCGACCTGAGCCGCTTCCTGCGCGACGGGCGGGCCGGCAACCTGCGGCCCAGCAGCCTGGCCGCGTACGGGTACGCGGCCTCCCGGCGGGCCGCCCTGGGTGACCGGACGGAGTCCGGCACCGACGCCGACCCGGCCCGGCTGCTGGCCCACGGCGGCGACAGCGCCCGCGCCCGTGACCTGCGCCAGCTCGGCCAGGTCTGCCTGGCCGTGGCGGACGGGCGGCCGATCGAGGCGGTCGCCCGGCTGGACACCATCGGGGTCTCCGACGAGACGCTCGGCGCCGCCGAGGCGCCCCGGCTGCGCAGCATCGCGCTGGCCCGGGCCGGCGACCACGCCGCCGCGCACCGGGCCGACCGGCACGCGTTCCGGCTGGCGGCCCAGCGCAACGACCGGCTGCGCGACGTCTACATCGACGGCATCGCCGCCCGGATCGACCACGAGGAGATGCGCCGGGAGGCCGCCCGGTACGAGGGCGAGGCGCTGACCGACCCGCTGACCGGGCTGCCCAACCGGCGCCGGCTGGAGCGCTACATCGGCGCGGTGGTGGCCCGCGGCGACCGGGTGGTGATCGGCGTCTGCGACCTGGACGGCTTCAAGGCGGTCAACACCCGGCACGGCCACCACTCCGGCGACCTGGTGCTGCAACGGATCGCCGGGGTGATCAACCGGGTGATGCGGCGCGGCGACTTCGTGTCCCGCTACGGCGGGGACGAGTTCGTGGTGGTGCTGCCCGAGACGGGCATGACGGAGGCGGCCGAGGTGGCCCGCCGGATCCAGGCCGCGGTGCGGACCGAGGACTGGGAGTCGCTGGTGCCCGGCACCCCGGTCGGGGTGAGCATCGGCTTCGCCGAGGTGAGCGGCGGCTCCGGGGTGAGTGTGCGGGAGGCGCTGGGCGCCGCGTTCGAGCTGGCCGACCGGGAGATGCTCCGGGCCAAGGACCGCCTCCGCGCCAGCTGAGCGCGGGCCCGGGCGTCCGCGCCGGCCGGGGGACGGCCCCGGGTCAGCGGCGGCTCAGCTCCGTCTCGCCGGCCAGCCGGGCGGCGCGGTCGGCCTCGGCCAGGGCGTCGAGCACGCCGTCCAGCTCACCGGCCAGGGCCAGATCCAGGTTGTACGCGGTGTAGCCGATCCGGTGATCGGTGATCCGGTTCTGCGGGAAGTTGTAGGTGCGGATCCGCTCGGACCGGTCCACCGTGCGTACCTGCGCCTTGCGGGCGTCCGAGGCGGCCGCGTCGGCCTGCTCCTGGGCCGCCGCGAGCAGCCGGGCCCGCAGGATCCGCATGGCCTGCTCCCGGTTCTGCAGCTGGGACTTCTCGTTCTGGCAGGAGACCACGATCCCGGTCGGTACGTGGGTGATCCGGACCGCCGAGTCGGTGGTGTTGACCGACTGCCCGCCGGGCCCGGACGAGCGGAACACGTCGATCCGCAGGTCGTTCGGGTCGACGGTGACGTCGACGTCCTCGGCCTCGGGCAGCACCAGCACCCCGGCGGCGCTGGTGTGGATCCGGCCCTGCGACTCGGTGACCGGGACGCGCTGCACCCGGTGCACGCCGCCCTCCCACTTCAGCCGGGACCAGACGCCGTTGCCGGCCTCCGGCACCCCCTTGGTCTTGATCGCCAGGGAGACGTCCTTGACGCCGCCGAGGTCGGAGTCCTGGGCGTCGATCACCTCGGTGACCCAGCCGTGCCGCTCGGCGTACCGGGTGTACATCCGAAGCAGGTCACCGGCGAAGAGCGCCGACTCCTCGCCGCCCTCGCCGGCCTTGATCTCGACGATGACGTCCTTGGCGTCGTGCGGGTCGCGCGGGATCAGCAGCTCCGCCAGCCGCTCCTCGAGCGCCGGCAGGGACGCCGCCAGCGCCTCCGCCTCGCCGCCGAACGCCGGGTCCTCGGCGGCCAGCTCCCGGGCCGCGGCCAGGTCGGCGCGGGCCTGCTCCAGCTCGTCGGCGGCCTTGTGCAGCGGGACCAGCTCGGCGTAGCGCCGGCCCACCCGCCGGGCGGTGCCCTGGTCGGCGTGGATGGCCGGGTCGGCCAGCCGCCGCTCCAGCTCGGCGTACTCGTCGAGAAGGGCGGCCAGGCGCTCACTGCTCATGCTGCGGGTGCTCCTTCGGCGACGGCCGGGTGGTGGGCGGGAACAGGCGGGCGGAAACGGACGAACGCCCGTGTCCGGCACGGAGCCGGACACGGGCGTCGTCGACGGAGCTACTTGGCCTTCTTGGCCTGAACCTTGGCGTACTTCTGCTGGAACTTCGCGACCCGACCGGCGGTGTCCAGCACGCGCTGCTTACCGGTGTAGAACGGGTGGCAGGCGCTGCAGGTCTCGACGCTGATGGCGCCGCCCTTGGCGGTGCTGCGGGTCGTGAAGGAGTTGCCGCAGGAGCAGCGGACCTCGGTGGTCACGTACTCCGGGTGGATGTTGGGCTTCATGTCGCCTCGGTCCTTTCGTCGGTGGTCGCCGGGTCGCCGTCGGGCGTCCCGTCGTCGTGCGACGGGACTCGGGCGTGAACCGGAACCGGTGGCCGATTGACCAGTGTGCCACGGGCGTCCGTCGACTCGACGAGCGGCCCACACAGCAGGTCCGGCAGGCGCAACGCTCACCTCCCGGCACGCATTCCCGCCCGGCTCCCGGGCATTCGTCACCCGGGGTGCCCCGGCACGGGACGAACGGGAGGTGTGACGTGTTCCGCCTGATCGCGACCCGAGGGCTGCCCGCCTCCGGCAAGACCACCTTCGCCCGGCGGCTCCAGCCCGGCGTGGTCCGGGTCAACCGGGACGACCTGCGCCGGATGCTGCACGGCGAACGGCTCTTCACCCAGTGGGCGGAGGGCCAGGTCACCCGGGTCCAGCGGGCGCAGGTGGAGGCGCTGCTGGCCGCCCGGGTGAGCGTCTGCGTGGACGACACCAACCTGCGCTCGCGCACCCTGCGGGACTGGGCCGAACTGGCCGAACGGTTCGGCGCGGCGTTCGAGGTGCACGACTTCACCGACGTGCCACTGGCGGAGTGCCTGCGCCGGGACGCGGCACGCCCGGAGGCGGACCGGGTCGGCGAGGCGGCGATCCGCCGGCTGCACGAGCGCTACCTGGCCAACCGGCCGCTGCCGCTGCCGGTGCCGACGGCCGGCACGGGCGGCCCGGCGACCGTCCACCCGCCGCGCCCCGAGCCGCCGCCGATCGTGCTGGTGGACATCGACGGCACGGTGGCGCTGGCCGTCTCCCGCAGCCCGTACGACATGAGCCGGGTGGGCGAGGACGCGCCGAACGAGGCGGTGATCGCGGCGGTGCGGGCCATGCACGCGGCCGGGCACGAGGTGGTGTTCTGCTCGGGCCGGGACGCCTCGGCCCGGGCCGACACGGAGGCCTGGCTGGCCCGGCACGTCCGGGTGCCGTACCTGGCGCTGCACCTGCGCGCGGTCGGCGACCACCGCAAGGACGCCGTGGTCAAGCGGGAGATCTACGAGCGGGAGATCCGCGACCGGTACCGGGTGGTCGGGGTCTTCGACGACCGGCAGCAGGTGGTCCGGATGTGGCGCTCGCTCGGTGCCGGTCTCGGCGGTGAGGTCGTCGACCGCCTGGCTCATCGGGTCGGTGCCGTCGGTGGCGGGGCCGCCGAGGCTCATGCTGACCACCTTCG